>DASSRJ010000107.1:0-54325 GCA_035701845.1 Pseudolabrys sp. | reverse complement strand
TTCTACAGCTACCGCCGCAGCACGCATCGTGACGAGCCTGATTATGGGCGGCATATCAATGCAATCGCGCTGAGCCGCTAGTTCTCACGCCATGAGGCGAGAAGTCTGGACTCAAGGACGCGGTTCCCGCTACGGTTCACCCCGGCCGGAGGGATCCAAGAGCAAAAAGTGCGGCCGCAGGGGTGTCTATGGAGCGGAGTTGGGGTCACCGCGTGCGCGGCACGCGGAGTATCTGGCGTGTCGCCGGCGTGCTCACCGTTGCGCTCGCCCTGACCGCATGCAATCCCGATACCCAAGGCGTGTCCGCGCAGCTTCCGCGCGGTGCCACCGTTGCGTTCGACTCGCTCGACGGCCTGCCGCCGAGTCAATTCCAGCGGCTTGTAAAGAATCTCAATGACGAAGCCCAGTCGCGTCGCCTTGCGGTGATTTCGCGCGAACAGCCGTCGGCTTACCGCGTGCGCGGCTATCTTGCTGCGACCGTCGTGAAACACCAGACCACGATTTCCTGGGTGTGGGACGTTTTTGATCACGACGAGCATCGCGTCCTGCGCATCAGCGGTGAGGAAACCGCAAAGGTCCGGCACAAGGACGCTTGGGCTGCCGCCGACGACGCCATGCTGCAGCGGATCGCACAATCGAGCATGGAGCAGCTTGCGGCGTTCCTGACGTCGCCGGCGGTCGCGCCGGGGACCGCGCCGCCGGCCGAGCCTCAAATTGCTCTCATCGACACAAGCGATTCCTCCCCGGAGGCCGCCGGTATATTCCGTATATTCCGCCCGCAGGCCGACCCCATATCGACGGCGAGCGCAGAAACGCCCGGCGAGGATGAGACGGGCCCCGTGCCGCTTCCGCGGCGGCGCCCCGCGGCCCTGGTGTCGTCGCGCGAGACGCTGACGCTCGCGGCGTCCCGCCGCTAAGCGGCGATTCATCCTTTCCGCCAAAAGCCGGGACAACGATTTCCAGCCGTATTGCCGCGCCCTGCCCGCCTTGTTATGACCACGCCGCTTGTGGCCGGAGTGAGGGCGAGGATTTCGGGATGTCGGGCAAGAACGGAGCGATCAAGCTCGTCGCCGGCAATTCCAATCCTGCTCTGGCACAGGGAATTTCCGACTATCTCAAGCTGCCGCTCACCAAAGCCGTGGTCCGGCGCTTCGCCGACATGGAGATTTTCGTCGAAATTCAGGAAAACGTGCGCGGCGCGGACGTTTTTGTGATCCAGTCGACCTCCTTCCCGGCCAACGACCACGTGATGGAGCTGCTGATCATCATCGATGCGCTGCGCCGCTCGTCCGCGCGCCGTATCACGGCAGTCATCCCCTACTTCGGATATGCGCGGCAGGACCGCAAGCCCGGCCCGCGCACGCCGATCTCGGCCAAGCTGGTCGCAAACCTGATCACCCGGGCGGGTGCCGACCGCGTGATGACGCTGGACCTGCACGCCGGCCAGATCCAGGGCTTCTTCGATATTCCGACGGATAATCTTTACGCGTCACCGGTAATGGTCCGCGACATCCGCGAACACTTCAAGCTCGATAATGTGATGGTGGTGTCGCCGGACGTCGGCGGCGTGGTGCGCGCACGCGGCCTCGCAAAACGCATCAACGCCCCGCTTGCCATCATCGACAAGCGGCGCGAACGCGCCGGCGAGTCCGAGGTGATGAACGTGATCGGTGATGTCGCCGGATATACCTGCGTCCTCGTCGATGACATCGTCGATTCCGGCGGCACGCTGGTCAACGCCGCCGACGCGTTGCTCGAAAACAAGGCCAAAGCGGTCTATGCCTATATCAGCCACGGCGTGCTTTCGGGCGGAGCCGTGAAACGCATCTCGGGATCACGTCTGAAGGAGCTGGTGATCACGGACTCAATTCAACCAAGCAAGGACATCCTCGCCGCGGGCAATATCCGGATACTGGAAATCGCGCCACTCATCGGCGAAGCGATCGGACGCACCGCTGCCGAGGAGTCGGTGTCGAGTCTGTTCGACTGAACGCACCGCTCGACCGACTTATCCACTATTGAGTCACCTTGCCACAGCATTGGTTGTGGAGAGTCGAATCGGTGCGGTTGCCTATGACAGGCAAATCACGGCTGATTGGCACTTGACGATGCCTTTGGCGGGCGGAATCAGGCGCGATATAGTCGAATCGCTTGGTGATTCGCTCTCGCCGTCAAGGCATCCCGTAACCCCTGCGTCAAAGAACGGTCCGGGCCCATCTCGGGTCATCCCTGTGTCGTGCGTGCTGTGGCGTGCGTTTCCTCGCGCTCCAATCGGCAAAGCGGAGACGTCATGTCCCTGACAAGCTACGCGGAAGAGTCGCGCATCAATCCTCTCGACGTGGTGGAGCGGCTCGCGACCGGCAATGACTGGTCATTCGAACGTGCCAGCGACGACGAAATCACGATCCTGGTGACCGGACGCTGGACTGACTATCAGCTCTCTTACACCTGGATGGGCGATATCGAAGCGCTGCATCTCGCATGTGCCTTCGACCTGCGGGTACCCGAACGGCGATGCGCTGAAGTGCAGGCGCTCATCACGCTGATCAACGAGCGGCTTTGGGTCGGCCACTTTGATCATTGGGTGACCGAGGGGATCGTGATGTTTCGTCACGCCCTTGTGCTTGCGGGCGGCACCGAGGCCTCGGGCAAGCAATGCGAGGCGCTGCTCGGCACGGCACTCGATTCCTGCGAACGCTATTTCACGGCCTTCCAGTTCGTGGTCTGGGCCGGCAAGACCGCGCGCGAAGCGCTCGACGCCGCAATGTTCGAAACATCCGGGGAGGCGTAGCGGCGCAAATGGCGATATAATCATCGCCATGAAGCCTGCTGACAAGCCGCTGCGTGGACTTTCCGGCCGACTGGTTCTGCTCGGCGCCGGAAAGATGGGCTCGGCCATGCTTGAGGGCTGGCTTGCACGCGGACTTGATCCGCGCAAGCTCGTCGTGCTCGAGCCGCATCCAACAAAAGCCATCAAAGCGTTGGCGCGGCGCGGCGTGACCATCAATCCTCGCAAAAAAATTGCCGAAGCAAGCGCGGTGGTGATCGCAGTGAAACCGCAAAACGCGCCGGAAGCCGTCCCGGCGGTCGTGCCTTTCGTCGGCCAGACGACGTTGGCGCTGTCGATCATGGCAGGCCGCACCATTGCCTTCTTGCAGGGCGCGCTCCCGGCGGGGACGGCGATCGTGCGCGCAATGCCGAACACGCCGGCCGCGATCGGGCGCAGCATCACGGTCGCCTGTGCGAACACTGTGGTGAGCGCACAACAGCGCAAGCTCGCCTCCAATCTGCTCTCAGCCATCGGCAAGGTGGAATGGGCCGGTGACGAAACGCTGATGGATGCAGTTACGGCACTCTCCGGCTCGGGACCCGCCTATGTATTTCTTCTGGCAGAGGCGATGGCCAGCGCCGGCATCGCAGCGGGGCTGCCACCCGCGCTCGCGACCCGGCTTGCGCACGATACCGTCGCAGGCTCCGGGGAACTGCTGCATCGTTCGCAACTCAGCGCCGCAACCTTGCGCGAAAATGTGACCTCGCCGGGCGGCACAACCGCTGCCGCCCTCGACGTGCTTCTGGGGCCCGGCGGCCTCGAGGAACTGATGACGAAAGCCATTGCGGCCGCTACGCGCCGGTCCCGTGATCTGGCGGGCTAGGGGTCGCCCTAGAACCGTCCTCATTCCGGCCCTACATTCATGGCCAGTTGAGTTTTTGCCATGGGAGGTCGTCATGGCCCGCAAGTCCAAGCGTCCGCGCCGAAGTCCGGCTGCACCCCCGGCGCGCGGGGGGTCCGACCGCGATAAGGCGATCGACGCGCTGATGTCGCTGCTCGCCGATCATTCATTCGAACAAGTCGGGCTGGCCGAAGTTGCTGGCAAAGCCGGCATCAAGCTTTCGCAGCTTCGCGCCGAATTCGGCTCGACGCTCGCGATCCTGGCCGCCCATATCAAGGAGATCGACCGCGTTGTACTTGCCGGCGGCGACGATGATATGGCTGAAGAACCCGCGCGCGAGCGGCTGTTCGACGTTCTGATGCGCCGCCTGGAGGCGCTCGCACCTTACAGGGAGGCGGTGCGTTCTATCATGCGCTCGGCGCGGCGAAATCCCGGGCTCGCCTTTGCGCTCAACGCCATGGCGGTGCGTTCGCAACGCTGGATGCTTGAGGCTGCCGGTATTGGCACGGCGGGCCCGCGCGGTGCGCTGCGGGCGCAGGGCGCGGCGTTGATGTTCGCGCGGGTGCTGTCGGTTTGGATCGACGACGATGACGACGATGGCCACGATCGCACCATGGCCGCCCTCGATCGCGGCCTCGCCAGCGCCGAACGGTGGGCGGGATTCCTTGACGACCTCTGCGCGCTTCCCGGTTGCGTCTTGCGCGGACCGAGACGCCGTCGTCGCAGGCGCGAGGAAGAAGCGGAAGCTGCCTAGACCGGCACGCGAACGGTCGCACGCAATCCGCCCATCGGACTGTCGCCGAGCGTGATGTCACCGCCGTGCGAGCGCGCGATGTCGAGCGCGATCGCCAGCCCCAGACCGGTGCCGCCTTCGTCCTGATTGCGCGCATCATCGAGCCGCAGGAACGGCTTGAATACTTCTTCGCGCATATCCGGTGGAATGCCCGGCCCGTCATCGTCGATGGTGATCGTAAGATAACGGTGGTCGCGGTGGCCCGAAATGGCAATTGACGGTGCGTGGCGCGCCGCGTTGGAAACGAGATTGGCCAGGCAGCGCTTGAAAGCCGCCGGACGCACCGTGACGATCGGCGGACCGTGAAAAAGCACCGTGGCCCTGTGGCCGTGCCGCTCGGCGTCGAGACGCAATTCTTCCAGAAATTCCGCCATGTCGGTCGGCGCTGCCGTCTCGCCGCTGTCGCCGCGCGCGAACGCCAGATAGGCCTCCAGCATGCGGGCCATTTCGTCGATGTCTTTTTGCATCGCCTCGACTTCGGGCGTCTTCTTTTTGATGAGCGCGAGCTCGAGCTTGAATCGTGTAAGTACGGTGCGCAGGTCATGCGAGACACCGGCCAGCATTGCCGTGCGTTGCTCGATCGCGCGTTCGATGCGCGTCTTCATCTCGATGAAAGCCGCCGCCGCGCGCCGGACTTCGCGGGCACCGCGCGGACGGAAGTTCGGCACTTCCCTTCCCTTGCCGAAGCTTTCGGCCGCATCGGCAAGCCGCAGGATGGGTTTGATCTGATTGCGCAGAAAAATGATTGCAACGGTCAGCAGCACCGTCGACGTGCCCACCATCCAGAGCAGGAAAATTTCCGAATTGGAGACATAAGCGGCACTGCGCCTTGCAAAGACCCGCATCACGGTGTTGTCGAGCTTGACGCGGATTTCCAGCAATGCGGACTTGCCGACGGTGTCCATCCAATAGGGACGCCCGATCTGCTTGCGCAGTTCCTCTGCCAGGGCCTGATCCAGCAGCGAAAAGAATGGCTTTGGGCCAGGGGGCGGCATCTCCGAAAGCGGCAGAAAATCGACCACGAGGCCCAGCCGTTGCTGCGCGATGCGCCGGATCTGCGCCTGGTCTGCGTCCTGCGGATAGCCACGATAGATGTCGATCAGGGCGGCGATGTCCTGAACCACACTCGCGGACAGGCGCTGGGTGACGACGTTCCAGTGGCGTTCCATGAAGACGAAAGCGATGACCGATTGCAGGATCACCATCGGCGCAATGATGATGAGCAACGCGCGGGCGTAGAGGCCCTTCGGCATGACGCTGTTGAGCCAACGACTGGCACGACGCCAGCCTTCGGCAACCTGACCGAGCGCGTTGTGGATTCTGCGCACCACCGGGATCGCGTCGTACCACTCCCAGGCGCCGCGCAACCTCGTCAGCGCGGTACGCACGCCGTTGCCTATATCGAGACTGGTCATGACGTGATCACCAGCCTGTAACCGACGCCGCGTACCGTCTGCACAAAGAGCGGGTTGGCCGGATTACGTTCGATTTTCCGTCGCAACCGGTTGACCTGAACGTCGACGGCCCGCTCGCTGACGGCACCGCCCTGCCCGGCGAGCGACAGCCGTGGAACGGTTTCACCCGGAGCAGCGGCAAGAATGCGCAGCATCTCACGCTCGCGATCGGTCAGGCGAATGACTTCCTCGCCTCTGCGCAATTCGCCGCGCGCAAGATGATACACGAATGGCCCGAAGCGAATCGACTCGGCAGGCGGGGGCGGCGCCGGCTGGGCGCGTTTGAGAATATTGGCAATGCGCAGGGACAGTTCGCGCGGCTCGAACGGCTTCGAAAGATAATCGTCCGCGCCGATCTCGAGTCCCCGGATTCTGCTTTCCGCCGCGTCACGAGCCGTCAGCATCAGAATCGGTACGTTTGAATCGCCGCGTATGGCCTTGGCGAGATCGAAACCGGATTCGCCGGGCATCATGACATCGAGGATGAGAAGATCGAAACTGAGACCGTTCAGTTTCGCGCGCGCGTCCATCGCGGTTTCCGCGGTGGTGACACGATAGCCTTCGCTGCTGAGAAACCGCGAAAGCAGGTCGCGAATGCGACGGTCATCGTCGACCACCAGCAGATGCGGCGCATCGTCGGGAAGTGTTGCAGGCAAGGTCATTGCCGAAGCTCCTCCCGTCAAAATCAGCCCCGGGTCCTCGATGCACGGTCGGCGCGGCCGATCAGGCGCAGAACTTCGTCGCGATTGTCGGCATCGATCATTGACGTGAGGAACCGGCGCGCCGATTCATGCGCGTTGGGCCCGAGTTCGCTGAAGGCGCGATTGATCCGCTGCGTCTGCAGCGCCGCAAGCCTCAGCGCCAAGGCCTCGCCCTTTGGCGTCACATACAGCAGACGCTGGCGGCGATCCTGCTCGCCTTCCTTCTGCAGCACATAACCCTGATCGACGAGTTGCTTGAGCACGCGGCCGAGCGACTGCTTGGTGATGTTGAGGATCTCGAGCAGATCCGCAACCTTCATGCCGGGGTTGCGGTTGACGAAATGCAGCACCCGGTGATGGGCGCGCCCGAATCCAAGCTTCAGAAGCACCTCGTCGGGGTCACCGACGAAGTCGCGGTAGGCAAAAAACAACAGCTCAATGATGTCCCAGACGGGCTCCGCCGCCGCCCCACCCGCCGAACGGCGTTCTGCCAGTCCCGCGCCGGTTACAGCGACCTTGCTCACATTTATGTCAGCCATGTTGACATATTTTATTCTTATGTTACAAAAACGGCATCTGAGACGAAAGGATCGTACCAAAAAGGCTCAGTCGATTGAGCACGCGAGGGCTTCCGAAGTCGTCCTTTCGGGTCGGCCAAGTCATACCGGGTGTCACCGGCTGACGCAAAGTGTTGGAATAGGCGCGGAAAATGCGCCATCACAGCGGCAGTACGCCGCCGCTGCGCAAGGCGAAGGAGGAGTTCATGGCTGGCCAATCCTATGACCGGCTCGAAGGGGTCATCTGGTATGACGGCAAGCTCGTTCCCTGGAACGAGGCAAACCTCCATGTCCTCTCGCACGGGCTTCACTATGCGAGCTGCGTCTTCGAAGGCGAACGCGCTTACGGCGGCCAGATCTTCAAAAGCACCGCGCATTCCGAGCGGCTGAAGCGCTCCGCCAATATCCTTGATTTCGAAATTCCCTATTCCGTGGCCGAGATCGATGCCGCGAAAAAGCTGGTGGTCGAAAAGAACGGAAAGAAAGAGGCCTACGTCCGTCCGGTTGCGTGGCGCGGCTCCGAGATGATGGGCGTTTCGGCGCAGAGCAATACGATTCACCTTGCGATCGCCAGCTGGGAGTGGCCGAGCTATTTCGACCCGGAACAGAGACTAAAAGGAATCCGGCTGGACCTCGCCGAGTATCGCCGTCCTGATCCGAAGACAGCGCCCTGCTCCGCCAAGGCGGCCGGCCTTTACATGATTTGCACGATTTCGAAGCACCGGGCCGAACGTAAAGGCTACGCCGACGCCATGATGCTGGATTGGGAAGGCCGCGTCGCCGAATGCACCGGCGCCAATATTTTCTTCGTCAAGGACGGCAAGATTCACACCCCCATCGCGGACTGCTTCCTCGACGGCATCACCCGACAGACGGTCATCGGGCTCGCGCGCAAGCGCGGCATGGAAGTCATCGAGCGGCGCATTACGCCTGACGAGCTCACGGCTTTCTCGGAATGCTTCATCACCGGCTCGGCCGCTGAAGTGACCGCGGTTGCGGAGGTCGCGCACTGGAATTTCAATCCCGGCGGGATCACCAAGACGTTGATGGACGACTACACTGCCGAAGTGAAACCGAAGGCCGCAGCCGCCTAGTCGGCACCGGCGACGGCGCGCGGCTCCTGCGGCCGCAGCAACGTGACATAGCGCACGCGGTTTACCGCAACAAAACGGTCCATACGTTCATCGAGCACGCGGCCTTTGCTTTGCGACGCATGTCTCAGCAGCAATTGGCCTCCGCCTCCTCGCGCAACAAGTCCGACGTGAAAATAGTCAAGGTTTGATCGCCGGGTGATGAACCCGACGATGTCACCGTTTGCCAGCAGCGCCTTGTTGCCGAGAAATACAGCGCTCGGAATCACCATGATCGCAAAATGACGGCGGCCAAGCGCCCGGTGCCAATAGACGTTCTTCTCGATTTCAATCGAGCCCGCCATGTCGACCGGCTTGCACACTTTGTTCTCGATATTGTGCTGGCCCCATTCAAAGAAATAGTGATTGCGCTCGCGCCAGCTGACGACACCATCGTGATAGCGGATGGATTTCAACACAGAGTCGAATCTGTCGAGACTTCCGGCGCGTGCGGCCGCGAGAACGGTTTCACAAAAGGTCACGCAGTCAAATCCGTCGTCGCGCACGACGAACTGCTCTGGCCGCTGCGGCCCGCCGATCAGCGTGTAGCCAAGATAGCGCGTGCCCCGCAGCGCCCCCGAAATGAAGTCGATCTTTTCCGAAATCGAGCCTTTGGATTGGGCCTCGTTGATGAGGTGGCCGATCCGTGTTTCTGCGGCGCTGGCGTCACCTAGGCCGGCCGCCAACAGTGCGCCACCACCGAGAAAATAAAGAATATCGCGGCGATCTGGGCGTTGAGTGAGGGCCATCAGGTGTCCCCTGCTGTCACTAGTCCTTTATCACGACCAGCCGGTCGACGCCGGATTCCGCACCCCACACTTCGCCCGGCCGACCCAATAATTGACGGACCGAAGCGCCGCGCTTGTCGCTCGGGAAACTGTCGAAGGCTTCGGTCGCCGGATCGAACCGCACAATGGCATTGGTCACGAAATCGGTGACCCAGACCTTGTCACTGTTGTCGACATAGATCGCGTAACAGCCGCCTTTGCTCTTCGGCAGGCTCCAGACTTTCCACGCCTTGTTCATCGGGTCGTAGCGGCCGATTTCCCCCGTATTCCAGAAGCTTACCCACAACAGCCCCTTGGAATCCGACCAGATGCGGCGCGGACCGACGCCCGGCTTCGGCGGCGGCACCATCAGGGCATCGCCGCTCACGGTATCGATCTTGGCAATGTGGTCGCCCGCCAGCGAGGCATACCAGACCTCGCCGCCCGGGGTTGTCGTGATCCCGTAGGGTCCGGTGCCTTTCGGCGCCTTCCAGGCTTCGACTTTCCCGGTCGAAGGGTCAACACGTCCGTAAACGCCGCTTTGCCCTGTGAACCACAAAATGCCTTTGCGATCGAAGGTCGCGGTATTGAGATTGGCGCCGGGAAATTCCTTCGGCAGCGGAAAAAGCTTCACCGCTTTGGTTGCCGGATCAAATCGCGCGATGGCGTTTTGCCCGCCATCGGTGATCCATGCGGCACGGTCAGGACCAACGATAACTCCGTGCGGTGCCGAGTCCGACCCCAGCGCAATTTGAGTCGTCTGCCCGTTTTTCGGATTGAGGATGCCGAGAGCGCCTTGAAATTGAGCCGTATACCAGACGCTGCCGTCCGGCGCCGGCGCAACGTCATGCGGATGAGCTCCGCGCGGGACGTCAAAGTAGGTTACTTCCGCGGACGACGCCGGGTGAGCAGCGAGCGCGACGGCGGCAATTACCGCCAATACGACTGGAACCATGTTGCCCTCCAGCAGACGGCGGCTATCCCGCTGCCTCACGCTCGCGACGACGAACCTCCCACCGCCGCGCCGCTGCATCATCGGCAGCTTTGGCGGCCACCCAGGTTTTTCCGCCCGCCGTTTCAACCTGCTTCCAAAATGGCGCGCGGGTCTTGAGATAGTCCATCAGGAACTCGGCGGCCGCAAATGCCGCTTCGCGATGTGACGAAGCCGTCACGACAAGCACAATGTTTTCGCCGGGCTTGATCCGGCCATACCGATGAATGACCGTCAGTCCAAGCAAAGGCCATCGGTTCGCCGCCTCGGCTGCGTGCCGCGCAATCTCGGCTTCCGCCATGTCCGGATAATGTTCGAGCGTGAGCGCTGCGATCGGCTCGCCGTTCTCGGTACTGCGGCAGATTCCCGTGAACGTGATGAGCGCGCCGATATCGTCGCGACCGCGCGCGAGCTTCGCCGCTTCGACGCCGGCGTCAAAAGGCTCGCGCTGCAGACGCACTGTCGGTGTCATAGGCTGTAATGTAACCCGCCGGCCGCGCGTAGGCTATCCGCCCGTCATCCGCCGGTCATGGGCGGAAAAAACGCGATTTCTCCGGCACCTTTTATCGCGGTCTCGGGCCGCACGTGACTTTGGTTAATGGCGGCGCGGATCACATTCCGATTCTCAAAGGCGTATGCATATTCCTCGCCACGCGACGCAAGCCAGGTCATCAGATCAGCGATCGTCGCAACGCCTGCAGGAATCTCGATCGTTTCCTCCGGCTTGCCGACGCGTTCGCGCACCCAGGCGAAATAACGCAATCTCACGTTCATTCGTCGATCACATAGCGCAGGCCGGCACGCATATAGTCCCAGCCCGTGTAAAGGGTCAGCAGCGCGGACAGCCACAACAGCATGATGCCGACTTGCGTGACAACCGGCACGATGCGGTCGCCGGCATCGCCCGCGATCAAAAAGCCGACGGCAACCATTTGCCCGGTCGTTTTCCATTTGGCCAGTCGCGTCACCGGAACGCCGACCCTCAGCTCTGCGAGATATTCGCGCAGGCCGGAAACCAATATCTCGCGGCAGAGGATGACGACGGCTGCGAGCAGCGTCCATCCGCGAATTGTTTCCTCCGCCGCCAGCATCAGGAGACAGGATGCGACCAGCAATTTGTCGGCGATGGGATCGAGCATGCGGCCGAGCGAGGACTGCTGGCCCCACGTCCGTGCGAGATATCCGTCGAGAATATCCGTCACACCTGCCGCGACAAAAATTGCCAGCGCAACCCAGCGCAGCCACAACGGTCCGTCAAAAATGCTCTGCCAATAGAGCAAAGCGACAACCACCGGCACCGCCGCAATTCGCGCATAAGTGAGCAAATTCGGCAACGCAAGCGGGCGCGCCGGCAGCGGCCGGGAACTGATGGCATTCATGGCCGGAAAAGAACACCCGCAGCGCGGTCAGGTCAACCGGGCAGCGTGGCGCAATCCCCCGCTGATTCTACCGGATTGGAGGTTTGGGCAGCCTGCTCTTGCCTGGCTCCATCACGAATGTCTGATCAAGGGAATACCATTCTCCCTGCACGTCTTTTGCCGGCGCAGCGTCGGTGTGTCGCACATAGTTGCCGACCAATGCGCGCGTGACGCCGAACTGCACGTCGGTTTCGAGCTTTTCGTCATCATTGACATAAACTTGCGAGATCAGAGTCTTGAAGCCGTCCTTGAAAATGAGAAAGTGCAGGTGCGCCGGGCGATAGTTGTGACGGCCGGTTGCACGCACGAGGTCGCCGACCGGGCCGTCAACGGGAATCGGGTAGCCCGCCGGCTTCACGCTGCGAAAACTGAAATGGCCTTGTACATCGGTCCTGAACTTTCCGCGCAGGTTCATCGGCGCCTGCTTGGGGTCCTGTTGCTCGTAGAAGCCCTCGGGCGAGGAGTGCCAGATATCGACCTCGGCATCCGCGATCGGCTTCCCGGCCTGATCCTTGACCCGGCAATTGACAAACAACGCAGGCCCCGGCGTCGGCGAACGCACGATTGAGCCGCCGCTCTCCGTGCGCGGTGAATTCATCCGCCAGAATGGTCCAAGCAGGTTCGCGGTGGTCTCGGTCTGCCCGTTGTTTCCATTGTTGAGCAGGCAGATGAGAGTCGAGAAACCAAGCGAGCCCGACATCAGCACAACCTCATTGTGCTTGTCGTCGGTCTTCTGCCCTAGCCGCACGATGTACTGAACCGCCTTCTCGAACTCGTCCTCGGTGAGATGGACGTCGCGCGCAAACGCGTGCAAATGCTCCACCAGCGAAACAAGAATTTCCCGCAACCGGGGCGGCTGCGTGTTCCTGAATGCTTCGGTCACGACTTTTGTGACGTCTTCCTGCCTCTGAATGATCATCTATCGCGTTCCATCTGCGGCTGACTCGTGGAAGAATTCATATATCTTTCGCGCGGTCTCCGCACTAATTCCGGCCACCTGGGCGAGATCGGGCAGGCTTGCCCGCTCGATCGCTTTCACGGTGCCAAAATGTCGAAGCAAAGCCCGCTTGCGGGTGGGACCGACCCCCGGAATTTCCTGCAATCCCGCTTCGCGAATATCTTTCTTGCGACGCGTGCGGTGCGACCCGACCGCAAAACGATGCGCCTCGTCGCGCAACCGTTCGATGAAATAAAGCAGTGGATCGCGTGGAGGCAGCTTGAACGGCGCGCGGCCCGCCATGAAGAACGTCTCGCGGCCCGCATCCCGGTCGGGGCCTTTTGCGATCGCCACGACCGGAACGTCGACGATGCCAAGCGCCGTCAATGTTTCCTGCGCGGCATTGAGTTGCCCCTGTCCGCCGTCAATGAGCAACAAATCCGGCCAAGGCTGATCTTCCGCACCGCCGGCGATGAGGTCGCGGACATCATTAACCATAGTGCGGGGATTTTCTTCGAGCAGGCGTTTGAACCGCCGCTGAAGAACCTCGCGCATCATCCCGTAATCGTCTCCGGGCGTAAGGTCGGACGATCGAATATTGAACTTGCGATACTGGTTTTTGCGAAAGCCTTCGGGCCCGGCGACGATCATGGCTCCCACTGCGTTGGTCCCGCCGATGTGGCTGTTGTCGTAGACTTCAATCCGGCCGGGCGAACGCGGCAGCGAGAATGTTTCCTTCAAGGCACCAAGCAGCTTTTGCTGCGAGGAGGTCTCCGCAAGCTTGCGCGCGAGCGCTTCGCGCGCATTGGCCAAGGCATGCTGCACGAGCTCCTTGCGTTCGCCACGCTGCGGCGCGCTGACCTCGACTTTGCGCCCGGATTTGGCCGTCAAGGCCTCGGCCAGTAATGCCCGCTCTTCAAAGTCGTGCGAGACAAGAATGAGGCGCGGCGGCGGCTTGTCGTCGTAGAACTGTGTAAGAAACGCGCCGAGCACCTCCGCCGGACCGATGCTGCGGTCGGCCTTGGGGAAATAGGCGCGGTTCCCCCAGTTTTGTCCGGTGCGGAAAAAGAACACTTCGACGCAGGAGTAGCCGCCCGCCTGGTGAACGGCGAAAACATCCGCCTCGTCCGTGCTGCGCGGGTTGATGCCCTGGTGCGACTGGATCGCCGACAGCGCCGACAGGCGATCCCTGTAGATCGCCGCCCTTTCATAGTCGAGAGCAGCTGAGGCCTTGTCCATCTCGGCCGCCATTTCTTTTTGCACCGACTGGCTGCGGCCGGACAGAAATTCGTTCGCCTCCTTTACCAACCCGGAATAGCCGGCGAAATCGATTTCCCGCGTGCACGGCGCCGAACATCGCTTGATCTGGAAAAGCAGGCATGGCCTCGTGCGGGCCTCGAAATATGAATCCGAACAGGACCGCAGCAGAAAGGCGCGCTCGAGCGCATTGATGGTGCGGTTGACCGCGCCGGCGGAGGCGAACGGCCCGTAATAATGCCCGGGCCGCGTGCGCGCGCCGCGATGCTTCAGGATCTGCGGCGCCCAGTGATCCGACGTGATCAGGATGTATGGAAACGATTTGTCGTCGCGAAGGAGCACGTTGAAACGCGGCCGCAGTCGCTTGATCAGGTTTGCTTCCAGCAGCAGCGCTTCGGTTTCGGTCTTGGTGGAGACAAACTCCAGGCTCGCCGTCGCCGCAATCATGCGGGAAATGCGGCTGTCATGCCCGGTCGGGCGCACGTAGGCGGTCACCCTTTTGCGGATGTTCTTGGCCTTGCCGACATAGAGCACGTCGCCTTGCGCGTCGATCATGCGGTAGACGCCGGAGGCAGACGGAGCGAGTTTTGCAAACCGCGTGATCGCGGCGCGGCCAGCAGCCAATGTCCCGGCCGCCGCACTTTCCATCTCGAGCTCCGGCAGCGAAGAGTCCTCTTCCTCCTCGCGCAACTCGCTCGCCGAATCGATGTCTTTCGGGGTGCCGTTCATGCTGAAGAAGATAGTGCGCGGCATGCATTTGCGCATGACCAAGCTGAAAATCGAGCCGCCGCTATTCCACCGCCTCGCTGTCGGCGGTCCGCCACGCCAGGTGCTGCCCGCCGTCAACGGGAATTGTCACGCCGGTTACGTTTGTAGCCTGCGCAAGGTAAAGGACCGCAGCAGCGATGTCGTCGGGCTGCGGGCCGCGCTTGAGCGGCGTGCTTTCCGCCTGCGTAGCAAACTGGAGATCGGTCTGGCGCGGGCTTGGAAGTGTCGGCCCCGGCGCTACCGCATTGACCCTGATCCTCGGCGCCAGGGCCTGCGCCAAGGTGGTTGTCGCAGTAAAGAGTGCGCTCTTGCTCAGCGTGTATGAAAAGAAACGCGGATTGGGCCTGAGCACACGCTGGTCGACGATATTGATAACTGACGCGTCAATGCCTTCAGGCGCCTGCGCCGCGAAAGCCTGTGAGAGGAAAAGCGGTGCCTCGAGATTTACGGCGATCGCACGCTGGAAGCGCGCATGCGACAACGTCTCGATATCGTCCGGCTCGAACTCTCCCGCATTGTTGACCAGAAGCGTAAGTCTGCCGGATGCGGTGGCAGCCGGCACGAGGCCGCGAACAGCCTCGTGATCGGCAAGGTCGGCAAGAACCACGCGGGCCTGGCCTCCCTCTCCCAGGATCGCGGAAGCAAGCCTCTCCGCGTCGTCGCGCGAATTGTTGGCATGCAGGACCACCGCATAACCCGCGCGCGCCAGGGTGAGCGCGATCGCCGCCCCAATACGGCGCCCGGCGCCGGTAACCAGCGCCGTGCGGGTGACGCCCTTTGGACCGTCAGCCATCGCAACCTGCCTGACATCTCCCCGCGGTCGCACGTTGTGCCGCCGATTGCGCGGTCTGCGCACTCCCTCCGCCGCCAACGAACCGGCGCCGACTGCCCATGGTAAAGAGAGTCATACCAAAAAACATAAAACTAAGGGTTCTTTAGGGATGTCGCCCGCGAGCGCTTTTGCATTCACACCCGTTTAACCCAAAAGGCCCGATAAATCCTCCACGAAACCGTCGATGTTCTGCCGGCGGGTCGGCGCGATCGCTCTTCATTTGCACATTCGGGCGTGCAGAGAGCGAAGTTGAGTGGAGGGTAAGATGAAGAAGACGGTCATGGCGATGGCAATCGCGACGGCGGCAGGCGGCAGCGCCGCTGCCGCGGATCTTCCGCGTGGCCCTGCGCCATATTATCCGCCACCCGCAAGTATCTATAACTGGACCGGTCCATACGCCGGTCTGAACCTCGGTTACCAGTGGGGCCAGGTTACAAACAACGTCACCGAGCCGAGCGGCATCGCTGGCGGTGGTCAGATCGGTTACAATTGGCAGATGAGTCCATTTGTGTTTGGTGTCGAAACGGACATCCAGGCCAGCGCCGCCGACGATACGTTCGCCCCGTACAAATTTTCCAATCCCTGGTTCGGCACGCTGCGCGGGCGCATCGGTTTCGCCGTCAACAACGTGCTCCTGTACGGAACGGCCGGCCTCGCCTACGGCGAACTCAAGGGCGAGTTTTTTGGCGTCGAAGAGGACAAAACTCTGGTCGGCTGGACTGCCGGCGCGGGCATCGAGTATGGCTTCACGCAGAACTGGTCCGCGAAACTCGAGTACCTCTACATGGATCTCGGCAGCCGCGCCTACTCGATCACGGGCGCCGACAACGGCTTGCACTCGAGCTCCCTGCGCCTCGGCGTGAACTATCACTTCTGACACGCGCAAAAATCTTTTGAGTGCAAAACCTCGGGCCAGGCGCCCGAGGTTTTGTTTTTGGACGATGAGTATTTTGTGCGCGAGCAGTGCGTTTCGACGTTCGTATACGACTTAAGTCTTCGTTCACCGTATCGATCATTGCACGAGCAGAGATCGAGGCAACAACGTGACTTTTAGTCGTTCACAATCTGGCATTACAGCTGACGACTGTTCGTCGAGTGTGTCTTTCGCGCACTAGACGCGAAAGCATTTCTGAATATTTTCCCGGCACCAATCGGGCGGTGGGTAATTTGACGGAGGTTGTTGAAATGAAGCGTTTGTTTTTGGCGGGCGTCGCTGGGCTCGCCGCGTTGACGATGATGCAGTCGGCGAATGCAGCCGACATTGCGCGGCGGCAGGCCATGCCGACGAAGGCGCCGGCCTATTTCGCTCCATACAACTGGTCCGGCTTCTACATCGGTATCAACGGTGGCGGCGGATGGGGCAACTCCGAGTGGACCAACGCAGCTCTCGGCTCAACCGGCTCGTTCGACATTTCGGGCGGCCTGGTCGGCGGCACCATCGGTTACAACTGGCAAGTGAACCAGTTCGTCTTCGGCATCGAAGGCGATATCGACTGGAGCGGCCTCAAGGGCAGCACTGCATGCCTCGGTTTTTCGTGTGAAACACGTAACAACTGGCTCGGCACAGTTCGCGGCCGCATCGGTTATGCGTTTGATCGCTTCATGCCCTACCTGACCGGCGGTCTGGCGGTGGGCGATGTGAAGTCAACTGTTGCCGGCTTCGGAAGCTCGACGGACACGCAGGCCGGCTGGACGGTCGGCGGCGGACTCGAGGCATCGATCGCCGGGCCATGGACCGCGAAGGTCGAATATCTGTACGTCGATCTCGGCAATACGACCTGCGACGTCGTTTCGTGTGCCGCGTTTGGTGCACCGACCGACGTGGACTTCCGCGCCAATATTGTTCGCGCCGGCGTGAACTATCGCTTCTGATCATCGCGGACAGATAATGTGTGAAAAGCCCCGGCGAAATCGCCGGGGCTTTTTGCTGGAACTTTGTCGCGCTTGCGCCTTTGCAGTTGCCGGGGAACCTCCAGGCACTCACTGCGTTAGTTGCTCGATCGGGGGACGGCGTAGTCACGTCCGTCCGCACAATTTGCAAGTGAGGTTCATCATGAAGAAGCTCCTGCTCGCGGGCGTGACGTTGATCGCGCTCGGCACAATGTCCGCATCGGCCGCGGATATCCAGCGCCGGCAGATGCCGGCTAAGGCGCCCGCCTATGTGCCTCCGCCAGTTTACAACTGGACCGGTTTCTACCTCGGTATCAATGGCGGCGGCGCATGGGGCCGCTCCGATTTTTCGGCGCCGTTTGCGTCCGGCTCATTCGACACATCCGGTTGGCTCGCCGGCGGCACGATCGGTTACAACTGGCAGACCGGACCGGTTGTCTTCGGGCTCGAGGGCGACATCGATTGGGCTCACATCAATGGCAGCGCAATCTGCGGCGGCGGCGTGACCACCTGCGAAATCCGCGCCAATTGGCTCGGCACCGCGCGCGGCCGACTCGGTTACGCGTTCGATCGGATCATGCCCTACGTGACGGGCGGCGCCGCATTCGGCGGCATCAAGACAAACGTCCCCGGCTTCGGCAACACGAGTGATACGAAAGTTGGCTGGACGGTCGGCGGCGGCGTTGAAGCGGCGATCGCCGGGCCATGGACGGCAAAGGTCGAGTATCTTTACGTCGATCTCGGACATCCCGATTCCATCCTCGGCTCGGATGCCAAGTTCACGACGAACGTCGTTCGTGCCGGCCTGAATTATCGATTCTGATCGGCGATGGAATTGTGCAAAGCCCCGGTCGATCGACCGGGGCTTTTGTCCTCATGGCGTGCGCGGCTTGTTCAGCCGGTGATCACCAGATTCACCGCTTTTGGCCCTTTGCCTTTCTTGTCAGGTTCGACATCGAAGCTGATGCGCTGACCTTCGTTCAAACCTTTCAGCCCAGCCTGCTCTACTGCCGTGATGTGAACGAACACATCGCGCCCGCCATCATCCGGCTTGATAAAGCCGTATCCCCGCTCGCCGTTGAAGAACTTAACGACACCCGTTTGTGCCATCGGGAAACTCCTCTCCCCCTCTGCTCCGCCGCCGGCCCCACGCACGGCGGCTCGGCTGGACATTCACAATCGGGGAAAGCGTCGGCCACAACGGCCTCAGTCACTCCGCCGGCCCCCACAGGAGGCGGAACGTCACTGCCAGCGTGGAACTACACACCAACTGGGGCCCTGTGGAAAGAGCCAAAGGGTCAAAGGGGTCGATGGCCGTCCGGCGCCGGTCGCGCGGCCAGCCAGTCCAGCCGAAAGCCGGGTTTGCCCGCCCCTCCGAAAACCTGAATTAAGGCCGGTAAAAGGGCCGAAAGCTCGCTCTCCAGGGTCCAGGGCGGGTTGACAAGGATCATGCCGGCGCCGTTGAAGCGCGCCGGATCGCCGAGGGGCTCTACCAGAATTTCGGCCCGTAAGACCTTCCGCAGCCCCAAACGTCCCAGGCGTTTCGCCAGTATATCGGCTCCGCGGCGACCTTTGACGGGGTACCAGAGCGCGTAGATCCCGGTTGCCCATTTGCGATAGGCCGCGCCCAGGCCGGTGACGAGATTCGAGAAGTCGCTGTCGGCCTCGAAAGGCGGGTCTATGAGCACAAGGCCGCGCCGTTCCTTTGGCGGCACGTAGGCGTTGAGTGCGATCCAGCCATCAATTCCGAGGGTCTTGATCCGACTGTCGCCACGCAAATTGCGGGTGAGCGCGGCATAGGCCTTGGGCTCGAGCTCGCAGGCAACCAGGCGGTCCTGAGGCCGGAGCCACGCGCGTACCAGAGCCGGAGATCCAGGATAAGTCGTCAGACGGCCCGGTTGATTGAGCGCACCGATAACGTCGAGATAAGGCGTGAGCAGCTGTTTGGCCGCTTCAGAAATTTTCGCCGACAGCAGCCTCTCAATGCCACGGTGCCATTCACCTCCGCGTGTCGCCGCATCGCTTGTGAGATCATAAAGCCCCGCTCCGGCGTGCGTATCGATGACACGAAACGCGGCCGGCTTGCCGCGCAAATACCAGAGAATGCGGCAAAGCACGGCATGCTTGAAAACATCGGCAAAATTGCCGGCATGAAATTCGTGGCGATAATTCACGGCAGGATTTGCCTTATCGGCCGCGCATGGCCGGCATCACGACTTTATCCCGGCGGCATGAATATCGCGCCATTGCGGGGCAACCGCGAAAGGCCAACTGCCTGGTCAGGCAGATACGGACTTCCGTCAGCCGCCTGCCATCGCAGGAAACGTTGATCGCGTCGCGCGCAAGCTGAGGGTTCGATTTCAGGAAAGCGCCGGCGACCTGGCCGGGCGTCACACTGATCGGCTGATCGACTCGCATAAAGTCCGGAGGGATCTTCACGGCGTTCCACGCTGCACGCACGAGCCCGAAGTAGGCTTTCGGCGAAAGGCCGGAACATGTGCCGTGCCGGTCCCATTCGTGAAAGACCAGCCGCGGACTTGGCATGATGTCGAGCATGTCGTCGACGATCGCGCGGGCGAGCCGTGGTGCCGGCACCTGGCACTCGGATGGGAAGCCGCGCTCGTATTGCGGCCAGAGGCCATGAACAACAAAAGCGTAAGGGCGTCCCGCACATTGGTGCTCGCGGGCTCGTCCTCCCGTCCGGTCCTCCGCCGCCTCGCAATAGGAAGGTGACCACGACAATGACAGGACGTAAAAGTCGAATTGGCCCGGCGCGCCCTGCCGGTGAACCTGCGCGGCAGCCTCTCCGGCGAAAACCAAGAGTTGAGCGAGCGCAACCGCGCCAACCAACTCCGAACGATGGATGGATACCGGCCACATCATCAGCTTACGAACAAAGGAAAAGAACAAACCGGAAATTGACTTGTCTCAACGGTTCCATGGTAGGGGTACCCAGAGACCATGAACAGTCCGGGAACAAACCAGAATAAAAAGAGATCGGCAGGGCCTGCCGGTCAGGGCTGCGCCATCTTGCACGCGGGGTTATAGGCCCAGTTGCGATCAAGGCCCACCACGCACCACTCGACGCCCCAGAACATGCCGATGATGCCGCCATCCTCAATGATCGCGTAGTGCACAGTGTGGTGACGTCCGTCACTGACTTGCGCGACCGCCGAGCAATACCGGCGTGGAACGGTTTCCGGCGCCCAGGGCCGGAAGGCAGTCTCGCGCACGCGGTCAAAGCCCAGAATCTGCAGGTTGGAATTCCAGAAGCGGCCTTCCTTCTGGGCAAAGCGCGAGGCAATCACGTTGAGTGCGGCCTCGCAGGCCGGAACCGTGCCGTCATACCGAGGACCGATGAGGTAGATGCCCTTTTCGAGCCAACCGGCGGCGCTGGCCTGAGACATCGCGGAGACCGCAATGAACGCAATAGCCAGAAGACTGCGAAGGCAGGACAAAAAGGTCGTCATCGTTGCGCTCCCCCGACCCGAAATTTGAATCTAGCACAGCTTTTAGCAGGTCGTCCCCGGCTTGGGTACACGGGTTTTAGGTCCCGCCCGACCAGTCGCCGAGCACGGCCTGGACCAGTGCAAGGGCCGCAACCGCCGCCGTGTCCGCGCGCAGAATGCGCGGGCCGAGCGCGATCGGAACAACATTCGGGAACTTTGCGAGCAGCGAGCGCTCCTCGTCGGCAAAGCCGCCCTCGGGACCGATCAGGATCGAAATGGGTGACTGCCGCGACCGCACCGCCGTCAGTGCGCTGACCGGGTCTGCGACCTCGGCGTTCTCGTCGCAGAATATCAGCAGCCGGTCGGTATCGACGGCCGCATCGAGACCAACGGCCGCGCCAACCGTGGGCACGTGCAAGACCCCGCATTGCTCGGCGGCCTCGATCGCATTGGCGCGCATGCGACCGAGATTGACGCGCGCAACCTGGGTGTGCCGCGTCATCACCGGCTGCAGGTGCGACGCGCCCATCTCCACGGCCTTTTGCACGAGGTAGTCGAGGCGTGCGTGCTTGAGCGGAGCGAACAGGAAATGCAGATCGCCTGGCGGCGGCTGCGGGCGCAGACAGGTTTCGACTCTGATGGCGGCAGCCCGTTTTCCGGCTCCGGAAAGGCTGCCACGCCATTCACCCTCGCGCCCGTTGAACAGTAGAACCGGGTCGCCCTGCCGCAGTCGCAGGACATTAAGAAGATAATTTGCCTGATTACCATCGAGCGCGGCATCGGCGCCTGCCGTCAGCGGCGCATCGACGAAAAGCCGGGGCATGCGAAATTCGTAGCGCGGCATGGGGTTAATTGTCGCAAGACGTTGGCCGGGTTTTACGCGTTCTGGCAAGGCTACGCGAGACTACGCGAGGTTCGGCGGGGCCTTTTCGCCGCCTTCCCGACGCATTCGGGTTGTTATAAGCCAGCAAGGTACGGCCCGCTTAAACTGTTATAATGGGCCGGATAGAGGGAGGATCGGTTTCATGCGTTTGCGCCGCGCCTTGCCAGTCGTGTGCGTCATCGCGCTTTTTGCCGGCGGCGCGAAGGCGCAATTCGGCCCCGCGCCGCAGCAACAGGAGCCGCCCTGCATCAAAGACTTCAGCAAACTTCGTGAAGACACGGAAAAGAAAGCTGCGGCGATCAAAGCCGCCAGCGACCGCAAGGCTTCTCCACGCGAGGCGTGTCAGTTGTTCAACGCGTTTGTTGCCTCGCAATCGAAGATGCTCAAATACGCGACCGACAACGCGACCTGGTGTGGCATCCCCGGCCAAATCATGGTCAACCTCAAGGAGGGGATCACCAAGACGTCCGAGGTCCGTAACAGAGTTTGCCAGGCTGCCGCCGCGCCGCCGCGTCCAACGGGCCCAAGTTTGAGCGACGCGCTGTCCGGCCCGGTGCCGGACTCAAACAATATCAGAACCGGGCGCGGCACGTTTGACACGTTGACCGGCAACCCGCTCGGACGATGAGCGAAAGCACCGGACGCGTCGCTGATGCGACCGGAAACTGGGTCGACAGTCTCGCTCCGCCATATACCCGGCCTTATCTGCGGCTTGCACGTCTGGATCGCCCGATCGGGTCGTGGCTGCTGCTGATGCCGTGCTGGTGGTCGGTCGGCCTTGCCGGAATGCACAACAGCCGTTTCCCCAGCCTGTGGCACATCGTCCTGTTCTTCATCGGCGCATTTGCCATGCGCGGAGCCGGCTGCACCTGGAATGATCTGGTCGACCGCGATCTCGATGGGCGCGTTGAGCGCACACGGTCGCGGCCGATTCCGTCCGGTCAAGTGACCGTCGCGCAGGCCACGATGTTTATGGTGGTCCAGGCGCTCATTGGCTTTCTGGTTCTCATCCAGTTCAACCGCTTCACGGTGCTGACCGGATTGGCTTCGTTGCTGGTGGTCGTAATCTATCCGTTCATGAAGCGCATCACTTACTGGCCGCAGATTTTTCTCGGCCTCGCATTCTCATGGGGCGCATTGATGGGCTGGCCGGCCGCGTTCGGGCGTCTCGACTGGCCGGCTCTCGTGCTCTACGCCGGGTCAATACTCTGGGTGATCGCCTATGACACGATCTACGCGCATCAGGATCGCGAGGACGATCTTCTCGTCGGTCTCAAATCGACGGCACTTCTGTTCGGCGAGCGTACGCCGACGATGCTTGCAGGCTTCTATGCAGGTGCCGTCGTCCTGATCGCGGCAGCAGGGTTCATGGCCGGCGGAGGAATCATCTTTACGATCGGGATCATCGCCTTTGCGGCTCATCTCGCGTGGCAGGTGAACCGGCTCGATATCGATGACCCGGCGCACTGCCTCGTGCTGTTCAAGTCCAACCGCGACGCCGGCCTTGTTCTATTTGGCGCTATGCTGCTCGATGCGGCGATTTGAGCGGTAGGTAGCGCCGGTGACATCCCCAGGATTCTCAAGATCAAGGATGTAGCCATCTTCGCCGGGCACTGCCGTCCGTGCGCGGCTCGCTTTGACGGGCACCGCGCCCGTATAGGCCGGTCCCCGATGCTTCGCGTAGAGGGCTCGCGCCTTCGCCGCCGCGACTTCACCCGTCATCGCCTCGGGCCGGCACGGACGATCTCCGTTGGCACGGCGCATCAGATCGACGTGAATGTGATTATAGTGCGCGGCATTGTACCCGGGCGCGAGTACCGTAGTGAAATTGTCGCACGCGGCGAGATGCACGTCGCGAAGGAAGCCTTGTTCCTCCGGCGTGCCGTGCCATCCGTCCTGCACCGTGACACGCCGTCCGTCGGCAAACGTGAACGCCGCGATGTCGATCGCATTGCCGAACGCATGCTCTGAAATTCCGGAGCCGCCGGCGCCGACCATACCACGGCATGAATAAGAAGAGATCTGCTTGATCTCGACAACTTGCGAGCCAAACCAGTGCATGGCCGCCGGCTGGACACCGTCGCTCACCCAGTGGTCGAGTGCAGAAACCAGCGGACACGCCAGCGTCGCAGCCGGCGTCAACGTTGCAGGTGTTGCGGCTGCTATGCGCGGCACACGCGCCGGACCGAGTGTCGGCGTGCTGCGCTGCGACGGCTGGTAGACCGGAGCGGTGCGTTGCGGCGACTGATAGACCGGCGCGGGCTGGGCACGCTGCGGCGGATAAGTGCGATTGGGCAAGACTGCGTCGTCGGGAATGTCGTCGGGTAACGGCGCCGCGCTCGGCGTAACACCGGGCGCGATGCCGGGCGGGCTCAACTCGACCGGCCGCCCCGCCGAGCCCATCGGCGCGGCGCGCTCGGCCGGCGGCGGCCCCGGCACCCAACGCATGCGCGGCTGACCCGGCTGCGTAGGCATCGGCTGAACATCGACCCGGCCGATCGGGGCCGGCGGCGTGTAGCGCGGCTCGTTGATCGGCCAGTTCGGCATCTGTGATGCGTTCGGAATCGATGCCGGCGGACGCAGGTCGTCACCGTAACCGATGGCAGCGGCGCCTTCGCCCAGCACCGCAACCTTGAGCGGAAAATCGGCGCCGCACATGCCGGGGCCTTCGATCGGCTCCATGCGCACGACGCCGGCGCCGAGCTTCACGCTGCCGGACTTCATGCACTCGACCTCGGCCTGATGCCGCCAGGGCGCGCGTTCACCGGTGAAGATGCCGCGCCCGCAACCGGCGAGCGCCAGCAGCACGCCTGCACCGATGAGACAGTACGCAACGCCACCTTTCATGCCGCAAAAATGCGAGCAGTTTCTTTAACGGGGTTTCAACGCTGGCGGAGGGCGATTTCGTTAAGGATAAGGATTCCTTGCCGCCGGCCGGCGCTGAGCGTCTCGCCGGACGGTGGCCTGATGCCGACCGTCTCCGCAGAGGCGGGCTTGATGCCGAGGGTGTCGCGGCGAGGCCCGCGGAATCATTGGCGAGCAAGGTCGATCGTAACTGCCGTAAATTCGCCATGAAAAATTCGGCGCCGCGCGAGTTTTGCACTGTCAAAATTTTCGGCCCTGCGCTTTTTTTCGGACGCGCGATCAATCGTTTGTCCATCGCGCAGGTGCGGTAAGCGATTTCGCCCGCAAAAGGAACCGATCCGATCGCCTGTACCTTCGGCGTGCGCTCATTCCGTGCTAGCCTTCAGGCATCAACAAGGGAGGCACTGCCGTGGACCTTGCCTTGAAGCTCAATGTGCTGGCGGTGTGCGCCGTATTTGCTTTCGTAGGCGCGATATTGCTCGGGGCATTCTGAGTTCAGGAGGCCAACGACGACGCCAAACAACAATAACGGACTAGATCCGGGGACGGTTACAGCACCGGAGAGCGCGCTCTCCGGTGCTTTGATTTTATTTAATCGCAAACCCGGTCATTCCGGGACGCACCGCAGGTGCGGACCCGGAATCCAGATGCAAGGGAAGACAGTATTTCTGGATTCCGGGTTCGCTCGCCGATGGCTCGCGCCCCGGAATGACCGCTGCTACGCCGCCACGATGCTCGGTGAGGCGTGCACATCGTAGTTGAGGATCGGAGCGAGCCAGCGCTCGCACTCGGCGACGGTCCAGCCCTTGCGCCGTGCATAGTCCTCGACCTGGTCGCGCTCGATCTTGCCGACGCCGAAATAGGCGCTTTGCGGATGGCTGAAATAAAGCCCGCAGACAGCCGCACCGGGCCACATCGCAAAGCTTTCGGTCAGCTTGACGCCGATGCGCTCGCTCTTGAGCAGCTTGAACAATGTGCCTTTCTCGGTGTGGTCGGGCTGCGCCGGATAGCCGGGTGCCGGGCGGATGCCGCGATATTTTTCGGCGATGAGCTGCTCATTGCCCAGGGTCTCGTCGGCCGCATAGCCCCAGAATTCCTTGCGCACGCGCTGGTGCAGTCTCTCGGCAAACGCTTCGGCCAACCGGTCCGCCAGCGCCTTCACCATGATCGCCGAGTAATCATCATTGGCTCGCTTGAACCGCTCGGCGACCTCATCTTCGCCGATGCCAGCGGTGACGGTGAAGCCCCCGATATAGTCGGCCAATCCGCTCTCGCGCGGCGCGATGAAATCGCTTAGCGCTCCGTTGGCACGGCCTTCGCGTTTCGAGAGTTGCTGGCGCAGTGAATGCAGGACGGCGATGGGCTCGCCGCGCACCTTGTCGCCGTACACAAGAATATCGTCGCCTCTCGCGTTCGCGGGCCAGAAACCCAGCACGGCGCTTGCCCTGAACCAGTGCTCGTCCACGATCTTGTCGAGCATGGCGCGCGCATCCTCGTACAAGGAGCGCGCAGCCTGACCGAACTTGGCGTCGTCGAAGATGGCCGGGAATTTCCCGGACAGCTCCCAGGTCGAGAAGAAGGGAGTCCAGTCGATATAGTCGACGAGTTCCTTGACCGGATAATCGCCGAGGACCTCGGTGCCGGTAAATTTCGGCTCCGGCGGATGATAGGTGCCCGACCAGTCAAGCTTCAGCGCGTTGGCGCGCGCAGCCGCAAGCGGCAGCCGCGCTTTGTCTTCCTGCGCGCGCGCATGCGCGGCCGCGATACGGGCATATTCGCCGCGCAACTCGGCCACATAGCCGGCACGGGCATCGACCGACATCAGCGTCTGCGCCACGCCGACCGCGCGGCTCGCATCGTTCACGTAGACCGTCTGCCCGCGCTTGTAATTGGGGTGGATCTTCACGGCCGTGTGCACGCGGCTGGTGGTGGCACCGCCGATCATCAGGGGCATTTCGAAGCCCTGCCGCTCCATCTCGGCAGCCACATGGCACATCTCGTCGAGCGAGGGCGTGATCAGGCCCGAAAGCCCGATGATGTCGGCCCGTTCGGCGCGCGCGGTATCAAGAATCTTGGCGGCGGGCACCATCACGCCGAGGTCGACCACCTCGTAATTGTTGCACTGGAGCACGACGCCGACGATGTTCTTGCCGATGTCGTGCACGTCGCCCTTCACGGTCGCCATCACGATCTTGCCGTTCGAGCCGCCGTGCTGCCGTCCGTCCTTGTCCTGCTCCATGAACGGCATCAGATAGGCAACAGCCTGCTTCATCACGCGCGCGGACTTCACCACCTGGGGCAGGAACATTTTTCCCGAGCCGAACAGGTCACCGACAATGTTCATGCCGTCCATCAGCGGACCTTCGATTACCTCGAGCGGGCGTTTTGCGCGCAGGCGAGCCTCTTCGACGTCGGCGTCGATAAAGTCCGTGATGCCGTGCACCAGTGCATGGGCCAGCCGCTTTTCAACCGGCTGCTCGCGCCAGCCGAGATCGACCTCCTTGCCACCCTGCCCGGCGCCCTGGAATTTCTTCGCCAGCTCGAGCAGCCGCTCGGCCGCATCGGGACGGCGATTGAGCACGACGTCCTCGCAGGCCTCACGCAGCTCCGGCTCGAGGTCGTCGTAGACGGCGATCTGGCCGGCATTGACGATGCCCATATCCATGCCGGCCTTGATGGCATGGAACAGGAACACCGAGTGCATCGCCTGGCGCAGGCGCTCATTGCCGCGGAACGAGAACGACAGGTTCGATACGCCGCCTGAAATGTGAACGTGCGGCAGGCTGGCGCGAATCTGTCGCGCAGCGTCGATGAAGGCGAGCCCGTAGCTGTTGTGCTCTTCCATGCCGGTCGCAACCGCGAAGATGTTCGGATCGAAGATGATGTCTTCAGGCGGGAAGCCTGCTTTGTTCACGAGAATGTCGTAGGCGCGCTTGCAGATCGCGACCTTGCGCTCGAGCGTGTCCGCCTGCCCCTTCTCGTCGAAGGCCATCACCACCACGGCCGCACCATAGCGGCGCACTTTGCGGGCGTGCTCGATGAAAGCGTCCTCGCCCTCTTTCAGCGAGATCGAGTTCACCACCGACTTGCCCTGCAGGCATTTCAGGCCGGCCTCGATCACGGCAAACTTCGATGAGTCCACCATCACCGGCACGCGCGCGATGTCCGGCTCGGCAGCGATCAGGTTGAGGAACGTGATCATCGCCTGCTCGGAATCGAGCAGGCCCTCGTCCATGTTGACGTCGATCACCTGCGCGCCGTTCTCCACCTGCTCGCGCGCGATCGACAGCGCGGTCGCATAGTCGCCGGCGCTGATCAGCTTGCGGAACTTGGCGGACCCGGTGACGTTGGTGCGCTCGCCGACGTTGACGAAGGGGATTTCCGGGGTAAGCGCAAAGGACTCAAGTCCCGACAGCCGCAGTTGCTGCGGCACTTCGGGAATGGCGCGCGGCTTTTTGCCGGCAACCGCTTTGGCGATGGCCGCAACGTGTTCGGGGGTGGTGCCGCAACACCCGCCCACGACGTTCACAAGGCCGGCCTCGGCGAATTCGCCGAGCAGTTCGGCCATGTATTCGGGGTTTTCGTCGTAGTAACCGAATTCGTTGGGCAGGCCCGCATTCGGATAAGCGCAGACGAAGGTGTCGGCGAGGCGGCCGAGCTCATCGATGTGTGCGCGCATCTCGCGCGCACCGAGCGCGCAGTTGAGACCGATGGTCACGGGACGTGCATGCTTGACTGAATTCCAGAACGCGCCGGGTGTCTGGCCCGACAGCAGGCGTCCCGAGCGGTCGGTGATCGTGCCCGAAATCATTACCGGCACGTCGATGCCGCGCTCCTCGCAGAGGTCCGAAATCGCATAGATGGCGGCCTTGGCGTTGAGCGTGTCGAAGATCGTCTCGATCAGCAGCAGGTCGGCGCCGCCGTCGATCAATCCCCGCCCCTGCTCGCCGTAGGCCGCACGCAGTTGATCAAAGGTGATGGCGCGGAAGCCGGGATTGGCGACATCCGGCGAGATCGAAGCGGTGCGGTTCGTCGGCCCGAGCGCGCCTGCCACGAAGCGGCGGCGGCCGTCTTCTTTCTCGGCGCGCGCGGCAGCCTCGCGCGCGAGCGCCGCGCCCGCCTGGTTGAGCTCGTAGGCGATGCCCTCCATGCCGTAATCGGCCTGCGCGATCGCGGTTGAGGAGAAGGTATTGGTCGAGACGATGTCGGCGCCGGCGCGGAAATAGGCGAGATGGATGTCGCGCACCGCATCCGGCCGGCTGAGATTGAGCAGGTCGTTGTTGCCGCGCACTTCGCGGTTCCAGGCGTCGAAGCGCGCGCCGCGATAGCCTTCCTCGTTGAGCTTGAGCCCCTGGATCATCGTGCCCATGGCACCGTCGAGCACGAGGATGCGCTGGCGCAGCAGGTCAACGAACTGGGATCGCAAACTCATTGCTGTACTCAACTCACAATTTGCCCAGGGCGTGTTCCCTCTCCCTTTTTACGAGAGAGCAAATTTCTGATCATTCCGCGGCGCGGGCCAACGGATCCGGCCGCAGGCCGGCCCGATGATAAACTCCGCGAGCGAAACCGGTATCCAATATCCCCGGCGCTGCGGAGTATCGATTCCGGGCCCGGCCCCGACGGGGCCGTCCCGGAATAACGAATGTAGATGCCGACCATCACGCCACCTCCTGTGAAACAGGCCGCAGGCCCAGCAGGTGACAGATCGCGAACACGAGATCGGCGCGATTCATCGTGTAGAAATGGAACGTGGTGACGCCGCGGTCGACAAGATCGAACACCTGCTCGGCCGCGACCGCCGCGGCGATCAGCTTGCGCGTCGCCGCATCGTTGTCGAGGCCCTGGAAGCGCTCGGCGATCCAGGCCGGAACCGAAGCGCCGCAGCGTTTGGCAAAGCCTGTCGTCGCCTTGAAGTTCTGCACCGGCAGAATACCCGGCACGATCGGGATATCGATGCCGCGCGCCCGAACGCTGTCGAGATAGCGGAAATAAAGGTCGTTCTCGAAAAAGAACTGCGTGATAGCACGGCTCGCCCCGGCGTCGACCTTGGCCTTGAGCATGTCGATATCGGCCTCGACCGTTGGGCTGTCCGGATGCTTTTCCGGATAGGCCGAGACCGAGATCTCGAAATCGGAGGCAATACCTTTGATCCCGCCGACGAGATCGGCCGCATTCTGGTAGCCGCCCGGATGCGGGGCATAGCGCTCGCCCGCGCCGCCGACGGGGTCGCCGCGCAGGGCCACAATGTGGCGCACGCCAGCCGCATGATACTTGCCCACGATCGCGTTGATTTCGTCGCGCGTCGCGGCGACGCAGGTCAGATGTGCGGCAGGCGTGAGCGGGGTTTCGGACAGGATGCGCTTGACGGTCGCGTGCGTGCGCTCGCGCGTAGTGCCGCCGGCACCGTAGGTCACCGAAACGAAATCAGGCGCAACCGGCGCGAGCCGCTCAATCGACTCCCACAAGATCTTGTCCATCTCGTCAGTGTTCGGCGGGAAGAACTCGAACGACACGCCGATGCGGCGTTTGTCGCCGCGCGCGAACCTGCTCAAACGCACCGGACTGTTCATCACGCCACCTCGCGCCGCAGCGGCGTCGCCATCAATGCGCGTGTGTCGCGTGCGAGCCAGAGCGAAACGGCGATCTTGCCTTCGGAGCCCGGCTCGGGCGCGAGCGACTTGTGCATCACCGGCTCAAGACCGGAGGCCGTGATCCACTGCGTCACGGTTTCCGGTGCAAAGCCGAGGCGGCGATGCGCAAATTGCTCGCGCAGGAATTCCTGCTCGTGCGGCGCGAAGTCGACGACCAGCAGGCGTCCGCCCGGACGCAGTACGCGCGCGGCCTCGCGGATCGCGCGCGCGCCGTCGTCGAGGAAGTGCAGCACCTGATGCAGGATGACGACGTCGAAGGAGTCGTTGGTGAGCGGCAGGTCGTAGATGTCGCCCTGCCGGACGCTGCAGTTTCGCAAGCCCGCCTGCTCGAGGCGGTCACGCGCAAGCAGCAGCATGTCGAGCGAGAGATCGAGCCCGAGCCCGCGTTCGATGTCGGGACCGAACATTTCGAGCATGCGGCCGGTGCCGGTGCCGAGATCGAGCAGCGAGCGGAACGGCTTGCCGGAAAGCGACGCGCGGATCGCATCTTCCACCGCCGCATCGGCGACATGGAGCTTGCGGATGCGGTCCCACTCGGCGGCGTGAGCGCGGAAATAGGCCTGAGCCGCCACGGCACGCGCCTGCCGTACAGAAGAAAGCCGTTCGCGGTCACGCGCGATGGTCTGGTCGCCGGGATTGAGACGGTCGATCAGCGCGCGGGCAACGTCGGCGCCGCCACCGTGTTCGGCAAGCCGGAAGAAGGCCCAGGTCCCCTCCCGGAACCGCTCCACCAGCCCTGCCTCGACCAGAAGCTTCAGGTGGCGCGAGATCCGGGGCTGCGACTGGCGCAGGATATCGGTGAGGTCGGACACGGTCAGTTCGGCCTCGGCCAGCAGGGCGAGCACCCGCAGACGCGTCTCTTCGCCTGCCGCTTTGAGGGCCGTATTCAAAGCTTCGAAATCGAGCTTGCCGCCGCTCATGAACCGCCTTTGACCTGTTTTTGGGCTGGTTCCCACTATATAAGGATATCTTTATGCCTTTAATGAGACCTTAGCAAGACCATCGAAGTGGGCTTGAGGGTGTGGTTTCCGAAATGCTGCGAGCACGGCACATTGTCCGACCTCTCCCTTCGGGAGAGGTGAAGCCAACGCGAGGCCGAAGGAGGAAAGATGGCCAGCAACGACTTCGGCGTCCGGGACGGCGAGAAAGCCGTCGATCTGCCGGCCACGCCGGACGCCGGCCTCTATTACATTGGCCGCATCCATACGCCCTGGAAGGAGCGCAAGGATTGCCCGAAGAACGCCCGGGAATCCGAGGCCGTTTGCGTGGTCGAGGTCGACCCGCGCTGGAGCGAGGGCCTCAAGGACGTCGAATCCTGCAGCAACCTCGTTCTGCTTTACTGGATGGACCGGTCGCCGCGAAATCTGGTCTTGCAGGTGCCCGGTCACTATGGCGTCCAGCGCGGCACATTTGCGCTTCGCTCGCCGGCGCGGCCAAATCCGGTCGCCATGAGCGTGGTCAAGCTCCTGCGGGTGGAGGGCAACCGACTTTCAGTCGTCGGGCTCGACTGTCTGGACGGCACGCCGCTTCTCGACATCAAACCGTATTTCGCCTCGACCGACAGCGTCCCGGATGCGGTGGTGGGCTGGCACAGGCAGAAAGACTAAGAATTCCCAAAACCGATTTTCGGCAAATCGTTCCCAGGCCTTAAGCGCTTTTTCCGTTTCACCTTCATGGAACCTTTCAACCTGTTCGGTCATTTTCCTGACCGAAGACGGGAGGGTGTACCGACGAGGGTGTCATGTCCAAATCAGCTGGGCTGCCGGTCGCGCTTGCCGCGATGGCAGCCGCCGCGTTGACGTCCAACCTTGCGAATGCCGAACCGCTTTTCGCCTTCCTCACCCCGCCAACCTCAACACAAATCGCGCCGCAAGCCGTGCAGCCTGCACCGGCCGACGAGAGCGACGACGCCGAGCTTCCGGCAAACCTTCGCCGCCAGATTGTCAGCTATTCGGGCCGCGAAGCGCCCGGCACCATCATCATCGATACGCCGCACACTTATCTCTATTACGTACTCAGCGGCGGCAAGGCGATCCGTTACGGTATCGGGGTCGGCCGCGAAGGCTTCACCTGGTCCGGCGTGAGGTCAATAGAGCGCAAGGCCGAATGGCCGGATTGGTATCCGCCGGCTGAAATGCTTGCGCGGCAGCCTTACCTGCCGCGCATGACTGCGGGCGGTCCCGGCAATCCGCTTGGCGCGCGCGCGATGTACATCGCCGGCACGCAATACCGCATCCACGGCACCAATGCGCCGAGCACCATCGGCAAACATGTCTCCAGCGGCTGCATCCGTCTCACGAATGAGGACGTTATCGATCTCTACAATCGGGTGCAGGTCGGTGCGAAAGTCATCGTGCTGCCGCAGACATCGGTTGCGCAGTCTGCACGCGCGCATCGGGTGTCGATGCAATCCTATGCGTCGCAGCCCGCCAGCCCCGCGCAATCGGCATGGGACCGGATCCGGCGGTCCGGCGGGCACTGAGCAATTTCTCCAATCTCCCCGCACTGGCCCGGCCCATAGGCGTGCGAAGCACGCCATCCTTTCGGATCGCTGTGGCGCCGGGCCACTTTTTTGCGTGCTTGTGTGCCGTCGGCAGAGCCGGGTAAACCTTGCGGCTCAAAACAGGGACGAACACATGCGTATTGCAGCGATGGCCGCCGGTGCAGTCGGCGGTTATTTCGGCGCCCGGCTTGCCGCGGCGGGCCATGATGTCTTCTTCATTGCGCGTGGCGCCCACCGCGACGCGATCGCCAGCAATGGCCTCAAGATCGAGAGCGTGCACGGCGACCTTCATTTGCCCAAGCCGAATGTCACCGACGATCCGGCCAAAGTGGGCCCGGTCGACATTGTGCTGTTTGCTGTAAAGCTGTGGGACACCGAAACGGCGGCGGCGGCCGCCCGCCCGCTGCTCGGGCCCGACAGCCGTCTTATTACGTTCCAGAACGGAGTCGACAGCGTCGAGCGGCTGTCCGCCGTGCTCGGCGCCGATCGCGTCATCGGCGGCGCCGCTTACATCGCGACGGTGATCGCGTCTCCGGGCGTGATCAGGCACACCAGCGCCTTCGCAATGATGCGTTTTGGACGCGCCGACAAAAAGCCGGACGACACGCTCAATGCGCTTGTGGACGCCGGCAAGGCGGCGAAGCTCGACATTGCGCTCTCGGCCGATATCCAGCGTGAGCTATGGCAGAAGTTCATCTTCCTCACGGCGATGGCCGGATCGACCGCAACCTTGCGCTCATCGATCGGGCCGATCGTCGCCGACACCGAGCTGCGCGGCTTTTTTCGCGCGCTGATGGAAGAGGCCTTTGCGGTCGGCAAGGCCAAGGGCGTCTCGCTCGATCCTGCCTATCTCGATGATCGCATGGAGTTCGTCGTCAACAAGTGCGAGCCCGGCATGAAGGCCTCGATGGCGCACGATCTCGAACGCGGCAATCGCCTCGAGCTCGACTGGCTTGCCGGCAAGGTGCGCGCGCTTGGACGCGAACTCCGTATCCCGACGCCGGCGAGCGACGAGGTCTACACCGCGCTCAAGCTGCATAGAATGGGATCGCACTGACGCAGCTTCTTGCGGTTTGCCCATCGTGCATGACGATTTGTCGCAGCTTTGCATGAAAAAAGGCCGCGCCACCGGCGCGGCCATTTCCAAAGTCAGGTAGCCAGTTTCAACCGCTCGTCACAGAGGGCGCGGGCGGCTTACTTCATTCGACGCCGTTTTCGCCGAAAGCGCGTTAATATTCATCATTGCTCGAGATTAATGAAACAGATTACCCTTTGGCCGATGAAAAACGTCGGCAACACACCGGCTGGGCTTGGCATAAAATTGGACCGGCACCCCTTCGCCATGCGGCTCCTGCAGCACGTCGAGCTCAGCGCAGCCGATCTGAAATCTTTTGCCGCGATCATCGACGGCGATCTTTCGATTCGCCGGCGGCACGATCTCGTCGTGGACGGATTGGAATATCGCAAGCTGTGCTTCGTGAAAGACGGCTACGCCGTGCGCTACAAGCTTTTGCGCAACGGCAAACGTCAGATCGTCAGCGTCGTCCTGCCCGGTGATGTGGTCGGAATGCCGGGCAGCTTCTACGAACGCTCTGCCTATTCGGTGACCGCCATAACCGACCTCACGATGAACATGTGTTCGCTCGAATCCTACGTGCAGCTTTGCTACAGACGGCCGCAATTCGCGTTGGCCCTGTGCTGGCTGGCCGTGCAGGAGGCCACCAACAATGCCGAACAGGTCATCAACCTGGGACGCCGCACGCCGGTCGAACGCCTGTCGCATTTCCTGCTCGATGTGCACGCGCGGCTCCGTTCGGTTGGCCGCGCCGAGAAAGACGGTTTCGTCCTGCCGTTCTCGCAGGAAGTCATGGCGGACGTGCTGGGCCTGAGCGTCCCCCACCTTAATCGCATGATGCAGCAGCTGCGGTCGGACAGGCTGATCGCAGATAAGGACCGCCAGGTGACGTTCACCGATCTGGACGCCTTGAAGACGCTCGCGCACTATCAGGCGCAGGAGCTGACGCCAATTCCCGGAGCAATGGCGCCGGCATAGGCGTTTCGATTTTTTTGGCGGGGGATAGACTCATGACACGACGGTTCCGGCTCGGATTTGCGCTGGCTGCGCTCGCTCTCTCGTCGACCATCCTCAGCGCCGGGCGAGCCCAGGCGCAGACCTATCCGTCCGGCAAGATCACGCTGATCGTTGCCTTTGCCGCGGGCGGGGTCGCCGACACGCTGGCACGCATGGTCGGGCAAGGCCTGAGCGAGCGGCTCCACCAGAATGTCGTGGTCGAGAACCGCGGCGGCGCCGGCGGCAATATCGCTGCGGGAGTCGTCGCCCATGCACCCGCCGACGGCTACACGCTGCTGGTGACGACGACGGCACTCGCCATCAACGAGACCTTGCGGGAGACCAAGCCGTTCTCGGCGGCGGATTTCAAAACGGTCGCGATCGTCGCATCGAGCCCCGAAGCGCTGGTCACGAGCCCGAGCAACCCCGCCAGGAATCTCGCGGAATTCGTCAAGGCCGCGCAGGGCAAGACCATCAATTTCGGCTCCGCCGGCGTCGGCAGCGGTTCTCATATCGAGGCCGAATATTTCTTCAAGAAGATCGCGAAGATCGAGGCGACGCACGTGCCCTTCCAGGGCGGCGCTCCGGCGATCAACGCGACGCTCGGCAACCAGATCGACCTCCTTGCAACGACTCTTGGCGGCGGCGCCGCCGCGCAGATCGCGAGCGGCAAGCTCAGGGGCCTCGGTGTCGCGAACGAGAAACGCGTCTCGGTGACGCCCGACGTCCCGACATTCGCCGAGTCGGGCTTTCCCGGCTTCTTTGCTGCATCCTGGGTTGGCGTCTTCGTGCCGGCCAAAACCGACCCGCAGGTGATTGCGACGCTCAATGCCGCGATTAACGACACCATCAGGAATCCGGACGTCCGCAAGAAACTGTCCGATATCGGCTTCGACACCATTGAAGGATCGCCCGCGCAGGCCGAGACCCTGTTCAAGGCCGAAGTCGGCAAGTGGGGCGCGATGGTCAAGGCCCTGGACCTGTCGATCAAATAGATTGTCCGCGACATTTGCCGCGCTGGCGAAGCGCCGACCGGCGGCCTAGGATTCGCGCGGCGGCGAATCGGGCGGGACGTGTGCATGAGCCGGGGGCTCGACACATTCATCTACTGTGCGACCGCGCCGATCCGGCTGTTCGGGCGCTCGCGTTATTTTCGCTGGGGTCTTGCGGTAGTGTGCGCCGCCGGGCTTTTTTTTGCGGTAGCCTTGTGGACCCTCAACCGCTTCCTGCCGCCGCCCGACAGCGGCCTGCCGGACGCGCTCGCCATCATGAAGCCCCCGCCGGCGCTGCAACCGGTTACCCGGGCCTCCCACGTCATCGCGCCCGTAGCAGTCTCGCTCGCCGCGATCGGCCACTCGCTCGACACGGCGACGCCGCGTGAGTTTGCCGGCAAGAACGACAACCCGGTGACGCAATTGCTGGGCCAGGCCGAGATCGGGCTGACGGTGTCGCGCGGCACGATGTACGCCACCGGCCAGTCGAACACGCTGACGATCACAACGCCGATCAATGGCAGCATCCGCATCACCGGCCAGATCGGCAACGCCGCCGGCAAGGTGGTCGGCGGCATTGGCGGCGCTCTTGGCGGCCTGATCGGCGGCGGCAATGTCGGCAAGCAGATCGACAGCCTCGCCACGAAGACGCTCGACCAGCGCACCGATTTTCGCGGTAATGTGATCGTGACGTCGCGGCCGCAGCTGACATCTGCCTGGCGTATCGAGCCAAATCTCGCCGGACGGCTCGACTTCGGCGACATCGGCGCAAACGTGGCGGGCATCAAGGTCAATCTCGGCAACGAGATCAAATCGGTGCTCGACCCGGTTGTCAGCAACCAGATAACCGCGCTGCAATCGCGCTTGCGCAGCGACCCGGTGATCGAGCGCGCCGCCCGCGAGCAATGGGTCAAGATGTGCCGGTCGATTCCGCTCGGCGGCGGCAAGACCGGTTTGCCGCCGCTCTGGCTGGAAATGCGGCCGGTGCGCGCCGCGGCGGCGCAGCCGCAGGTCGACGCGCGCAATGTCACGATCACGGTCGGCGTGCAGGCGGAAACGCGCATCCTGCCGAACGAAACCAGGCCCACCTGCCCGTTCCCCGCCCAGCTTGAGCTGGTACCGCCGATGCAGGACGGCGTGCTGGCTGTCGGCGTACCGATCGACATGCCTTTCACCGAACTCAACAAGCTGCTGGAGGCGCAGCTCAAGGGCCGCCATTTCCCCGACGATGGCAGCGGGCCGATCGACGTCGAGGTGTTGCGCGCCAGGCTTTCCGCCTCCGGTGAGCGTCTGCTGATTTCGCTGCGCGTGAAGGCGCGCGAGAAGAAGAGCTGGTTTGGCTTCGGCACGGAGGCGACGGTGCATGTTTGGGGCAAGCCCGCGCTCGACCAGCAAAACCAGATCCTGCGGCTCACCGATATTTCGCTCGCGGTCGAGTCGGAAGCGGCCTTCGGCCTGCTCGGCACCGCTGCGCGCGCGGCGATGCCTTACGTGCAGAAGGCGCTCGCGGAAAAGGCGGCGATCGACCTGAAGCCTTTCGCCGATGACGCCAGGACGAAGATCGCCGCGGCGCTGGCCGACTTTCAGCATGCCGGGAGCAACGGCGTGCGCGTCGATGCCGCGGTAACCGGTCTGCGTCTCACCGGCATCGAATTCGACGCCAGGACCCTGCGGGTGATCGCAGAGGCGAACGGCACCGTGAAGGTCGCGGTGACGCAGCTGCCGAAGATGTAAGGCGCATTGTGAGCGTAGGCCGGAGCGCGGGGACGAGCGCAGGAAGTTTTGTGTCGTCACACCGCAACCTGCACACAGGCGAGCGAGATCTGCTCGACATGGCGGTGGTCGGTGCCGCAGCAGCCGCCCAGCACGCAGAAGTGCCCGAACTGCCGACGCAACGCGTGATAGCGGCGGCCGAGATCGGCCGGATCGCCGATGTCGAGATCGGGCGCCGCGTCGAGCTCTGCATGGCTGCGCATCGATGCGTTCGCCCGCAAGCCGCGCAGGCGCCCGGTCCACGCTTCACCCTTGCGCAAGGCGCCCGCGAAATGCGCCGGGTGTGCGCAATTGAGCATGTAATAAGCCGGCGCGTTGCCGGTCTCGCGATCGGTCTGCTCGATCGCATCGCCGATCGTCTGTCCGCTGGCCAACTTGCCGTCGGTCTCGACCGTAAACGAGATCACCGAGGGAATACCGGCCTTGCTGCAGGCGCGCGCCACGCCGATTCCCTCCTCGGCATAGTTGATGGTGAACGCGCTGACGAGATCGGCCTCGCTGTCGCGGAAGATGCTCACCTGCCAGCCATGATAGTCTTCCGCCTCCGCGGCGGTCATCGCGCCCGCGATCCTGTAGCCGTCGCCGCGCGGCCCGATATTGGCGGAAATCACGATCGGCGTTCGCTCGCTTTCGTGCGCATCGCGCAGCCCAACCATGAGATCGACCGCGGCGCGGTTCGCGACCGCGAGCTCGTCGCGTGAATAACCGAGCTTCGCGGCCCAGTCCGGATTGGCGCGCCACGTCGCGCCCTCCAGCACAAAGCCGGCAGCATTGCGTTTTGCGACCGCGATGTAGCGCTCGTAGTAGTCGCGGATGCGCGCGGTGCCGGCCACGGTCTTCAGGAGGTCGAAGCTTGCGAAGTGCTGCAGCTCGACGCCCTCGTGAAAGATCAGCGTGGTCTCGAGGCCGCCATCGGTGAGAAACAGGGGGCCCGACAGTTGCGGCAACCGGTCACGGTACTTCGGCATCGCGGGTGTCCTCGGCTTTGCTTTTGAGCCGGACACCTACAGCGCATGCGGCCAGCGGGTAAGTCCACCGATGCTCCAGCGCGCACGTTATTTTTCATGTGATTCTGGAACGAGATAGCGCGAGGGCGCGGCGTATTCGCGCGGCCGGCGGGGGTAAACTGTACCCGTGGTACAGTCGCTCATGCTTGACAATGTCCCGCGCAAGACCGGCGATACCCGCGAGCGGCTGCTTGAGCTGGCCGAAAGCGCGGTGCTCGCCAAAGGCTTCGCCGCCACTTCGATCGAGGAGCTGATTGCGGCGGCCGGCATCTCGAAAAGCGGCTTTTTTTATCACTTCAGGGACAAGGGTGAGCTCGCCAAGGGGCTGCTGCTGCGTTACCTCGCCGAAGACCGCAAGCTGATTGAAGACATCTTCCGGCGCGGTGACGAGCTCAACGAAGACCCGCTGCAGGGATTCCTGGTCGGCCTCAAGCTCTTCGCCGAAATGCTGGCCAAACTGCCGGAGGCGCACCCGGGCTGCCTCGCCGCCTCGTTCGCCTACCAGGATCAGTTGTTCAACGACGAGGTCCGCAGGCTCAATGCCGACGGCATGCTGGCCTGGCGCAATCGCTTCGGCGAACGATTACATCTGATCGCCAGGCGCTATCCGCCGGTTCAGCCGGTCGATCTCGATGCGCTGGCGGACACGGCGTATACGGTGGTCGAAGGCGGGCTCATTCTCGGCCGCGTACTGCAGGACGCAACCGTTCTTCCGCGGCAGGTGCTGCTGTTCCGCGATTTTGTGCGGCTGGTGTTCACGCCGGCGCGGGCCTGAATCCCACACCGCGCATTGACACCCCCGCCCTCGCGCATACATTAAACACTGTTCCTAGGGGTGCCCCGGTCAGGGGCTGAGAAAAACCCTTTGAACCTGATCCGGGTCATGCCGGCGAAGGGACAGGACATTCGATGCAAAAGTCGCTGATCATCGCGAGGCTGGTTGGCCCGGTGCTGTCGGCGATCGGCATCGGCATGCTGGTCAACCAGCCGAGCTACCGCGAGATGGCGGCGCAGTTCTTCGGCGGCCTTCCCTTCATTTATTTTTCCGGGATCCTAGCGCTGACCGGCGGCCTGTACATTCTGAACGTGCACAATCTCTGGACGCGCGACTGGCGCGCCGTGATTACCGCGATCGGCCTGATTCTCGCTTGCGTCGGCGCATTCCGCATCATCGCGCCGCAATTCGCGACGTTCATCGCCACCGCGATCATTGCGAGCTCCGGCTTTTTCACCGGTCTCGGCATTTTTTTAGTCGCGGTTGGCTGCTTCATTACGTTCAAGGGCTACGTGGCCTAGGGGAAGACCATGCAGACATCCATTTTTCTCGCGAGACTGATCGGACCGGTGATGGCGCTGGTGGGTATCAGCCTGCTGATGAACGAAAGCGCGTTCCGCAAAATAGCAATGGAATTCCTGCGCAGTCCCGCGCTCATCTTTTTCTCCGGCATGATCCTGATGCCGGCAGGACTCGCGGTCGTGCTCAGTCATAATGTGTGGGTGCTGAACTGGCCGCTGATCATCACGCTGCTCGGCTGGATCGCGGTCATCAGCGGCGCGCTGCGCGTGTTCGCGCCGGATCGCGCCCTGAAAATCGGCAAGAAGGCCATCGCCAGCAAGGAAATCACAACCGTCGCGGCGGCGTTCTGGCTCGTGATCGGCGCCGTACTCTGTTACTTCGGATTCCGTCCAGGAGTGTAATGACATGAACAAACCCGTCACCGGCGCCGATCTCGTCATTCCGAAAGTCACGACGGGTTCGCTCCCCGCGTCGCGCAAGGTCTATGCGCGGCCCGGGACCGCGCCCGACCTGCGCGTGCCGCTGCGCGAGATCATGCTCGACGCATCGTCCGGCGAGCCGCCGCTGCCGGTCTACGACACCACCGGCCCCTACACCGATCCGGAGGTGACGATCGAGGTCGAGAAGGGCCTGCCGCGCACGCGCCTTGAATGGGTCAAGGAACGCGGCGGCGTCGAGGAGTATCAAGGCCGCGAGGTGAAGCCGGTCGACAACGGCAATGTCACCGGCAAGCATCTGGCGCGCAGTTTCGCGAATGTGCCGAAGCCGTGGCGGGCGGCTGGCTCCGGGTCATTCCGGGGCGCGACCCCGGATTCAATCCTGGGGAGCGAACCCGGAATCCGGCATCAAGCTCAGGATGCGCATCTGAATTCCGGGTCCGGCGCTGTGCGCCGTCCCGGAATGACAGAAAATCAACACCCCCTCACCCAGCTCGAATGGGCGCGTGCCGGCGTCATCACCAAGGAAATGATCTACATCGCCGAGCGCGAGAATCTCGGCCGCAAGACAATGCTGGAGCGCGCGGAATCAGCCCTTGCCGACGGCGAAAGCTTCGGCGCATCCGTACCTGCCTTCATCACGCCGGAATTCGTGCGCAGCGAGGTTGCGCGCGGGCGCGCCATCATCCCGTCGAACATCAACCACGCCGAGCTCGAGCCGATGATTATCGGCCGCAACTTCCTCACCAAGATCAACGCCAATATCGGCAACAGCGCCGTGACGTCGTCGGTCGAGGAAGAGGTCGAGAAGATGGTGTGGGCGATCCGCTGGGGCGCCGACACCGTGATGGACCTCTCCACCGGGCGCAACATCCACACCACGCGCGAGTGGATCATCCGCAACGCGCCGATCCCGATCGGCACCGTGCCGATCTACCAGGCGCTGGAGAAGGTGAACGGCGATCCCGTCAAACTCGACTGGGAGGTCTACAAGGACACGCTGATCGAGCAGTGCGAGCAGGGCGTCGACTATTTCACCATCCACGCCGGCGTCCGCCTGCCCTACATCCATCTCACCGCCAACCGCGTCACCGGCATCGTCTCGCGCGGCGGCTCGATCATGGCCAAGTGGTGCCTGGCACATCACAAGGAGAGCTTCCTCTACGAGCGGTTCGACGAGATCTGCGACCTGATGCGCAAATACGACGTGTCGTTCTCGCTCGGCGACGGCCTGCGTCCGGGCTCGATCGCCGACGCCAATGACCGCGCGCAGTTCGCCGAGCTGGAAACCCTTGGCGAGCTCACCAAGGTGGCCTGGGCGAAAGGCTGCCAGGTGATGATCGAAGGGCCCGGCCACGTGCCGATGCACAAGATCAAGATCAATGTCGAGAAGCAGCTCAAGGAATGCGGCGAGGCGCCGTTCTACACCCTCGGCCCGCTCACCACTGACATCGCGCCCGGCTATGACCACATCACCTCGGCGATCGGCGCCGCGATGATCGGCTGGTTCGGCACCGCGATGCTCTGCTACGTGACGCCGAAGGAGCATCTCGGCCTGCCCGACCGCGACGACGTGAAGGAAGGCGTGATCGCCTACAAGATCGCGGCGCATGCCGCCGACCTCGCCAAGGGCCACCCGGCCGCCCAGCTGCGCGACGATGCGCTCTCACGCGCGCGCTTCGAATTCCGCTGGGTCGACCAGTTCAACCTCTCGCTCGACCCCGACACCGCGCGCGAATATCACGACGAGACGCTGCCCAAGGAAGCGCACAAGGTGGCGCATTTCTGCTCGATGTGCGGCCCGAAGTTCTGCTCGATGAAAATCACGCAGGACGTGCGGGACTATGCCGCTACCCTGAACGATAAAGAACAGGGAATGGCCCAGATGTCGGAAAAATTCCGGCAGATGGGCAGCGAGGTGTACGTCGATCAGGCGGCGGTGAAGGAGAGCAACAAGACGTTGTGAAATCCGAACGCAGATCAAACGGACGTCATAATTTCTTGTCGTCCCCGACAAGTAGATCGCGAAGGTTGTAAGTTATCGGAAAGCCATAACCCTTTCCGGGCTCCAGCCACATGAGAGCACCTGTCGCGTGATGAGCGCTCGCATAGATCTGCGCGCCGGCCAGCTGCAACGCCAGATGAAGCGCCTGCACCGCATCTACTCCACGTACGGGAATTTCCAGGACTCCGTCCGGCCAACCGACTTCCAGCCTGCATGCCCAATCGACCTCCCGCTGCTCGGGGGCATGGATACGGACCGGAACGTCAATGTCGCCGCCCGGACTCCGCAGCCTGAGAACGCGTGTCGCGATCAACATGATGGCCCTCAAAAGTTAAGAGGTGGGATTTCGCGGCCGGCGAGGCAGTTACCCAGCCGTTCCGCCGCCTGCTTCCAACAACCAGGGCGGCGGGAGGCGGGCTCAACCGAATTACACATCAAGCCGTCAACCGCATGTTGAGCCATGCAAAAAGCGATCGACCGCCCACGGCGCGAAACTTTCGAGTGGATCATTGTGCAATCGTTTGTCGATATCGGCCGCCTGCCCATTATTTCCCATAGCGACCCATTGTCCAAAATCGTCGCGTGGTTGCTGGGGATTGAAGTTTGCCTTGCGCGCATATCTAGCGCCTGCTCCGCCGATTGCAGTTCGCCCCTCCCGTTCCTATCTCTCCAGCCAACTGTGCCGGCGCGGCGGTCCGCCCGGCCGTAGGGCCGTCGCTAACGCGGCGGCGTCGGGTCAGTACGGAGGATCGACCATGTGGGCTGCTTTCGTCCGGCAATTCGCCGCCTATGCCATCACCCGCCGCGGCAAGAAGCTGTTCGCGCTGATTGGCGTGCTCGCTTTGTGCTTCGGCGCGGCGCTGCTGATCGACATGCGATTCTATGTGTCGGCAAGCTTCACGGTGCTGCTCGCCGGCTTCTCGGCCGTGGCCTATGTCGTCCAGCATGTGAAGCTCAGGCGCGCCGAGCACCGGCGCCTGTTGCGCAAGGCGGAAGCCGCGCGCGAGCGCGCCATCGCCGCGCAGGCCCGGCTCGAGCGGATCGATACGGCGAAGTCCGCCGCGCGCCAGGCGGTCACCGGTGCGACGCGCCTCGTCACGGACAATGTCAGCATTGTCATCAACGAGGCATTGCTGATGGCAAACGAAACCGCCGAAGCAGTCGCACGCAATGTGCAGACAGCCATCGGTGCGGTCGAGACGGTTGCGCGTGTCGTCCGGGTGCACGCGATGCGGGGATGGCGATCGCTCAAGGCATGAGCGCCGGTTTCCCGCGACCTGCTTCGCCACAGCGAAGCCGTTTTGGCTTCGCAGCGGCGAATGCGCGCGAAGGCGCCGATCCAGTGCGTTTGCTACCGCAGCCGCCGAACGCGCTCAACAGTTCTTGCAAATGCTCGGAAGAGGCCCGAGCGGATCGGGCTCCCGTCTGGCCGAGTCTTCTTCCTTGCGCACGGCGGGCGGCAACGTGCGTTCCGTCGGTTGACGGTGGCCGACCGGTGCCTGCGGACCTGCCGTGCCCGCCGATGCAGGCGGCGCGGGCGTCATGCGGCCGGACGGCTGCCGGCCCTGGTCCTGTGCCACGGCGGCAATGTTCAGCAGAATTGACGCTGGGATAGCGATCGTCATCGCGCGCATGGGAGCTACCCTTTCGCGAACCGATCCGGTCATTGCGGCGTACCCGGGTATTCTTCGAATACACCGCAGCGTAATAATGACCCTTGCCTTGCGCCTTTGCAACAATGGGGAGCGATGACGGGTGTTCCCCACCGGTTCATCCCGTCTTCAACTTTCTCGCCTTCCGCAAGTCCGCATTGATGCGGGCGCCCAGTCCTGCGGTAAGCGGCGAGCACGTCGGCGTCGAGCCGCAGCTTTTCGGCCTGCTTCGGATTCGACAGCGGCGGGCGGCCGCACCGCAGGATTTTTTCGCCGCGCTGGATTTCTTCGTGGTCGAAAAATTTCTGCGTTAGCGGCGGAGCGGCAACAGAGTCGACCCATACAGCGGCGCCGGATTTTTTCTTTCTTGGCATGACAATGCCTCATCGAAATGACGTACGGGCTTCACCAATATAGTCTACGACGTCACATTGCAGGCACTGACCCGCTTCTTCTTCAGGTCGCACGCAAACATGATCGTCACGTCGTCGGCGTCCGCCCCGCCCCAAAGCGACACCCCGATTGTCGCCGGTGGCGGCACGGCGACGATCAGCTCCGCCGGCTGCTGCGCCGGCATGTTGGGAAACCGCGATGCGAACGCGCCATAGCTCGTCCGCCGGCACGTATCCTCGAGCCGCAGGGGGACATAAGGGAGAAGCGGCGGGAAGTACGGATATGGCCAATCGTCGGATGATTCCGCTGGTTGCATGTCGAGCAGCTCGATCGTGTGACCGAAACTGACGCGATAATCGATCCGGCAGCCGTCGTAGTTCAGGCCGTAGACCAGCGGCAACTCGACCAGTTGATGATCATTCAATGAGGGGATGTGCCAGCCACCGAGCGAAGCGATCAGGTGAAGGGGCTTGGGCCCAAACGACCGCCCCAGAATCTTCACGCAGAGCGGCCCGCCAAACTTGGAGGCTGAGTAACGCGCGGTGCGCTCAAACGTGTACAGCCTGTCGTCGTGAAACGCGTAAACCAGCGCCTCCGTCATTGCTCCAATGCCTCCCAATAAGGAGCCATTGGAACAAAGCAGGAACAATTAGTCAACTACCGGTTGTGTCGCTCGCGACGTGTCGGATGGCCCGTTCGCGGAAGCGTCCCTGCGCGCGGGCACTTATCCTGCAATCGGTCTATCGCTGCCTCGCGGCGCTCGGAGCCACGGATTCCACAAGCGCAGCGTGATGATCCAGACGTGCCGCGCCGTTTCGGCCTTGACCGAAAGACCGCGACGGATGTGCATCTCGATGATCGGAATGTGCCGCGATGCACCTGTCTTATCGCGAAGCTGCTGGACCCGCCGCGGACCCAGGGTCGCATCGCCGGTTTTGACATCGTAGATCGCGGTCACATCGCCGCCATCATCGCGCAGGGTGATATCGGTTCTTACGCTGCCTTTCGTACCGTAAGGAACGTCGCGCCGGTCGGGATCCGGGCCGAACGTCTGCTCAACACCCTTGCTTCCGATTCCGCGCAAATTTTCGGAGCGCACTGCGGCTGCGAAATCGTAATGGATCGCCTTTCCGTATTCGGCCCCAAATCCTTCGGGGCGCGCGTTGACGACGTTTTCCAAAATCGTTCGCAGCTTTTCGGTGGTTTCGTCGACCGTCGAGAATCCGGTTTGCGCATTGTTGATGATCGTGACCGGTTGCCGCGGCGGCGAACTCCGGCCGAGGCCCGATGAAAAATGCGGCAGGTGAAGCGGAAGCTCGCGCAGCGGCGGCTTGCGCCGCATTGCGCTGAGGTCATTGGTACGAGCGGTCCGCGGGCCGCCGCCCGTTCCTGCTCCGCCCGACCAGCGGCCGCTGTGCTCGCCGCTCCGCTTCGGCCAGCGCGGTTGGTCGGCCCGGAAGCCTGCCTTGCAATGCACGTTGCCATCGATGTGCAGAGCCGCACCGGGGCTCCGCGCGGCCGGCCGCCGCAGATCGACAAGCTCTCGCAACCTGGCCAGGTCGGCACGCATCGGTAGAAGGGGGTCTTGTGACATTTCCGCACAATCTGTTTATTAGGTATATTATCCTAACACCGCGCGTCACAATGCGTCAAGTATTTATTCCTAATCTGAAGTCAGACGCAGGCAGGCGCGGGGACCTGCGCCTGCAGCAAGCTCCCGTCCCTCGACGGCGCATGACGGGCGGCCGGGAAGGCAAGCACGATGGCCAGGCGGGGCCTCGCGGTCGCCGCTGGCCGGCGCAGGGTGTGCCGCCGGTGATGACGCCCGGCCGTGCCGGCTGCCGGAACAATTGGCCTGCCCGCCTGTTAGCGTTGCGGTCCGGCCGTCCCGGGGGCGCAAGGAGAGCAAGCCGGATTGAATCAAGACGGAGAGCAGGAATGAAGCACTGGCATCTTGGATTGCTGGCCGCCGCGACGGCATTTTTTGTCACCGGCTCCGCGCAGGCGGCGCCGGACTATCGCGTCATCCGGTGGGATTTCACCAGGGTCTGTCAGATCTACGATTTCGGCTGGGGCGGCCGCCCGATCCCTTCCAACTACCGGGTCCTGACCCCGCCACTGCCGAGCTTCAGCGCCGCGGTGCGCGCCAAGGGCCGGCTGGCGCGTCGCGGCCATTGCTCCATCTAACCGCACCATAAACACCGGCCAAAGATTTATCGGCAAACCGCGAGGTCACGTCTTGCAAGTCGCTCGCCGCGCGGCATACGATTTTGCGCCGTAACGCGGCATAACAAAATTTCAAGGAGACTACGATGAAGCGTTTCAGTCTTGCGTTGCTGGGCGCCGTGGGGGCGTTTTTTGTTCTCACTCCCGCACAAGCTGCCGATTATCGCGTCATTCAGTGGAATGACACGAAAATCTGCCAGGTCGTCGATATGGCCGGGTTCTTCAAGCCAATTTCGTCGAACTACACGGTTCTGACGAAAAAGTCGCTGCCGACCTTCGCCGCCGCAATGAAGGCAAGGGCCGACGTGGGTGCGAAGGCCAAGTGCATACTCTGAGCCGTCATCAAGACGCAGGAGCATGTTCCCACCTCATCATCACCGATGATGAGGTGGGTTTTACTTAGAGAGACGGCCGGCAGCTCGACGCAAGCTGGCTGCTCATTTGCTGGCGGTTACAAATGCGGCTTGTCATCCCCTACGAGCAAATCACGAATACTGTTCAGCACAGGAAAACCATCGTCGCGGCCGGGTGCGAGCCACACGAGTTCGCCCGCTCAAGTCTGCAAAAGACACCTCTGCAGATAACCGCACAGGAAAGGGAAATGCTTCGGCGTACATGGTCGCGTTGCCCCATTCAGTCACTGAATTCAGTTGATGATCCGAAAGTGCAAAACTTTCCATTGACATTTCATGACCTCAGCCGAGTTTTTGGAAATAACACGGGTCACTTTGCCACGTCGTTTGCGTTCGCTGTGCGTTGTGTCAACTGACTGGCACGCAGGTCGACATCACGCGAGGTGCAAACGGAGCGCTGAATTTCAAGTTCATTTGGCCGCGCGCGCCATAGCCATCGTGTAAAGCGCGCAACAAGAAATCAGCAATGGCGTTGAAGTCAGGTGCCGATCCGATGGCAAAGTCGATCTGGAAATTTCCTTCCGAGTCGTCCGTGTTGAAACCTAATCGCGCGAGCGCATCGATTGTCCGTTGCGGCTGACGAAATATACGCGGCGCATTCTCTTTGTCGTAATAAAAGCCGGAAGAGGCCTCGCAATAAATTTCAGTGCCGTTGCTGTGGAACATGCATTGCACATAGCCATGTGGATGACCGGGCACGGTGATAGCGATGAACCGGTCGCGATCGTTCGCCAAGTCCCCGAATTCGTAAATCTGCTCAAGTCGATGCACGACCTCACAGCGATAAACAGACAGAAGATCGCGGAAACTGTCGCGCGCTTCCGCAAGCGACGATACGCTTGTCGTGTACAAACAAAGCAGTGTCATCCGTAACAACACGAATATCCCTATAGATTCATATACACGCGCGTAGATTGTATTATTTGGTAATACCCGCATTAGTCAAGCGTGTTTTAGCGACGCGTTGCAAGAACCTGCCTGTGAGGCGGGTACGTGCAGTGCATTCTGATAAGCTACGGCGCACAAGAGGTAGGGAGGACAAATGGCACAGCGCGTAAGCGCCATCGGCGCCGGCACGGTCGGCGCAAGCTAGGCAGCCTATTTTCTCGCGCGCGGCTTCGAGGTCGCAGGCTGCGATCCGTCGCCGAACGGCGATGATTTCGCACGGCGCTTCTCACCGTAGCGGCCGCGCCTTTTGATTGGCAAATACCAGCTGGCCGCTCAGCCTCCGCGGCGGCTGCCGTCATATCTGATGTCCTGATATTGCGTCGGGAAATACTGGCGCTGCAATTCATCGATGATTTCGTGCGCGCGGACAACCAAACCCATATCCGGCCAAGAATACCCTTTCTCTTCAAGATAGACCCCCACAACAATTTCCCAATCGGGAAAGTCTGAAAGCGTGTTCTGCAACAGCTTCACGACCGAAGGGGCAAGCAAATCCAGATTAGTGATGTACAGTTTGTGTTGGCGGGTCCCCCAGTTGTCATCGAGGATCCAATAGTCGGCACGTCCAAGCCAGTCTTCCCGGCCAAGTTTGTCAAGCGTGCGCTTAAGCCGGGCATAAAGTATTTCCCAGACTCGCACCTGTTCGGCGTCGTCGTCATCTTCGGGTTTCACAGATACTGAGCCTTATCTGCGGCACACTACAATGATAGTGCCAACGAATGGAGCCGCGGTCGTAAGCACGGTGTCCTCCCGCACGCCATAGGCATCGTGTAGTACCGTGAGCATCAAGGTCGCAATTGCGTCGAAATCGGGCGCTCCGCTGAGAGCGCGCTCATAAGAAAAATTCTTTTCCGATGTTTTTGTCGCAAAACCGAGCTTTTGAAGCACCGCCATCGCGTCGGGCGGCATGTACAACATGCGCAGTTTTGTTTCCCGCTCGGCGTAATAGGATGACGAAGCTTCACAATAGAGTTTGCTGCGATTCTCCGCGAACATGCATTGCACATAGTTTTGCGGCCGAATTTTCACGCTGACGACGAGAAACCGATCGCGCTCCTTGAATGCGCTCGGCCGCTCATAGACAGCCTTCAGTTGCGCCGAAAGCGGACAGCGCTCGGCTGCCAGCAACTCGTTGAGTGTGTCTGCCGGCTGCGCGACCGCGGGCCCTGGCAGAAGCCCCGAGATAACGGCTAATAAAAGCACGTGACGGCTCTTAAGCTTCAAGGCCCTTTCCCGAATTTCCGTTCGATGTCCTCCAAGAATGCTTTGGTGTTGGGACGGTCACTAATAAATCTGGCGACCAGCTCACGTGCCTGCTGAGGCGCGAACACCCGTCCCTCCTCGTGGTCGAAGATGATGCCGGTCGTGGCAGCGGCATATGCAGTTGCAGCCATCCAGGCCGCTTCCAATGCTGAAAAGTCCGCGCCCCAGCGCAAGCCCAGTGCATATTTCCAGAAATGGGTGAAATTGCTGACGCCCAGGAACCGCATCGTTTGTGCGGCATCGTCGTGATAGCACTCAAACCCGGTTCGCTTATCCTCGAGTGTTACCGGCACCATGCCGCTTGCGGTGGCGAGACTAACGTCCTCGGCCAGACGCAACTGAAAACCTTCAGCATCAATGGCGCGCTGCCATTCGGCGACCGAATTGAGACGGCGATCTGAGAACACGTGCAATTCCATTGACATAGGAAAAGCCTCAACTTACCGGCATGCAGGGTGCGCGCGGCGCGAACCGAGCGTTGAATCGCAAATTCATGTCGCCCCGCGCGTCATAGCCGTCGTGCAAAGCGCGCAAAATGAAGGCGGCAATAGCGTTGAAATCGTGTGGGTTGCCGACGCCGAAGTCCATTTTGAAATTTCCCGCCGAATCGTCAATGTCCCGGGCAAGCGCATCGACCCTTTGCTGCGGCTGATGAAATGTTCGGGGCTCGCCTTCCTTGTCGCAATAGAAACCCGAGGACGCTTCGCAATAAATTTGTGTCTGGTGGTCGTGGAAGATGCACTGCACATAGCCATGCAGATGGCCGGGCACAGTGACGGCGATAAACCGGTCGCGGTCGCTGGCCCGATCGCCGGTCTCGTAGATCCGCTTCAGCCGATGCATGACCTCGTACCGGTAGACGGACAGAAGATTGCGGAAGCTGTCATACGCTTCTGCGATTGGGCGTTGCAGACCACCGAACGGGAGCAGGCACAGCAGGGCGATTGCCTTGAGGGCGGTCAGCAGCACGCGCACGATACAATTCCTGATTTACACGGAATAGTTGTATTATTATGAAATACTCCTACTGGTCAAGTGCTGCAGGATGTCCCTTTCATCGACGAAGCAAAACGAACACGGGCGGCTCACCGCTGCCGCGGCAAACGCTGCCCTATTGCCGGTAGGATGCCGCCGCCTGACGCTGATCGAGAAATACCCGCTCAGGGTCCATGGCGGCTGCCGTCATATTTGATCCCTTGATATTGCGTTGGAAAATATTGGCGCTGCAATTCATCGATGATTTCGTGCCCGCGGACGATCAAGCCCATATCCGGCCAAGAATATCCTTTCTCTTCAAGATAGACGGCTACAACAATTTCCCAGTCGGGAAAGCCTGCGAGGGTGTTCTGCAGCTGCTTCACGACCGAAGGCGCAAGCAAATCCAGATTGGTGATGTACAGTTTGTGTTGCTTACTTCCCCAATTATCGCTGATGAGCCAATAGTCCGCGCGTCCGCGCCAGTCTTCCCGGCCAAGCTTGTCAAGCGTGCGCTTGAGCCGGGCATAGAGTATTTCCCACACTCGCACCTGTTCGGCATCGTCGTCATCTTGGGTCTGCATCAACATTCCTCACTCAATTCTGCGCGGAATTCGGCGCAAATAAAACTGAAACTCGCGCATATAGATTTTTAGATTAAAGTTGCGAATTCTGGAATCTCTGGAATTGCGGATTTCATCAACAAATTTCTTCGCGTGCTCCGGAGTCACATCCTCCGAATGCACTATTCCATTTCGTGACTTAAATTGCTCGAACGCCTCTTCCACGGCTTTAGTATACGTTATGTGTTCTTTGCTGTTGCGATGTTGTTGACCACGAAGCGGGCCCGTCACCGCCTTTTCAAAAACGTTGCGTGTTTCATCTCTTAGCGGTTCATTGCGATAGAATTCGCCCGGGACAAAATGGTGCCCGCGAGATTTCGGTCGCGCAGGTGGCTCTGTGCTGGGAGCCTCTGTCCCGGCTCCCCCGGACCATCGGCCCGCCCCTTCGGTTCTTTTGGGCCAACGAGGCTGGTCCCGCCGGAAGCCTGCCTTAAGACAAACGTCGGCATGGCGGATCAAAGCCCGTTCGAAGCGCAGCCCTGCGAGACGATATTTCATCTCGCGGGACACGCGTTCGCGACGGCGGAGCGCAACCAAGCGCTTCAGCTCGGTGATTTCAGCTTGAATTTTTTCATGGCAATCCTTGAGTTCGCGCAATGACGTTTCGGGCATTTCATTTTCCGGTTTAAGGTATTTTTTCCTAGGCCGATCGCTCGACATTGTCAAGCATAAATTCCTATCGTGCAATCGAGGGAGAGTGGTGCGTGCAATCTGATAAGCTTCACCGGGTAGCGGCGGAGAGGACAACAAATGACACAACGTATAAGCGTCATCGGCGCCGGCACGATCGGCGCAAGCTGGGCAGCCTATTTTCTCGCGCGCGGCTTCGAGGTTGCCGCCTACGATCCGGCGCCGAACGGCGAGGATTTCGCGCGGCGCTTCATCGGCAATGCCTGGCCGACGCTGGAGAAGCTCAACGCCGTGAAGTCCGGCGCCGACCGCAAGCGCTTTTCGTTTTTCAAGAATCCGGTGGAAGCCGCCAAGGGCGCGGCCTTCGTGCAGGAAAGCGGACCCGAGCGCGAGGACATCAAGATCGAGTTGTTCGCCGCGATCGACGGCGCGGCGCCGCCGGACTCGGTGATCGCTTCGAGCTCATCGGGCCTGCTCATCAGCCGCGTCACCGCCAAGTGCCGGCACCCGGAGCGCTGCGTGATCGGCCACCCGTTCAATCCACCGCATCTCATTCCGTTGGTCGAGGTGGTCGGCGGCGCGAAGACATCGCCCGATGCGGTGACGAAGGCGATGAATTTCTATCGCGAGATCGGCAAGCATCCGATCCACATCAAGAAGGAAGTGCGCGGCCACGTTGCCAACAGGCTGCAGGCGGCGCTATGGCGCGAGGCGATCCATCTCGTGACGGAAGGTGTCGTCTCGGTCGCCGACGCGGATGCGGCGATCGCCTACGGCCCCGGCCTGCGCTGGGCGCTGATGGGGCCGCATCTGACATTTCACATGGCCGGCGGCGACGGCGGCATGACGCATTTCATGGATCACCTCGGCCCGGCGATCCAAAGCTGGATGGACGATCTCGGCACGCCGACGCTCGACGCGAGGACCCAGAAAGCGGTCATCGACGGCGTGACCGAGGAAGCCGCCGGACGCAGCATGGACGACCTGCGGCGCTGGCGCGACCGCAAGCTAATCGAGATTTTGCGCGTTGCCGGAGCGCCGTAGTTCACTTGCGAGGGAACAAAGCCCCTAGCCCGCATTTCTCACACGACTAACGCAAGTGGCGACGGACGTGTTGGGACTTTTCCGGTTTGGTACGGACGCAAGCGGGATGGTGGGCGCTGACGGCGCCTGAACTGATTGACTGTGGCTGGGGTCTCCGTGGGCCTGTGGGTGACGGTGCGCTGGCGGCGCGAGCGGTGTTATGCGGGTGCAGCGCGGGGTTTGGCGGCGCTGGCCAGGCGGCGGGAGCCCATCATGGATGCGCAGGCCTCCGCCAGCCGAAGGGTTGTTGGGTCCAGCCAATCGATTGCGGCTTCGGCCTGCAGGCGGGTCAAGTTTACGACCGGGCCAGCCCGATGACAGGCTCCGGCCGGACCCGGTTGACCGCGCATGACTCCGAAAATGTGGCGCCGTACCGCCTGAGCTCACGACGCCGGCGCAAACCGCTCGCGTGCCCGCGCTTTCGCCTTCTCCGCCTCCACGGCGCGATCACGCACGGGGGCAGTTGTGTGCAGCGAGGCGAGCAGCGTACGGGCCACCTGCGAAACCTCGGCGACGGCCCTTTCAAATGCCTCGGCGTTCGCCTGCGACGGCTTGTTGAAGCCGGAGAGCTTGCGAACGAATTGAAGCGCAGACGCGTGAATCTCCTCCTCGGTCGCCGGCGGCTCGAAATTGAACAACGTCTTGATGTTACGGCACATGCGATCGGCTCCTTTTCGACAAATATAGGCTTCGCGCGCCCGCCCCGGAATGACGGCTAAACTAGCGCAAATATTTGTCGAACCAGTCCAGCGTGCGCTGCCAGGCAAGCTTGGCCGCGGCCTCGTCGTAACGGGGCGTCGTGTCGTTGTGGAAGCCGTGATTGGCTCCGGCATAAACATAGCCCTGGTGCGTGACGTGCGCGGCGGTGAGTTCCTTGTCGAAAGCCGGCCAGCCTGACGTGATCCGGGCATCGAGCTCGCCATAATGCAAAAGCAGCGGCGCCTTGATCTTCGCCGCATCCGCGGCGTTCGGCTGATTGCCGTAGAAAGGCACGCCCGCAGCAAGATCATTGCCCATGCGCACGGCCAGGATGTTGACGACGCCGCCACCGAAGCAGAAGCCGACCGCGCCGATCCTGCCCGTGGCGTCCGGACGCGCTTTCAGCCATTCGGCCGCGGCGAGAAAATCTTCGGTTATCTTGCCGCGATCAAGCCCGGAGAAAAGCTTTGCAGCGGTCTCTTCATCGCCGGGATATCCACCCACGGATGTGAGCCCGTCAGGCGCGAACGCCATGAAGTTCGCGACCGCCAGTCTTCGCGCCACGTCCTTGATGTATGGATTGAGGCCGCGGTTCTCGTGAATAACCAGGACCGCCGGCAGTTTTTCGCGCGCAGTCGCCGGACGTACCAGGTAACCATTGATGGATCCGTTTCCCTTGGGCGATTGCACGGTCGCGGACTCGGCCTTGATGCGGCTGTCGTTTTCCGGGACCTGGATCGCCCATGCGTAGTTCGGCCGCAGCATCTCGAGCAGTGCCGCCGCCGTGACGCCGCCGACCGCGAATTTTTGCGCGCCGGCGAGAAATTCGCGCCGGGGAATGTCCCCGTGCACGTACAGGTCGAACAGATTCAAAAGCTCCTGCGGGAAATCGGATGCTTTCTTGCGTTCCATCAAAATGCTCCGTACGGCTGCCAGTCGCCCGCAATCTTAGAGAAACCTCCCGCCCATCGGACATCAGTTAATTGTGATGTTGAGCTGTACACGCGACGCCGTCATCAGCGGGCTTGTCCCGGTGATCCCGATAATCGAGGCACTGCGGTTGCCTTTGAATCGGGATGGCCGGGACTTCGGTGTGCGAAAGCACGCCGTTCTTCGAACGGCTATGCCCGGCCATGACACTCTATGAGGAACTCCGCTCCGCGCGGAAGAGACGAAATAGTCTATGATCACCTGGCTCAGACGGAGCACAACCATGCCCGGACTTCTCCAGAACCACATCGCGGTCGTGACCGGCGCAGGCTCCGGCATCGGCCGCGCCATCGCCCTCGGCTACGCGCGCGAGGGCGCGACCGTTGCC
>DASSRJ010000106.1:0-83116 GCA_035701845.1 Pseudolabrys sp. | reverse complement strand
ATTGCCGTCCGACTGCAAGGTGGAATTTGGCAACTTTGGCCTGGCGCCGCCCTTGCAGCTGTCATTCGACAATCCGGCCCTCAACAAAGCCCGCGATGTGCTCGCGCAGGAGTGGGGGCACAAGGCGGTGACGGTCGGCGCCGGCGGATCGATCCCGATCGTGGCGGACTTCAAGAGCGTGCTGGGGATGGATTCGCTTCTCGTCGGGTTCGCGCTCGACGACGACCGCGTGCATTCGCCGAACGAAAAGTTCGACCTGAAATGCTATCACAAGGGTATCCGCTCATGGGCGCGCATTCTCTACGCCCTAGCAGAGGCCTGACGCGCCGGCTATCGAAGCTGATCGGCGACCTTGTCGATGCCGGCTTGCGAGCAGACGTCGTCCTTGCCTGGCGAGCCTGAGACGCCAACCGCACCCACGACCTCATTGCCGGCCTTGATGGGCAGGCCTCCACCTAACGCCAACACGCGGGTGTATTGCCGCGAACCAACGGTATCCGGCCTGTCGGATAGGCGCTTGACGAAATCGGCTGACGGTTGACTGAACGTACGCGCGGTGTAGGCCTTGCGCTCGGCTCCTTCGGGTGTGTGCAGTCCGGCGCCGTCGCCGCGAAGCGTGACGATCGTGAGGCCGCTCCTGTCCACGACCGCGACTGAAACCTTGAAGCCCATGCTCTCGCATTGCGCCAGCGCCGCCTGGGCGATTGCCTGAGCCATGGCAAGTGAAATGTTCTTTTGGGTGACGAGCCCCTGGGCGAAGACCGTCGATGACAGTGCGGCAGCAATCGCCAGACCCGCAAATGTCTTGAATGAAAGCGACATGGGCATGCCTCCCTGCGTGCACGTTAAGCCCCGCAAGGACTTACCCCGGAGCCGGCCGCCTGTTTCAAAGCCACGAAAATGTGAGCGGCTATTTTTTCAGCTTGTAGCCGGTCCTGAACATCCACCACACGGCGACGAGGCACGCGGCAAGAAACAGGAGCGTCATGCCGACGCTGACACTGTGGCTCACATCGGCGATCTCGAAGAAGCTCCAGCGGAAACCGCTAATCAGGTAAACGACCGGATTGAACAATGCGATCGTCTGCCAGACCGGCGGCAGCACGCTGGTGGAATAGAAGGTCCCACCGAGAAAGGTCAGCGGTGTGATGATCAGCAACGGTACAATTTGAAGCCGCTCGAAGCCTTCGGCCCAAATACCGATGATGAAACCAAGCAGGCTGAACGTCGCTGCGGTCAGCAACAGGAAGGCCACCATCCAGAAGGGGTGCGCGATCTGCAGCGGCACGAAGAGCCAGGAGGTCGCCAGGATGATCAGACCAAGGATGATCGACTTCGTTGCCGCCGCCCCGACATAGCCGAGCACGATTTCGAATGGCGACACCGGCGCCGAGAGAATTTCATAGATCGTCCCGGTAAAGCGCGGGAAGTAAATACCGAAGGAGGCGTTCATCGTGCTCTGTGTCAGCAGCGTCAGCATGATAAGGCCGGGCACGATGAACGCGCCGTAGGAGACGCCTTCGATCTCCGTGATACGTGAGCCGATCGCGGCCCCGAACACCACGAAATAGAGAGACGTGGAAAGGACCGGCGAGACAATGCTCTGCCATATGGTGCGGCCGGTGCGCGCCATCTCAAACCGGTAGATCGCTTGTACGGCCCGCAGGTTCATCGTCGGTCGCTCACCAATCCAACGAAAATGTCCTCGAGCGAGCTCTGTGTGGTCTGCAGGTCCCGGAAGCGAATTCCCGCCCGGTTCAGATCGGTCAGGAGGCCCGTAATCCCCGTGCGCTCGACCTGGCTGTCGTAGGTAAAGACCAGCTCCATCCCGTCCGCCGCCAATTTGAGATTGTAGGCAGAAAGCTCCGCCGGCACCGCGTCGAGCTTCTTCTGAAGATGCAAGGCGAGCTGCTTCTGTCCGAGCTTGCGCATCAATTCGTTCTTGTCCTCAACGAGGATGATTTCGCCCTTGTTGATCACGCCTATGCGGTCGGCCATGTCCTCGGCTTCTTCGATGTAATGCGTGGTAAGGATGATCGTCACACCGGAATCGCGGAGATCACGGACGACCTGCCACATATCCTTGCGCAATTCGACGTCGACACCGGCGGTCGGCTCGTCAAGGAACAGGATCTGCGGCTCATGCGACAGCGCCTTGGCGATCAGCAAGCGCCGTTTCATGCCGCCTGACAGCGTCATGATCTTGTTGTCTTTCTTGTCCCACAGGGAAAGTGCGCGCAACACTTTCTCCACATAGGCCGGATTTTTCGGCTTGTTGAATAGCCCGCGGCTGAACGAGACCGTTGCCCATACACTCTCGAAAGCGTCGGTGTGAAGTTCCTGTGGCACCAGCCCGATCAGCGAGCGGGCCGCACGGTAATCCCTGATGATGTCATGGCCACCGACCGTGACTTTGCCTTGCGTAGGCACCAATATACCGCAAATGATGCCGATCAGGGTGGTCTTGCCGGCCCCGTTCGGTCCCAACAGCGCAAATATCTCGCCGCGCCGGATGTCGAGATCGATTCCGCTCAGCGCCTTGAAGCCGGACGCATAGCTTTTCGACAGGCCGTTGACGGAGATGATCGGTTGCATGGAAGAAATCGTTCGGAAGGGTGCTGGCGGCATATAGGCCGAGACGCGTAATCACGCCAGCCGGGTCAGTTGCGACGAAAGTGTTAGGCAAACTCCGTCAATGCATTCAGGTCGGTCAGGATTCGAGCCGGCGCAAAGTCTGGATACTCGTCGGGCATTTTCGCACGGTTGATCCACATGCTGCGGAAGCCGGCGGAAACACCCGCCATCACGTCCCAGCGGTTTGAGGAGACGAAGGTGACGTCGCGGGGCTTGCATCCGAAGTGCTGCGTGACAAGAGAATAGACCTCCGGCCGCGGCTTGAACATTTTCAATGCATCAACAGACAAAAGCGCGTCGAGGTCGCTGCCGATACCGGCCGCATCCACCGCTCCCTTGAGCATTGCCGGCGATCCATTCGACAGAATTCCGGTCTTGCAGCCCTTCGCCTTCAGCGATTTGAGTGTCGTGCGCGCATCGGGAAATGCATCGAGCTTGAAATAGGCATCCAGCAGCTTGGGTCTGAGCGCCTGGTTCGCGCCGGGAACAAGCGCTAATGCGTAATCGAGCGCACGTTCGGTCAATGTCCAGAAATCCGTGTAGTGCCCTGCCAGCGTGAGCGTCCAGCTGTATTCGAGCTGTTTGGTTCGCCACACGGTCGAGATCCTGTCGGCGTCGGGTCCCATCTCCTGCCGGTGCCGCGCTATCGCGGCGTGGACGTCGAACAGTGTCCCGTAGGCGTCGAAAATGAATATCGACATCAATTCCTCCAGATGAGGATTCCATAGTGTTTTGCCGGGGCGATATCGTAAGATTGCGCCGTCAGTTCGTCATTGCCGGGACCCGGCAATCCATGAACCTTCCCGCAGTGGAAGCGCAGTGGAGGCGCGGGTCAAGCCCGTGCATGGCTCGTGATGGAGATGGCCTATGCCGGGATGGTCGAAGACCTGGACCTTCTATGAAGGCGAGTGGCGCGAAGGGAATGTCCCGATCATGGGCGTTCGCGATCACGCTGCCTGGCTCTGTTCTTCAGTATTCGACGGCGCGCGCATCTTCGAAGGCGTGTCGCCCGATCTCGATTTGCATTACGCGCGGGTGAATGCCTCTGCCGAAACCATGCACCTCAAGCCGGCCGTCTCCACGGAACAATGGCTTGAGCTGGCCCGCGAGGGCAGGAAACGCTTCGACAAGGATGCAGCGCTCTATGTTCGCCCGATGTACTGGGCCGAGCGCAGCGGCACGTTGCTGGTTGCGCCCGATCCGGAATCCACAAAATGGTGTCTCAGCCTTTACGAGGCTCCCATGCGGAAACCCGACGGATTCTCCGTGACGCTGTCGCCTTATCGCAAGCCGAGTCTTGAATGCATGCCGGTTAATGCAAAGGCCGGGTGCCTCTATCCCAATAATGCGCGCGCGCTTCTCGAAGCAAACGCGCGTGGCTTCGGCAACTGCGTTGTACTTGATCTATTGGGGAACGTGGCAGAGCTCGCCACCGCCAACATTTTCATCGGAAAGGACGGTGTCGTCTTTACCCCCGCGCCGAACGGTACATTTCTCAACGGCATCACGCGGCAGCGCGTCATCAGGCTCTTGCGCGATGCCGGCGTGGACGTCACCGAAACCACGTTGAGCTATCGCGACGTTCAGAACGCGGACGAGATTTTCTCGTCAGGCAATTACTCCAAAGTCATGCCGGTCAACCGCATCGACGAGCGGTCGTTGCAACCGGGGCCGCTCTATCGCAAGGCGCGCGAATTGTACTGGGATTTTGCGCACGGATAACGGAGATAGCATTGCGCACGCGTCTTACAAAACGGCTTGGCATCGAGCATCCCGTCATTTCCGCTCCGATGGGGTTTGTCGCCGGCGGCCGACTGGCCGCAGCTGTTACCGCGGCAGGAGGACTTGGGCTGATCGGCGGCGGCTATGGCGACGCCGATTGGCTTGACCGGGAATTTGCGTCAGCGGGAAATGCCCGGGTCGGATGCGGCTTCATCACCTGGTCGTTGGCAAAGCAGCCGCAACTGCTTGACAGGGTGCTCGCCCATGCGCCGGCCGCAATCATGCTGTCATTCGGCGCGCCGGCACCGTTTGCTCAAACTACAAAGGCCGCGGGCGCGCTCCTCGTGTGCCAGATACAGAATATGACGCACGCGCGTGAGGCCGTCGCGGCCGGGGCCGATATCGTAGTTGCCCAGGGCACCGAGTCCGGTGGTCACAGCGAAACGCGCACGACCTTCACACTTGTCCCCGAGGTTGCCGACTACCTGGCGAAGGCGGCCCCCGATACGCTGTTGGTCGCAGCGGGCGGCGTGGGCGACGGACGAGGTCTTGCCGCCGCGCTCATGCTTGGAGCTGACGGTGTGCTGCTCGGTTCGCGCCTGCTTATGAGTGAGGAGGCGCTCGTGCCGCCGGGCTTTCAGGATGCTGTCGTTCGCGCAGATGGTGATGCGGCCGTCAAGACGAGGGTGCTCGACATCGTGCGCGGGTTGAATTGGCCGCCGGAAATTACCGGCCGGGCTTTGCGCAACCGTTTCATTGCCGATTGGCAAGGCCGCGAGGCGGTACTTGCCGAGCCCGCCACGGCGGCACGGCAATTGCGGCGCTATACGCACGCGCGGGATACCGGTGACTCAGACAATACCGGCATTTTCATCGGCGAGGTCGCGGGCCTGATCAAGGACGTGCAGCCGGCCGATACGATCGTTAAGGCCATGGTTGCCGAGGCCGAGGAACTGATCGCGGGACGGCGCTTGCAATGAACAAGTCTCCGGTTGCGGTCGTCGGCCTCGGTCTGATGGGCGAGGTCTATTCGCGCCGTCTTCTCGATGCGGGCATCCCAGTGATCGGCTTCGACATTGATCCGGCCCGCCGGGCACGGTTGGGCGAGATCGGAGGACGCCCTGTTCAATCGATTGCCGAGCTGGCAAGACCCGCACGCTGCATCATCATCGCGGTGTTCAGCACCGATCAGGTCGAGGACGTGGTCGAAAATCATCTGTTGGCCGCTCTCGGTGACGGCTCCGGCAAGATCGTCCTGTGTATGAGCACCTGCGATCCCGATCGGGTGGCAGCGCTTGCGCGCCGGGTTATGCCGCGCGGCATTCGTTATCTCGATGTGCCGGTGTCCGGCACCAGCGATCAGGTGCGCCGCGGTGACGGTGTCGCCCTCATCGGCGGCGATGCCGCAATCGCTGACGAGGTGAAGGACGTTCTGGATGTACTTTTCGCGCGCCGGTTCCACATCGGTGATGTCGGTGATGGCGGCCGCGCCAAGCTTGCCGTCAATCTGATCCTCGGTCTCAATCGCCTGGCGCTTGCGGAAGGGCTCGTGTTCGCCGAGCGCCTAGGGCTCGATCCTGCCGCGTTTCTGGAGGTCGCGCGCGGCTCGGCTTCGTATTCCCAGGTGATGGAAACCAAAGGACCCAAGATGGTGCGCGGCGATTTCTCGCCGGAAGGCCGTGTCAGGCAGACGCTGAAGGACGTGCGCCTCATGCTCGACCAGGCGGCCGCGGCCGGTCAGAAACTGCCGATGCTGAAAGTGCACGCCGAGGTGCTCGAGGCTTGCGTGCGCGCCGGTGAGGCGGATCTCGACAACAGCGCGGTCATTCGGGAGGTGCGCCGACGCGGTAAAGATTAGCGGCGCGTGACCGCGACCGGTTTGCCCTCGGCAATTGAGCGAATTGCTGCCTCGAATGCGCTGACGACGTCGAGCATGTCGTCCGTTGCCACAGGGAAAGGTTTGCCCGTTTCGATCGTTTCGGCGAAAGCCTCAAGCAGTACGCCGAGAGAATCCGCAGGCGGAAGAGTTTTCGTTTCGGGCTGGCCGCCGATCATCGCAACCGTAAGCGAGGTCTCCTCGCGGGCTTCCGCGGAGCCTTTGGTGCCGAAGACATGGATGCGCCAGAACATCGGCGCGGCGCGCACGGTGGCGAGCAGGCCCGTCGCGCCGCTTTCGAACTGCACTAATGCTGCCGCGACATCGCGTGGGTCGGGAGGCGCTTTCTGCGTGAAAACCCGCGCGTCGACTTTTGCGACAGGGCCGGCGAGGTTCACGAATGCATCGAGCACGTGCAATCCGGCGCCGGTCATGCCGCCGCCCGGCGACTCGCGCGGGTCGTCGCGCCAGCCGCCTTTGACGCGGGTCGAATGCTCATTGCTGAAATTGCCCTCGATATGCAGGATCTCGCCCAGGGTCCCGCCGGCGACAATCCGCTTCAGCTCGCGCATGCAAGGAAAGCAACGCTTGTTGTTGCCAAGTGCAAATGGCACGCCGGCCTTTTTCGTGGCCTCGATAGCGTCTTCGGCTTCAGCGCGCGTGAGCGCAAGCGGCTTCTCGCACCAGACCGGCTTGCGCGCCGCGGCGACCGCGGAGATCTGTCCCACATGAAGGGAATGCGGGGTTGCGAGAAAGACGGCCTGCACGCGGGGGTCGGCGACCGCGTCTTCGAACTCGGTCGATAGTTCGAACTCTTTGGCGGCCGCGAAATCGCGGACTAGCGCGGGGTCCTTGCTGACACCACGGATGAACCGCAGGCGCTTGCTTTTACCCTGTACCGCCTCAACGATGCTTTTTCCCCACCGGCCGAGGCCGATGACCGCTGCGTTGATCATGAAAGGGCTGACGAAATTGCGTGATGGGAGGGCATGGATGTCACATAGTAGACAAGCCGACACACAAACGGCAATGCGCCGATATTTTCACGGGAGAAAATAAAATCATGGATGTCCTTGAGCAGAATGAGCGCGGGCTCAAATTGCGCGTCGACATGTTCGGCCGAGAGGCTGTCGACAAGCGAATGAACGCGTTTGGCGACTTCGGTAAGCCGCTGCAACATATCATCAATGCCTACGCCTACGGCGATGTGTGGCAGCGTCCGTCATTGCAGCCGGCGGTGAAATCGCTCGTCATGGTGGCGATGATGGGAGCCGCCGGGCACAACAATGAGCTGCGCGTGCATCTCAAGGGCGCGATGAAGAATGGCTGCTCGGTCGAGCAGATTCAGGACGTGCTCTTGCTTCTGACGATGTATTGCGGGATTCCCGCCGCCAATGAAGCGCATCGCATCGCGGCCGATGTGTTGAACGAAGGAAAGCGATGAAGGTCAGGGCGGCGGTTCGGTCAAAAGGTTCGGGACCGGACGGCCGCGGATATCATAGACGCGGGCGTAGTCGATGCCTTCACGCTCGATTTCAACGAGCACCGGCGCGGTCAGGTCGCGGCAATAAAAGGTGCCGAGCATCATGGCAAAGTCCGCGCGTTTGCGATCCCATGTTGTCTCAAAATCAGGTCCGAGCGCGACTTCGGCAGGCCTTTGCGGACCACAAATCTCCACCGTCCAGCGGCGCCCGGCAGGCGGCTTGAGTCCCATCTGGTTGAGTTTGGCCTTCAATGCCTCGCCGGCTTGTTTGAAGGCGAGCCCCCAGTAGTCGAGCATGTAGTTGTCGCGCGCCATTCGGACGCCGCCCGAGGCCCGATTGAAAGCCGTGTACTGATAGGGGTGCAGGCGCACCATGTCGATGACCGGCAATGCCAGCCCGCCAATCGAGACCGCAATGAATGCAGCCGCAGCCCATGCGCCGAGGGCCTTCGCCCGATCGAATATCCAGGCACCAGCGAGGCCGCCAAGCACTGCGAAAGGCGGCACCACGAATACAAAGTGCCGCAAGCCGTTGTAGAGCGCAGGATGCGTCAGCGTCGCAATGATGACTGGCAGGAAAGCGGAGGCTGCGACGAAAAGAAGATTTGCGCGGCGCGTTAGCGGCAGTTCGCGCGAGCCAACGGCAATAAGCGAGCCAACCGTCCCGGCGAGTCCAAGCGCCAGCATGATTTCCGGCAGCTTGAGCACGAAGAGATGCGGCAGGTAGCTTGCCGGCATTTCAGTTACGGCAAACAATTTTCCGGCATACATCTCCCGCCAGGGCTTTTCGAAAAACGTGTCGAAGTATTCCGCGGCGCGGATTGGATTGAGTGGTGCGAGCACAGACCACGGCCACAGCAGCCCCATGACCAGGTAGCCGATCACCAGAGCCGGAATCGATCGCAGGACGAACGTGCCAAATCTTGCGGCTGCAGACTTGGCACCCAGCGTACGGCCTTCCCCGACAAGGATCACAAGTAGACCTGCCAGAGCACATGGCGCTGCAATTCCAGCAAGAATGCGCGAGCCGAACGCAAGTCCGAGACCGGTTGCGAGGAACCCGACGGTCGCCACGCCCGGCCGTGGATATTCATCAAACGCGCGCACGACGGCGAGGAGTAGCACGGCCATCGCCGTTGCGAAGGGAGCGTCCTTCGCGTTCATGAACATATGACCGTAGTAAAGCGGACACGCGGCGAGGAGCAGGAGCGCCACCAGGCCGGCGACCGGTCCGGCGAGCCGCCGGCCGACGCGCCAGGCCGCAATCAGGCCAACTATTCCGACGGCGGCTCCGACAAGACGCCGCGTTTCGAACAGTCCGAACGGCAGCACTTTCGCCACGAGTGCCGCAGCCATGTCGAAGCCGCCGCCATACTTGTACAAATTGACGAATGAAAGTGCGCGTTGGTCCGAGAAGCCCGAGCCGTAGAAGGCGAGCAGCAGGTCGCCGTATTCGGAATGGGTATAGTCGTCCCACCCGAGGCCGTAGTCGCGGAACGTCGCCGCTGCGATGGCTGCAACGGCGACGAGCACGACAAGTGCCGCTCGATCGGCGAATACTTCCGTCGATCGGTAGTAGGATTTTTCAGAAGAATCCTGCGAGGTTCGATCCCCTGCGCCTGGTGCGCTTGGCCTACTTGGTCGCTGCGACGAACATTTCTTCCACGTGCTCCCAGTTCACCAAGTGATCCAGGAACGCCTTAAGATAGTCGGGTCGCCGATTGCGGTAGTCGATGTAGTAGGAGTGCTCCCACACGTCGCAACCAAGAATCGGCGTCGCACCGTGAACGAGCGGATTTTCGCCATTCGGTGTCTTGCTGACGATCAGTTTTCCGTCTTTGACGGCGAGCCAGGCCCAGCCCGAGCCGAACTGCGTTACACCAGCCTGGGTGAAATCTTCCTTCATCTTGGCGACACCGCCAAGATCGCTGTCGATCTTGGCCTTCAGCTTGCCTGGAATTTTGTCCCCGCCGCCGTTCGGCTGCATCCATTTCCAGAAATGCGTGTGGTTGTAATGTTGGCCGGCGTTGTTGAAGAGGCCGGCGTTCTTGCCAAATGATCCCTTGACGATTTCCTCGAGCGATTTGCCTTCCAGCCCGCTGCCTTCGAGAAGTTTGTTGCCGTTATCGACATAAGCTTTGTGATGCTTGTCGTGGTGGTACTCGAGTGTCTCGCGCGACATATAGGGAGCGAGCGCATCATGAGCATAGGGAAGGTCGGGCAGCTTGAACGACATCATATCCTCCTCGGTGCACAAACAATGACTGCGGAATAAACTGGTTCTGTGATGAAACCGGCCTGTCCCGGACGAGTTCCTCAATCAAGCTAATTAGGCGGTGATGCGGCTCCGGGCAACTTTGAACCGGCTCGCGAATTGACCACGAGCCCGCCGGTCCGGGCAGAAGTCGGGCCAATGGCGTTTGGCGACAATGACGCCGTCCATTTAGTGGTTGCCGCAGCCTCGTGAAAAAGCGAGAATTTGCCATTGTCAGAAGAATTTAGCCGGAAAAATGCGGCAAAAGTCGCTGGTTTAGAGGGGATCGCAGAGTATGGCGGTATTGCTGTTCGGCGTAGGTACGTTCGTCCTGGTTGCAGGGCTGGTGATGGTTGGATTTGGCATTCCGATCAACGAATTCAGCTTCGGAAATACGCTCATCAGCGCCGGCACCACTGCGGCCGTCGGCGGTCTTATCATAATTGCGCTCGGCGTGGCGGTCGGCCAGCTGCGCCGGATTGCCGAGGGGTTGGTGGCCGGCGATATGCCGGCGAGGTACCCGCAACCGATGGACCTCGTTGAGGCTACAGGTGCTGCGTCACCCACGGCAGGCATACCGGATCGTGTACCTTTCCCGCCGCGCCCTAAATCGGAGACGTCACTCGCGCGGCCGTTGCCGGGTGTGCCGGCCAATGCGAGCGACGACGGTTACGACCAGTTCGCGGCACCAACTTTGCCCAATCCGGAAGAAGGGCCGTTGGCGGTGGAAGATGAAATTTCCCTGTCGCCGCTTCAGCCGTCCGGCGGTTCGATACCAAAGACCGATGTGAGGGGTCTGGCTGGCAGGGGTCAACAGCCGGGCTGGAAACCATCGTCTGCCTCAACTTCGCCGGTCGGATTGCCCCCACGGCCGCTTCAGCCAGCGAAGTTCGATGCAATGTGGCCGGCTGAGGCCAAGCCACCTAAATCTCACGTCGCGGATGACGCCAAGCAATCGTCTGCGCCGGCGATTCCTTCCGTATCCAGGCGTGCCGAGGCCGAGCCGCAAAAGCCTCGTGCCGTCGCCATTCTGAAATCAGGAGTCGTTGATGGGATGGGCTATACGCTCTATGTCGATGGTTCGATCGAGGCGGAGCTGCCGCAGGGCACATTGCGTTTCGCCTCGATCAACGAGCTGCGAAGTCACCTCGAAAAGAATTCATAGTGAGAACCGGGGCTGCACCGGCTCCGCCTTTTCTTGGCTTTTCTTTCCGTAATCCCGCTTTCGTCGCGTCTGACCTAATATTGTCGTGTCAGACAGTGAGCTTTTTCTTGCAACTACAGAAGTGGAATAGTATTTTTAAATATAGGTCCTCCATTCGTTCGGCATGCAGCTGTTGGTTGAGAGGGTCTGTTTGAAGGGGAAAGGGTTGCCGACGCAGCGGCAGCCTCGTCAGGCGGGGCAGTTGTGATGACAGACAGCACAGCCACTGGAAATTTTATCGAGCTGACCGCAGAAATCGTTTCCGCTTATGTCAGCAACAATACGGTTCCTGCAGGCGAGATTCCTGGGCTGATCAATCAGGTTCATGCCGCGCTCGCAAGAGTCTCCGGAAAACCCGCGGAAGGCTCCTCCGAGCCGCTCAAGCCTGCTGTTTCGGTCAAGAAATCAATTACCCCCGAGTACATCGTCTGCCTCGAAGACGGCAAGAAATTCAAATCGCTGAAGCGGCATTTGCGGACCCAATACAACATGACGCCTGAGCAATATCGCGAGAAATGGGGTCTGAATGCCGACTATCCGATGGTTGCGCCAAATTATGCTGCGGCACGCTCGCAACTCGCCAAACAAATGGGGCTTGGGCAACAGCGGCGCCGGCGCGCAAAATAACGTCTGGCGGCCTTTCCTCGTACGAGGATAAATTCCTAAATATTGTGGACAATCTAACCCGTGCTCACCGAGGGCTCTTTCATTTCGGCGTGTGGTAGGTATATAGTCCTATAAATTATCAGGAATTCGAGGTGCGCACGTGAGCGTGAAAGATCAAACTGAGCAGTCTGCGCCGGAGTTGCAGCAACCTGACATCGACGGCTTTCGCGCACAACACCTCGTTCTCGGAGAGCGCGAGATCGCCACGGAGGCTGGCCGTACAAAAGTGTTCGTCGACGAGAATGAAAGTCCTTTGGCCTGGCTTGCCCGCCGGCGGGGGCGTGACGGCCGGGTGATGATCGAGCCGCACCAGCTGCAGGCCGGTGAACGGCTGCGCGCCGAATTCACGCGTGCACATCTTATGCCGCGAACGACCTTCAACTGGTCAAATCCAGTTCCGTCCGATCGCCGGTCAGGCGGTTATGAAAAGAGCTTTTTGGCGGATTCCGTCATCGCCGCCCGGCAGCACGTACGTCGTGCGCTTGATGCGGTCGGTCCGGAATTTTCCGGGTTGCTTGTCGACGTGTGCTGTTTTTTGAAAAGACTCGATGTGACCGAGCGTGAGCGCGGCTGGCCGGCCCGCTCGGCGAAAATCGTGCTTCAGCTCGCGCTTGAGCGCCTCGCGCGCCACTATGGCTATGCTGCACGGACAAGCGGACGCACACACACGCATGTGCGGACTTGGCTGGCCGACGACGCGCAGTTTAGCGTTGATTGACGACGATTACGCTACGGCAGCCAGGGCAGCGCCGGCCTCGGAACGGATTCGCTGCACCATCGAACGCAATCCGTTTGAGCGTTGCGGCGTGAGGTTTTCCCGAAGACCGATCCGGTCGAACAGCGCCAGCGCGTCGACGTCCAGAATTTCCCGCGCGCTCTTGCCGGAATATAGCGCAAACAATATTGCAATCAGGCCGCGCACGATGTGGGCGTCACTATCGCCTTCGAACGTAAGCACCGGCCCCGAAGATCCGTTGGATCTTACATGTGTCAGCAGCCACACCTGACTGGCGCAGCCCTGGACCTTGTTGGTTTCGGAGTGAGCGCTCTCGGGCAAAGGCGGCAGCGTGCGCCCGAGCTCGATAACGTAGCGGTAGCGGTCGTCCCACTCATCGAGCAGCGCGAAATTCTCGACGATCTCATCAATGGTCGTCATGAGGCACATATATACGTTCGCGGCCGCCGCCGCCAATAGATTGGCAGGCGCCGAATGCGGCGAAACCGGGCTGAATTCGAATGCCTATGCCGCCGGGCCGTTCGCGCGTGCTTCACGCCGGGGCGGCAACGGGACGGGGGCACGCCAGGCTGGCGCCAAGTCGCTCGGGGTTAAGGTGCCCTGACCGCCAGGCGCCTTGTTGTCAGCTTTCTCGGGCGCCGCGGATTTTTCTCGGAGCTTGGTGATAAACTCATAGAGCGTCCGTGCGCCCGCCTCGGCCTTTTGACCAAGGGCGACGGCGACCTTGCCGCCTGTAACGCAAGCATCGGGTTGGCGTTCGCAGAAACCCCGGACGTCGGAAACGGCTGCGCTTGCGAGTGTCACAGCTTCAGAGGCGTCGATCTGCGCATCCGGTGACGTCGATTTGGTGCTGCCGGGCAGCAGCACGCAGACAACGCACAGCCAAAATGCCATTCGCAGAAGGAAGAACATGACCCTACCCGTAACCATCCCCGGCAGCCGATACGCCGCCTTTGAGACAAACCCTAGCAGACAGCACTGAAACTGTTGTTCGAAATGCAACGAGCTTTTTGGACAAACTCGAAGCGAATTTTCATCAAATTTGAAATACCCGTCACCGAAACAAATTTCGCACAAGCGTATTCCACCCCCGTTTACGGGGCTTCAGCGCGCTGTCGTCATGGTTACCGGACCGGTAAGGATTGGCGGCAGTCGGCCAGCACATCGGAAGATGGCAACTGAAATTTCACCATGACCGGTGAATAACCGGCCAATCGTGCTCAAGGCCACGCGGGCAGTGTTGATAAGCCATTGCCGCGCGCGGCTCTTAGCCTTCGCTTAATCGCCTGTATCCTAAGGTCCGCGCGAGCCAGGGGCGCGTCCGCTTGCCGAGACGTGACAGGGACGGTGAGTTTTCTCTCGCCAATACGAAACTACGTCGACGCCTTGGTGCCTGTCGCCGCGCGGCAGGATGCCCTTACATCTGCACGCTATCGTGCATTTATTTTGCCGCGCTTGATGGGAAGTCTCGCCGCGCTTGCAAGCCTTCCAGTCTATCTGGTTTTGCGCGGCGTGCCGAACGAAGTTGAAATCGTCGCCGTCTCCTGGCTGGTCACCCCGATTCTCATCGTCTACTTCCTGGTTCGCACCGGGCGTTACGAGACCGCACATATTCTGTCTTCGCTGTCCCTGAGCGTGCTTGTTGCGCTCGTCGCGGTTTTCACAGGCGGTATTGGGTCGTTTGCAGCGATTTGCCTTGTTGTCGTGCCTCTCGAGGCGGCACTTTCCGGATCGCGTCGCGTCGTATTGATCTCGACCGCGTTTTCGATGGTCGCGGGTTCATTGCTGCTGGCACTCGACATGGCGGGACTAATGCGGCCGAACGGCGCGGATATGCACGAGGCTCTTGCAGCACTCGCGATGGCTTCTACGTTGCTGTATGCGACAGGTCTGGCGCTCGGTGCCGTGTCGCTCGCTCGCACCGGCACCGAACTGCTTGGCGTCGAGGAAAATCGCTATCAGCTTTTGGTGCAGAACATGACGGACGTTATCGTCCGTTGTGGCAAAGGCGGATCGGTCATTTTCGCTTCACCGGCAGCCGAGCCACTATTTGGTATTCCCATCACTGAACTTATCGGCTCCGGACTTTTCGGGCGCGTGCACGTTGCCGATCGGCCTGCCTTTCTGACCACGCTCGCTGATGCGGCATTTTCGGGTAACGTGCATTCGCTTGAATTTCGTATCCAGCGCAATATCGGGGCGCAGCGCTCCGGCCAGTTTGTCTGGATCGAAATGCGGTGCAGACCGTTCAAACGCGTGCCCGGCGGAGATGAAAATGCAGGCCAGGATGTCGTTGCGGTGCTGCGCGACATCAGCGAGCGAAAGGCTCATGAAGAACTGCTTGAGACGGCCCGACTCGAATCCGAGCAGGCGAGCGCCGCCAGAAATCGCTTCATCGCCACTTTGGGTCACGAGCTCCGCACGCCTCTGAACGCCATCATCGGCTTCTCCGAGATGTTGACGAACGGCGTTCTCAAAATCAGCGCAGCGGACCAGGTTGAATATGCGAAATTGATCAATAATTCGGGCCGCCATCTTTTGTCGGTCGTAAACGGCATGCTCGACGCTTCAAAGATTGAAGCCGGCCACTTCGAGCTTGATCGAGAGAGCTTCATACCGGGACCGGCGATCGAGAACTGCGTTGATTTGCTGGCTCTGCAGGCGCGGGAAGAGGGTGTCGAGCTCAGGCTGCGTGTTGCCCAGAATCTGCCCGAGATTGCAGCAGACAAGCGCGCTTTCAGCCAAATCCTCATCAATCTCATCTCAAACGGAATCAAGTTCACGCCGCGCGGCGGACGCGTCACCATCGGTGCGTCGTGTGACGGACCGAGATTGGTGGTGACAGTCGAAGATACCGGTGTCGGAATCGAGCAAGATGATCTTGCGCGATTGGGAGAGGCCTTTTTTCAGGCTCGCGTAAGTCATGACCGCAGGTCCGACGGGTCGGGGCTCGGACTGTCAATCGTCAAGGGGCTGGTAAAGCTGCATGATGGCGCGGTCGATATCCGCAGCCGGCCCGGCGAGGGCACGCGGGTCACGGTCCGACTGCCTATCGGCCAAAACAGCGACCGGAGGCCGATCGAACCGGTCAAACTTGTGACGGAAAGTCATCGAGACCATCAGTGCGTCTCAAATGATTTGGTGAGAAAAAGTGCGTAGACGATCAGTCCGTAGGGGTTCCGTAAATTTCAGCAGTGCCGGCCGGGTCGCCGCGGCAATCGCGCAGCACCCGCGCGAATTCGTCGCGATCGTGATGTCGACGGTCGCCATGTTCGCCATTGTCATCAACGCACTGTTCCTCCAAAAGGGGCCACATCCGGCGCCGATATTTGCGGCCCGTCCGCTGCTCCCGAAGGAGACAACAATACCACCACGCCTCTCGGGCGCTCAGTCTCACCTCGGATCGGATTTGGCAGCTCAGGCGCGTGTTCAGCTGGTCGCGAACATTCAACGCGAACTAAGCCGCAAGGGCTTTTATGATGGACCGTCCGACGGAATTTGGGGCTCGAAAACGGATGCTGCGGTACACGATTTTCTCCAGGCCTCAGGCTTGAAGGTCAATCCGGATGCAAACGAGAGTTTGCTTCGCGCGATATCGAGCTACGTCGTGAAGCCGGCAACTGTCGCAGCCGCTCCCCCGGCAACGGACCCCATCGCGAAATTGATTGCACCGTCCAGGCGCATCGTGTCGATACAGCGCGCGCTCGCCGATTTCGGATACGGACAGATCAAGCTGACCGGCGTTTATGATCCGGAAACACGCAGCGCAATCGAGAAATTCGAGCGCGATCACCGTCTACCGGTAACCGGGCAGATTTCCGACCGGTTTGTGCGTGAGCTTGCCGCTATGACCGGCCGTCCGCTGGAGTGAATGGCCTGGTTGCAATAGCTCGTGCTAATTGAAGCCGATGCGTTTGAAAACCGGAATATGGGTGGGCGCCTATCTGCGCCGCTGCAATGTCGAGGGCATTTTTGCGGCAGTACGCCGGCATGGCGCCGAAGAGGCCGGCGCCGTTTTTATCAAAATAAACCGGCTGGATGGTACGGGCGCGCTCTATGGCCCGGCTCCGCAGTCCGCATTTGACGAGGCACAGCCGGCCGACCGGCTGTTTGTCGCGCTCGTTGGGCGCGATGCGCCGGCAGCCGAGGCAGACATCGAGCTGCGCCTGACAAAGGAAATGCGTTTTGACCCGGATCTCTGGGTCATCGAGGTAGAAGACCGCGCCGGCCGGAATTTCCTCGACAATGTCGTGCAGTAGCGCCTTCTACCGTCCGGTTACCTTGATCCGCGCAGATTGGGTATTCTGCTGTGCACCGACGCGGGCTATTTCCACACCGGACCCGCGCTGGCTGCGGTGTTCATCGTCCCAATAAACCGTTTCATGTTCCGCACGCGGTCGGACGGGATTGGCCCGCCAGATGGTCAGCATGTGCTCGGCGGCGGCTGGACTCAGCTCGCTGTAGAGTTGGCATAATTCAAATATGTGCCGGACCGATTGACCGACGACCGGATTGAGGAAAAGCAGAATTCGCTGCAGCACGTCGGCTTTCATGCCGAGAACTTTCGCCGCGACGACCAGGGGTTCGCCGGAGTTATCGAATGAAATTCGTTCGGCGAGCCCGCGGCTGATATTGAGAGCACGCGCGAGAATGCGGCTGAATTCGGAGGGGTTTCGTCGCAGCGCTGCGCCTTCCAGACGCCGCACCAGTTCCCCTTCAGACGGTACCGGGCGACGCCTTGCCGGGTCCGATACGACATCGAGGTTCGTGAGAATAAGATGGCGCTCTTCCGGCGCAGATGAGAAGAACAATTCGAGCAGGTCCTCGCTATTTTCATGCCCGCCCGGTTTGGCGGCCGCCAGGTCGTCGAGCCTGCGGATGAGGGCGGCCGGCGTCTGCGGGTACTGCCGAAGCTTTGCTGCGACCGCCTGGCGCGTCTTTGCGTCGACCGAATCAATCAGGCCGAGCACCAGTTCGACGTATTGAGTTTCTTCTTCGCCGCTATGCGAAGGCCGTTGCACATATAAATCCGTCAGGACCCGCACGAGCGTAGGGCGTACATCGACGCCGTCCCGGCAGGCCAAATCGACCAGGCTGTCGACGGGAACGCGCGCGGAGGACTTAGCCATACTCATACGCCGGCACTGCAGGATGGCCGACATTAACTGTCGCCCGTTAGCAGAGCGTTAACCTTGCAAGTCTTTTAATTGCGGAACGATGCCGGTCTGGCGAACCAGAGGAAACCACGCCGGGGCGGAAGGGGGACTGCAATGGGCGAAATCATCCGATTTCCCGACGACGCCAGCCCGCGCGGCGGCAAATATGTCGACGCCAATACCGAACCGGCGACGGTGATTATTCTTCCCGTTATCAGAATCGACCGTGACCCCGACGGCTCGAATGGTCTTGAGCCACATAGTGGGAACAACCACGGCCGTCGTCGACGTCGTCGCGCCGCACGCTAACCGGTTCAATCACCGAACAAGCCCGATGAGATATTTACCGCTGCCAGCGCTCAAGAACGTGTGGCGGCAGACGCTTGTGCTCCTCGCGGCCGCGTTCCTCGCCGGTTGCGCGAATTATGATTTTGGCGAAGTCCATCCGGTGCTGGTGACCGATGGAATTCACGACTGGATCGGACAGAATTCAGCCGGACCCCGGGTTCCTCCCTCGCGATTTGAGTACACTGACGACGAGCGTGCCTTGCGCGATCTCGCCTATCCGCTGATCGAGCCGCCTTTCGATCGGCAGCAATGGTACTCGGTCGCAGGCGAATATGGTCTGTACCGCGCCAGCTCAGCCGATCACAGAAAGTACTTTGTACGGCTGGAATCCACCTGGCAGCGTTCTCCTTCCGCGCGCTATTCTCAACTCATCGACGACATTCGCAACGACATCACACGCCTGTCTCAATTTTTTGAAACGGCAGAACGCGTGGCGGACATCGATCGGAAGCGGCAAAAAAGCATGGCTTACGTTTCCGATCTCAGCAAAAAGGAGCGTGTAAACGCACTGCGCCGGATGCGGGAAAATGCACATGTGGTGGCAATTGTCCAGCAGAGTCTCGCCGATCGTGTCGCCTCATACCATTTTGCGCTCGAGCGACTTGTCATCATCACGCCTTCGCCGCAAGCGATCGAAGCGGAACGATCAATCACTTTGCTGCAAAACCAGATCGCGCGATATCAGCAGCAGCCTGCACCTACCTGGGTGCGCGAGCCAAGCCTGGCGTCAACAAACTAGCTTATTTTCTGGTTCGCGACGGCTCGGTTTGCCGCATGCACCGGGATGCGGCGACGGCTCGTTGCGCGGCCGGCATCAATCCCGGTTCGGGTGCCATCGCGCGGATGGCGATCAGACCGGTGGGTGTCGGCGATTCAACGATCAGCCGGTCGGCAGCCGTAATCTCTTCGTCTTCCGGCACTTGTTCGTGTTGTGCGGCTGTCATCAGGTCGAGCTCGATGACGCGCCGGCCGGCGGCGCGGTCATTGATGGCATAGTAGGCGACGTCGTACCGCGTGTAGAACGAAACTGAAGTGTAGGCCGGGCTGATGGGTACGGTGAGCTTCAGAGGCCCTTCAGAAAGATCGTACCGGCATATGGCGCTCGCAAACGCGGGATCCATGAACGGCATGATCGCCTTCTCCGGCGTGGGGACAGGCAGGGCGACGACTGTGTTGACCGGTGCGATCGGCGTTAGCCGCGCATAGGCATCCTGCGTTGCGGTGCGCGGCAGGATGATAACGGTCGCCAGATGCACGACCCCGCCAAGCAGCGCGCCGCCTAGAAGCAGGAGCAGCCAACGGATCATGGGCAACTCCGTGTCGAGACCGCGGGCATCGGCACTTCGCGGCCGGCCTTTGTCGAAACACCGACGGCGGTATCATAAAGACGCAGCACCAGTTGATAGCGTTCAACGCCGCCCGTCGGCAGCCAATTGCCGGGATTCGCGCGCGGCGCCACGACGATCTCGAAATTTCCGTCAGCACGCCGAACGATTTCCTCACTTGTGAAACCGTAGCGATTGATCGAATTCGCCATAAGATCGCCGTCGCGGTTGTAGAGGGTCAACGTCCAAAAGCGTGCGGCGGGGGTAATCCCGGACAGGACAATATCGCAGCGCCCGTCGAGAAGCTTTCCGTTGTCGTCCGCCCGGACGGTGAACGATACTCCGTCACCGAGCGCCACCGGCAGCTGTCCTGCGCGGGCGATGGATGCGCGCGCATACGGGTCCGCGTCCACCGTTCCCGTTTTTGGCCAGGCTACCCAGCTCTCGATGGGTAAGGCACCGAAAGCCGCGCCCCGGCTCAAGGCAAAGTAAGTCATGCCCAGACCGACGAATGTCGCGACGGCGAGGGCAAACAATGTTCCGGTTAGCAGACGCACGATCGATCCGCTTGCGTGTGTGACAAATCGGTTCTGTCAGAAGAGATTATGCTCATTGCCCGGCGGCGACCAATCAGTTGTGGTTGCCGAACGCGCGTCCCTCCAGCGACGCTGCAAGAGCGTCGCCTTTGTCGGGCACTTGAACCTGCTTGCCCTTGCCGCCTGAAACGGTCGGACGCGTGATTGGCCCGAGCGCGCGATTTGCATCGTCCATCATGCGCTCAACACGCACCAGAATGTCGGCTCCGCGCTTGGTGAGGAGCGCCGGACGCGGTGGGGGCTGAGTTTCGCCGGATTTCGATTTGACCTCGGCAACCGCTGGCTGCTGGCGCACCTGCGGCGCCGGGACACCTGGAAGCTGTTTCAATTCAATACCCTGATGCGCGTAGGCCATTATTTTGTGCCACGTCATCGCCGGCAGCGATCCGCCGGTCATGCGGTTTGTTGATTGATAGTCGTCGTTCCCGAACCAGACACCGCACACGAAATTGCCTGTGTAGCCCATGAACCAGGCGTCCCGATAAGCATTGGTGGTGCCGGTCTTGCCCGCCGCGGCGACGCCGTCCAACCGCGCGCGGCGCCCCGTGCCGTTTTCAACGACGCTGTTCATCATTTTGATCATGTCGGCGGCGACGCCGGGCGGCAGCACCTGCCGCGGCTTGGGTCCGTCTCGATCGAAACGCCACACCAGATCGCCGGTGCCGGTCCGCACTTCAAGGATTGCATGGGGCGTGACCGCCTTTCCCAAATTGGGGAAGGTGGCGTAGGCCCCTGTATGATCGAGCACGGTGACCTCGTCGGCGCCGATCGGCAGGGACGGGGTATCGGGCAACGGCGTGCGGATACCCATGTCGTGCGCTGTCTTCACGATCCTGGCGCGCCCCACTTTCGCATTGCCTCCGCCAATTGAAATCGAAAGTTTCACCGCGATTGTATTGATCGAGTGGGTCAGGGCCTGAATCAGCGTCATGGAACCCGCATAGCCGTGGCCATAGTTATGGGGGCACCAGTTGCCAATGCAGACCGGTCCATCGACCACGATCGACGTCGGCTTCATGCCGTATTCAAGCGCTGTTGCATAAACGTATGGCTTGAACGAGGAACCGGGCTGGCGCGTTGCGTCAGTCGCACGATTGAACTGGCTTGCGCCGTAGTCACGGCCGCCGACCATTGCCCGCACCGCGCCATCAACGTCCATCAAAACGGCGGCAGCCTGCTTCGCGTGATACTCCTGACCATATTGCCGCAACGAGCTCTCGACGGCTGCATCCGCATTATTCTGCAGGCTCATATCAAGAGCCGTGCGCACCACGAACACGCGTTCCGTCATCGATTTTGGAAATGTGTCGACGAGCTTCTTCATCTCGTCAAAAGCCCAGTCGAGATAGTAATTTGGTGCACGATCGTCACGGCGATCGACGGGCGTGGCCGGGTGGCGGCGGGCGCCGAAGACCTGGCCTTCCGTCATCATGTTGGCTTCGACAAGATTGTCGAGCACGACGTTGGCTCGCGCGCGGGCGGCCGGCAGGTTGATGTGCGGCGCAAACTTGGTCGGAGCCTTGAACAGGCCTGCAAGCATCGCTGCTTCAGCGAGGTTCACATCGCGCGCCGACTTGTTGAAGTAATACTGGGCCGCTGCATCTACGCCGAACGCCCCACCTCCCATGTAGGCGCGGTCGAGATAGAGCTTAAGAATCTCGTTCTTGGTCAGCCGCGCCTCCAGCCACATCGCAAGGAAGGCTTCCTTGATCTTGCGCTCGAGCGTTCGCTCGTTGCTGAGGAACAGGTTTTTGGCGAGCTGCTGCGTGATCGAGGAGCCGCCCTGCACAACGCCTCCCGCTTTGGTATTGGCGACCAAAGCGCGCGCGGTACCGGCAAGATCGATACCGAAATGCTCGTAGAAGCGGCGGTCCTCCGTCGACAGCACCGCCTTGATCAGGTGGTCGGGAAATTGATCAAGCGGAATCGAATCGTTGTGCCGAATTCCGCGTGAGCCGACTTCATTGCCATAACGATCGAGAAATGTGACGGCCAGTTCGGATTTCTTCAGCCAGTCGTCGTCGGAGGTTTCACGGAATGCCGGTATGGCGAGCGCCAGCAACACGACCAGTCCGAACGCGCCTAACGTGGCGCCCTCCGAAAGCAATTCATTGAGCCAGCGCCGCCACCCTGAGACGTGGAAGCGGTCCATGAATGTCGAAAAACGCTCGTAGGATTCGCGGGCGCCCGAGGCGCTACGGAACAGGCTGAAGTCGATCCATGCGTCCAACCCGAGCAGGAATCGCTTGATGCTTCGAATCCAGTGCTCGGGAAAAAGATCGCGCAAGACCTGTTGCTCTTGAAAAGTGCCGGCCGGCCGGCGGATCAGTTAATTTTAGCCGATCAGCAACCCTCCGGCCAATGCCACGGTTCCGGTCGGCTGGAACCAGGGTGAACGAAGAAATACCGTGAAAAGTGGCCGAAATGAGCCTCCGGCGGGGTGCCGTGACGGAAGGCCTGTGAACAGATACAACCGACCTCGTTGAGAGATTCCCTGCATGTCTGATCCTCAAGCTCCGTTCTGGCGCCGCAAGGCAATGTCGGAGATGACCCGCGCCGAATGGGAGAGCCTGTGCGACGGTTGCGGCCGATGCTGCCTGAACAAGCTGATCGACGAGGACACCCATGAGACGGTGTTTACCGACGTCGGTTGCCGGCTGCTTGATGGCGAGAGTTGCCGCTGTCGCGATTACGCGCATCGTCAGTCGAAGGTGAAGGATTGCGTCCGACTGACGCCCCGCAATGTGCGCCGCCTCAAGTGGTTGCCGCCGACTTGCGCCTATCGCCTGGTTGCCGAAGGCAAAGATCTTGCGTGGTGGCATCCGCTGGTGTCCGGTGATCCGGAGACGGTGCATCGTGCCGGTGTGTCGGTGCGTGGCCGCATGATGGCCACCGAAGCTGACGTGCCCGATGACAAGCTTGAAGAGTACATCGTCAGCTGGCCGGGCAAGTGGCCGAAAGGGGCGCGCCGCCCGTCATCGGATCGGCGGGGTGGCACTCCCTGGTCCGGCTCAGGCTTTCAACGCCCGCGCGGTGCAATTGCAAAATCATAGGCGCGCGGCTCAGGCGCGCCGTAAAATGAGTAGTGCCACCATTCGCGGAAGTAGTTGGCAAAGCCGTGGCGGCGCATCGCCGATTGCAGCACAAGACGCCACTGCCGTTGCTCCGGCGCAATAGACGTGTTTGCTCCATAGCTCCTTGTGTCAAAGCAGTCGAAGCTCGTCCCCATGTCGACACTGTTGTCCGGCGCCCGTTGATCCGCCGGGCCTGTGCAGGGGCCGTACCGTGCGATTGGGTCAAAACGAGGTGGGCGCACAACCGGCAATCGGACAAGTGTGAGGTCGACCGCGGTGCCGGTTGAGTGTCTTGACCTTGCAGCGATGAAGCCGAGCGCGAATAGGCTGCGCTTGTGCAGTGCCGGGTAAAAGCGCCTGGTCGCGACTTCATCGCTTCCGTCATGGGCCCATGCGGTCATCGCGCGGGAAGCCCTGATCGGCCGATAACAATCATACACCTTCAGCCCCAGGTTCTGCCGAGCCAGATCAGCCTGAACATGCTTGAGTGCTTCGGCTGCTTCGCGCCGCAGCACGCATTCAGGCGCACCGTAGCCGGGAAGGGGGTGGCCGGTAAAATTGTCATGCGATGCGTACCGGATGTCCTGCACGATGCTCGAGTCAACGTCTCGCAAATAGACAAAGCCGGGAGCAAGCATGTCGCGGGCACTTGCGGGGGCGTCGACAAGAAGAACGGTGAGCAACAAAGGCAACAAGCGCAAAAGGAGTTCCCGTGAGAGAGTTTGTCGCCTCATGTTATTTCCGCACATAGCACCCCCGCATTGCTGCGTCTTGCTTTGCGCGAACCGGCAGGGCATTGAGCGGGTTATTGGGCATTGAGTTTTTCGAATCCAAATTATGACCTCAGCAAAGCCGAAATCGAGGCCGCGCCCAACAAAGGCAGACACACAACCTGATATACGCGCGCTGTCTCACCCGGAAGTCAGGGCGATCGTCCTCGGCATCATGCTAGCGATGTTCCTCGGGGCTCTCGACCAGACAATCGTCGCAACGGCGCTGCCGACGATTGGACGGCATTTCGGCAATCTTGAGGACCTGTCCTGGGTTGTGACGGCCTATCTTCTCACCGGGACGGCAGTGACGCCGCTCTACGGCAAACTCGCGGACATCCACGGTCGTCGTGTCGTTATGCTTACCGCGATCGTCATTTTCGTGACCGGTTCGGTAGCGTGTGCGCTGGCACCGACCATGTCGGCGCTGGTGCTTTCGCGCGCGTTTCAGGGGCTCGGCGGCGGCGGGTTGATGGCACTGGCTCAAACGATCATCGCCGACATTGTTTCTCCGCGCGAGCGCGGACGCTACCAAGGGTATATCGGCGCCGTATTCGCGACGTCTTCCGTGGGCGGGCCGGTGCTTGGCGGATTTCTGACCGAGCATATCGATTGGTCACTGATCTTCTGGATCAACTTGCCGCTCGGGCTGTGCGCGTTGGGAATGACCTCAAATGTACTGCGGCGCGTGCCCTACCAGCCGCGCAAGCACAAGCTCGACGTCGTCGGAGCGTTGTTGATGATGGCAGCGTCGATTGCGCTCCTGCTTACCTTGACGTGGGGTGGCCGCCGCTTCGAATGGATTTCACCGCAGATCGGCGGCCTGCTGTTCGGCTCCGCCGCGCTTTGGGGCCTGTTTTCCTGGAGGCTGGTGGCGGTCCGCGAACCGTTCCTCCCACTTTCTGTTCTCGCCAACCCGGTTGTCCGCTGTGCGACCCTCGCCGGCGCCTGCAACATGGGCACGCTTGTCGGTATGACGATCTTTGTGCCGCTGTACTTCGAAGTCGTGCTGCATCTGTCTGCAAGCGAATCGGGAATGGCACTGATTCCTCTGATGGCCGCCACTGTCACGTTTTCGACCATCACAGGACGCATGATGACACACGTCGTTCACTACAAACGCATGGCGCTGGCAGGACTCTCGCTCTCGATACTGTCGCTCGCGCCTTTGGCGATCTGGCCGACGTCAATGCCAATGGCACTCGTGCTCCTGCTGCTGTTGCTGGTCGGATCGGGGCTCGGAACCGTTTTCCCGATTTCCACCGTCTGCATGCAGAACGCAGTTTCGCGTGCACAAATGGGCATTGCGACAGGTGCGGCGAACTTCTTCCGCGCCCTGTTTTCGGCGCTGGTTGTCGCGCTGCTGGGCGCCATCGTTCTTGGTGGTCTCGGAGGCGTGACAGGGATGTCGGTCGAAATGCTGGCGCGCAGCGCATCGGCACCCGAGCTCGCCTACGCGTTCCGCTTTGTGTTTCTTGCCTGCGCGCTGATCTTGTCTTTCGGCATGGCGTTTCTCATTTCGATGGAGGAGCGGCCGCTCAAGGGACCGACGGCGCCTTCGCAAGCCGCGACTGCGCCAACCGCACCGGCGACTCCGATCCCCGCCGAGTAGTACGCAAAAGCCCCGGCGCGACGCCGGGGCCTTGTTGCGGAGATGGCCAACCCTTAGTCGTGGGTCCAGTCGCGGCGCAGTTGCAGGCGCACGTTCGGGTCGGGATCGCGGCCGACATATTGACCGCCTTCATAGACCGTGTCGGGATCGTTCGGCGACAGTGCCTGTACGCCAACATTCCGTGCGCCAGCGGTCGCGGCGCCCTCCGGGGCATATGCATAGGCGCCAGCGGGCGTGCCGGTTGCAGAAAATCCGCCGTGCTCCAGCGCCGGCAGATTGATGACGTTGCCGGTGCCAAAACCCGAACTGTAGGATTGGGCCGATGCCGGTGAAGCGATCATGGCGGCAAAGCCCGCGATGATGAGCAGCTTTCTCATCTGGTATCTCCATGTGTGGTGACAGCATTGCTGCTGGCCGGAGCTTGATTGCCGGCATCCGCAACATGGTCACTCGCACCCGCCTTCACTTGCTTGAAATTGCTGGTTCCGGATGACACGGGCGACGGCGCCGGGATACCTGCGATGCGCACGTGGAATGGCAGGTCCGAACTTTGCTGCTCACGCATGCGTGAATTTTCTGCAGCCGGTGCGCACGTATATTCCGATGGTCGCAGCGGAACAAGAATCAATAAAAATCACTTTCTCCGAACGGCGATGGAAACCTTCCAGGATGGCGATGGGACAATACAAACTATAAAGGACCTCGCATGCCTTGTTGCTCAATCGGTGCCAATCATCTTGGCCGCTCCGGCGACGAACCACGTCTTAAAGAACCTCGACTAAAGTCCAAATCAACGGCACAGGGTGCGCCACTCGGCGTATTGCCGATTCACGGACCGGTGAAGCTAGACGACGGCGTCGAGGCTCATCGGGCGATTATGCGCGGGGGCCTTTCCGGCTGGCAACGCAAGCGGGTGCTCGAGTTTATTGAGGAGCATCTTTCGGAGACGATCAGTCTTTCGACGTTGTCGGCACTTGCGCAATTGAGCACTTACCATTTTGCCCGGGCCTTCAAGCGGACCTTGGGGATGCCACCGCACCGCTACCACATGAATCGGCGAGTTGAGCATGCGAAAACTCTCCTCGCAGATCGATCTGTCACGGAAGTGGCGCTGGCGGTCGGCTACGCGGAGACAAGCTCGTTTTCGTCGGGCTTCCGGAGGGCGACCGGACTGTCTCCGACCGAATTCCGGCGTGCGATGACCTGAACAGAAAGATCAAGACAGACTGAGGCTAAAGCAGCTGTCCCTGCTCGTTCTCAGCCGGGTGCGGATCGAGCGTTGCACGAATTGCTTGGGCAAGTGCGGAGACCTGGTAGGGCTTGCGCAGGATCGGCAAGCCGTGGCGGCCGGCGAGGACTTTGGCGTAGCCACTCGTCAGCAGAACCGCGACCCGCGGATGCTTTTTTCCGATTGCCTGTGCCAACGCCATACCGTCGAGGTCTCCCGGCAACATGACGTCGGTGAATACCAAATCGACCGGCGTTCCGGTGGCGAGCAGGTTGAGCGCGGACTTTGCGTTGTCGACAGCGACGGTGCGGTAGTTGAGCTGTTCGAGCAGAGTTACCGCGACCGATTTGACTTCAGGGTTGTCTTCCACGACCAAAATCGTTTCACCACGGCCGGCTGATTGGTTCGCAGCTTCAGTGGGGGCGACGACCGCGACCGGAGCGTGACTGCGGGGCAGATAGATGGTGACCTGCGTGCCCTGGCCAAGCTTGCTGGCGACCGTAATTGTCCCGCCGGACTGGCGCGCAAATCCGTACGCTTGCGAAAGACCGAGGCCGGTGCCTTTTCCGGCTGTCTTGGTCGTAAAAAACGGCTCGAATATTCTGGTCAGCAGCTCCGGCGGAATGCCCGTTCCGGTATCCGAAACGGCAAGTGCAACAAACTCACCTTTGATTGCTTCGACGGTCTCGGTGCCGCGCAATGTCACATTGTTTCCGGTCAATTTGATCGAACCGCCTTCCGGCATTGCATCGCGCGCGTTCACGACGAGATTGACGAGCGCCAATTCGAATTCCGGAATGTCAATCGAGACCGGCCAGGCTTCGGGCGAAATTTCGACTTGAAGATCGATCTTGCCGCGTGCGGAGCTCGACAATACATCGCGGAACGCCATGACTGTCCGGCCAAGACTCACGGTACGGGGATTTTGCGGCTGCCTCCGCGCAAATGTGAGCAGTTGCCGCGTCAAAGTTTCGCCACGCGATGCGGCCGTCAGAATGGCTTCGAGCGGCCGTATATTCTTCTGATCGGTCAGTCGGCGCATCAGTGTTTGCGCCTGACCACTCACCACCATAAGCAAATTGTTGAAATCGTGCGCGACACCGCCAGTGAGTTGACCGAGAGCTTCCATCTTCTGGGCTTGCGCGAGTTGCTGATGAGCGCGTTCCAGCGCCTCCTGCGCGTTGCGCCGTTCCGTGATATCTCGCGTGATTTTTGCGAAGCCGATCAGCTTGCCGGTTTCGTCGTGAATTGCGTCGATGACCACGTTTGCCCAGAACAGGGATCCGTCCTTGCGCACCCGCCATGCCTCGGCCTCAAACCGGCCTGTGGCAGCGGCGATCGAGAGGGCGCGGTTCGGCACCCCGCTCTTTTTATCGTCTGCGGTGTAAAATTCGGAGAAATGCCGGCCAATGATCTCCTCCGCGGTGTAGCCCTTGATGCGCTCCGCGCCAGCATTCCAGCTCGCTACCGTTCCGGCCGGATCCAGCATGTACAAGGCGTAGTCGGTCACGCCTGCAACAAGGGAGCGGAATTGGCGGTCACTCTCGCGTAGCGCGGCGCTTGCTTCCTTTTCGGCAGTTATATGCCGGCCCGCGACGTAGATAAGGCCGTCGTCAGCCGTCATCGTCCACGAAAGCCAGCGCCAGCTGCCGTCACGGTGACGGAAACGGTTTTCAATCCGGACGGTTTGCACGCCTTGTGCAAGCCGCGCGCGCGCCGCGATTCCTGCCGAGGCATCGTCCGGATGCCTCAGTTCACTGATATGCAATGACTTGATTTCGTCTTCGGTCCATCCGAGCAGGTTGGTCCATGCCGGATTGACGCTCAGAAAGTATCCTTCGAAGTTGGAAACGCCGAGCAGGTCCTCAGAGACGGTCCATATTCGATCGCGCTCGCGTGTGCGTTGCTGGACTTCGACCTCGAGCTGCTCCGTCAGCACCTGCAGCGTCTTTTCATTACGTACGCGCTCGGTCGTCTCAAATGCAGTCGCGAGGATTCCTCCAATCCCATTCGGCGCGGATGGATCGGGGATCGGGCTGTAACTGATCGTGAACCGGGCGTCCTCAGGAACGCCGTGGCGCTGGATTCGCCAGAGATGATCCTCGGCGAAGAAGCTTGCACGATCGCCCCGCAAGATCTCATGGTGCAGGGCACCCAACTTGCCGTAGATCTCGGGCCAAACATCCCGGAGCGCCTTTCCCAGGCTTGCCGGATGACGGTCGCCGAGCAGGGGAGCGTATGCGTCGTTGTAGAGCACGATCAGATCCGGACCCCAGCGCATCGACATCGGGAATCCGGAATCGAGGATCACGTTCAACATTAACTTTAAGGACTCTGGCCACTTGTCCGGAGGCCCTATTGAAGTAAGCGCCCAGTCAAAGTCGCGCACACGTGCGCGCATTTCAACCGCACGCTCGGGCGTCGTCATGGCAAGCCCGGATGTTTCATTGCGCCAGTGGCGCATAGACTATCCCCGGCAGTCCAGCGCAAAAAACGCCGGAGGCAGGAAAAAGTTCCGCCTTATGGCAAAAAAGCGCTGTTCAACGTTTGATAAACGTCCCGCTGCGGAGCTCGGCAACGGCTTGCTGCAGCTCTGCCTGGCTGTTCATCACAATCGGCCCGTACCAGGCGACGGGCTCCTGGATCGGCTTTCCCGACACCAGCAGAAAGCGGATGCCCCGCTCGCCGGCCTGAACGGTGATCTCGTCACCTGCGTCAAACAGGACGAGTGAACGGTCCCCGGCGGGCTCGCGGAAGAGGATCTCCTCACCGTCAACTTGTTTCTCTGAAAGTACGCCGAACGGCTTGGACGACGAGGCGAATTTGCCGTCGCCCTCGAAGACATAGGCAAAGGCGTGACGCTCGATCTCAACCTTGAGCGTCTTACGCTGGTTCGGGGGCACGAATACGTCGAGATAGCGCGGGTCTGCGGCGACGCCGTCCACTGGCCCTTTCTGTCCCCAGAACTCGCCGCAGACGACACGCACTCGCGTGCCGTCGTCATCCACGATTTCCGGAATATCGGCGCCCTTGATGTCCTGGTAGCGCGGCGCCGTCATCTTGAGAGACGACGGCAGGTTCGCCCAAAGCTGGAAGCCATGCATGCGGCCCTGGGAATCACCTTGCGGCATTTCTTGATGCATGATGCCGCTGCCGGCAGTCATCCACTGCACATCGCCGGAGCCGAGAGTGCCTCGGTTGCCGAGACTGTCACCATGCTCAACGGTTCCCGACAAAACATACGTTATGGTTTCGATGCCGCGGTGCGGATGCCACGGAAATCCGGCCAGGTAGTCGGCCGGCCGGTCATTACGAAAATCGTCGAGCAGCAAAAAGGGATCCGTCTCCGACGTTTCCCCAAAACCGAAGGCGCGGCGCAGCCTTACGCCGGCGCCCTCGATCGTTGGCTTGGACTGCACGATACGTTTTACGGGACGAACAGACATGAACTCGAGTGCCTTTTGTGGCAATGAATTGAATCACGGCCTTTGGCCGAAAACTGCCATTCATATGCGAATGTTTATATAGGGCTTTCGTACACGAACAGAAGGGTCTGGGTGCGCGGAATATCCGCCGTTTGGATGATGGATGACGTTCGCCGGCGCTCGCAGCGCGCGGCGCGATCGGCTAAGGTTGCCTATGGCCAGATACTTTCGCGCGGCAACTTGCGTTTTTCTGCTTTCGCTTGCTCTCGGCGGCTGTACGAAATGCGGTTGGCTTTGGGACCAGGCCCCGCATAGCTGTCATTCTGATGCGCCGCGGTGACAGCGGCCGTGCCCAACTTGGGCAGACTAAAGGGACCGGCTAAGCGCGAGAGGCTGGGTTGTCTTTGTGCTTGGCGCCTGCGCCCGGCCATTGGCGCCATAAGTTGACGGCGCCTGCTTGCGCGCAAGCTCTCCGAAAACCCCGCGAATGATGCCCTCAGACACGGCGTGAGCCGTCGCCAGCACGGTCAGATTTGTTTGCAGCAGGTCCTGAAACGTGTTGTGGCGCTTGCGCAGCCGCTCGAAGGCACCGGGAATCCACCGTTCGATTGTTTCCTTTGCCGCCCTTATACGCGCGCTTTCGAGTGCGTAGAGACGGGCAAACTCGATCTTGGTTTCGCTGAGGGTCCCTGCATCCCGAAGCTTTCCCGCCCGCACGCGCGCCGTTTCTTCCGTAAGCGCCTGCTCCAGATGGTCCATGATGCTTTCCAAATCGGTAATCGCTTTCTCGGCGGCGCTTGCGTTCCCGATCGCATTCTGCAGTTCGGGTGCGCTCATTGTCGTGCCTCCTGCTGGGCGATCAGCGTGCGGTACACCTGATCGGCAATTCCGATGCCGCCCGCTTTGGCGAATGATTTTGCGTATTCATCCGTGAGAATCGAACGCCAAACACCCGTTGCGCCATTGCCGCCGAATGGGCCGTCGCCGTCGATGCCGGTGAACATGTGCTGGAACATCGAGTTGAGAAATACTGCCTCGAAATCCTGCGCTGCGGCACGTGCATTTGCTTCTTTGCCGGAACCGGGTATTTTGCCGGAGAACATACTGTTTGTAAGCATGTCGAGCGGCTTGGAACCGGGCGCGGGCATTGTAAGGGCGCTCGCCATCACATCACCTCGATGTCGGCCTGGATTGCGCCGGCGGCCTTGATTGCCTGCAGGATGGTGATCAGATCGCGGGGCCCGATGCCCATCGCATTGAGGCCGTCGACGACCTGCTGCAGGGAAACGCCTTCCCGCACGACAAACATTTTCTTGCCGTCCTCCTGGACGCCGATACTGGTCCGCGGCACGACCCGCGTCCTGCCGCGCGCGAATGGCAGTGGCTGACTGACCTCGGGGGTTTCAGAGACCGTCACCGTCAAGTTGCCCTGCGCAACCGCAACGGTCGATACCCGTACGTCGCGGCCGATCACGACCACGCCTGAGCGTTCGTCGATCACGATACGCGCCGGCAAGTCGGGCTCGACCTGCAGCTGTTCAATTTCAGTCAGGAAACTGACGATATTGGCCGTCGACTTCGGCGGCACCGTGATGACTACGGTCGACTGATCGATCGGTTCCGCACTCGGGGTTCCAATATAGTCGTTGATCGCTGCGGCGATGCGCTTGGCGGTCGTGAAATCGGGATTGCGCAACGCCATGCGCAGCTGACCCAGCCGATTGAGCGTGAAATCGATCTCGCGCTCGATCAGTGCTCCGTTGGCGATCCGGCCGACGGTTGGCACGCCGCGGGTGATCTTGGCCGCTTCACCTTCTGCCTGAAAGCCACCGATCGCCAGCGACCCTTGCGCAACCGCGTATACGTTGCCGTCGGCGGCAAGGAGCGGCGTCACCAGCAGCGTTCCGCCTTGCAGGCTCTTGGCGTCGCCCATCGCGGAAACGGTCACGTCAATGCGTGTTCCCTGTGTGCCGAAGGCGGGCAGGTTAGCCGTCACCATCACTGCGGCGACGTTGCCCGTGCGGATCGTCTGCCCGCGAATATTGACGCCGAGCCGCTCGAGCATCGCGGTCAACGACTGCTTGGTGAACGGAATGTTGTTGAGGGTATCGCCGGTGCCGTTGAGTCCGACGACCAGGCCGTACCCGATCAACTGATTCTGCCGCACGCCTTCGATATTGGTGAGATCCTTGATGCGCGACGTCGCCCCGGCTTTCACCGGGACGCAAAGCGCCAAGATCACAACCAGGCATGCAGCCTGCAAAGCCCTCGTCATCACTGCTCCCCAATGTGACGTCTGCCTGCCAACCTCTATGCGAACGGCATGCCAAGCTGCCCCGGAGGCCAACACATTGGTGAGTCACCAGTTTTTGGATCGCGGCCGGACAAGCATGGGGTCCGCAACGCGGCACGAAACGATCTTGCGGTAATTTTTGCCGGGTCATTTACCGGCCGTTAACCATACCGGCTCAGGCTGCAAGGTATTCGGGAACCGATCATTTTCGGTGGGGAACAATCGCCATGCGCATCTACGGGCCAAACGGAACCGCATTAGCGACGCCGCCGACGACCTCGCGTCGCACCGCTGGCGGCTCGTTCAGCGTAAGCGAGCAGGACCTGCCGCGCAGTTCAACGGCCGCTGCGTCATTGCGGGCGATTTCGACGATCGATGCTCTGATCGCACTGCAGGGGGTGGAAGATCCGACCGAGCGAAAGAAGCGCGCGGTTGCCAAGGGACGCAACGCGCTCGACGTGCTCGACGCGCTCAAGCTCGGGTTGCTCGATGGAGGCGCAGACCAATCGACACTCGCGCGCCTGAGGGTTGCATCCGAGGGTCTGACTGAGACGTCGGGCGATGCCGGCCTTGATCTTGTTCTGAGCGAAATCGATCTGCGGGTCGCAGTGGAGCTCGCCAAAGCGGGCATTCGCTGATCCTTTAACGCAGCCTGGGCCTCGCCGCACTTCTGCGGAAGCCATTGAACTGTCACGCAAATCAGGCCAAATCAGAAATACCAATCGGATATTGTCCGCCGGTTGGCGGACGTATATAAGCCTGCCGCTCGGAGGGGCAGTACAGCGCGCCCAAGAACAAGAATCAGGGAGTAGGTGGGAATGTTGGCCAAAACTAAAAACTATCGGCCGTCCGACAAGGAGCCGTTCATGAACGAGCGCCAGCGCGAATATTTTCGCGCCAAACTGCTCGCGTGGAGGGAGGACATACTCAAGGAGGCAAAGGAAACACTGCAGCATCTTCAAGAAGAAAATCAGAATCATCCCGATCTCGCAGATCGTGCCTCATCCGAAACCGATCGTGCCATAGAGCTGCGTGCGCGCGACCGCCAGCGCAAGCTGATCGCGAAAATCGACGAAGCGCTCACGCGCATCGATGACGGCACCTACGGTTATTGCGAAGAGACCGGCGAGCCGATCTCGCTGCGCCGGCTCGAGGCGCGCCCAATTGCCACCCTGTCGGTCGAAGCGCAGGAACGGCATGAGCGGCGCGAACGCGTGTACCGCGACGATTGATCTGTTGCGATTTTTTCATGACATAAATTGCCCGGCGGTGCTGCCGGGCAATTTTTTTAGGCCGTACCGGCGCGAAAAAAAAGCGCGGTCTCCGACCGGGGAGCAGTCGGAGACCGCGTCGTTTACGCCGTTTGCGCTCGCGCGATGCGAAAACGGCGCGGGAGCCAGGTGCGCTACGCGGGACTAGAATGGCAGGAATACGTCGAAGATCTGCTCGCCATAGCGGCTCTGCTGCACATCGGTAATCTGGCCGCGGCCACCATACGCAATACGTGCCTGCGCGATCTTGTTCGAGTCGATCGTGTTGTCGCTCTCAATGTCCTCGGGCCGCACAATTCCTGCGACGATGAGTTCGCGAACCTCGAAGTTGACGCGAATTTCCTGCTTGCCCTCGATCACCAGGTTGCCGTTGGGCAATACTTGCGTCACCACGCCGGCGACGTTCGTCTTGAGCTCTTCCGTTCGGTCGACCGAACCTTTTCCGTTGCCCGTCGTGCTGGAATCGGCCGTAAAGATACGCGTCGGCACCGGCGTATTCATGATCGGCACTTTTGGTTTGCCGAAGAAGTTGGCGATGCCTGAATCTTCAGTCATCGTGCGCGTGCGTTTGGTTTCGTTTTCAATGTTCGCCTTATCGGTGATGTTGACCTTCACCGTAAGGATGTCACCGACCTGGTGCGCGCGCTGGTCCTTGAAGAAGGCGCGGGAACCATTGCGCCAAAGCGAATTTGGATTGTATGCCGCAGGCTGCGCCGCCGGCATCGGCATCTGGACAGGCTTGTAGCCCGGGCGGGTGGTTGGATTGTCCACCGCGGTCAATGGCGGCTGTTCGCCGATCGACCTGAGTCGGTCGACATAGGCGCAACCGTTTAGAAGGGCGCTTGCCAAAGCGGCAAGGACTGCGCGACGCATAACCATGACGACTTTCATGATGCTGCTTTCACATTGCTGCACAAGATTTTTGAAACGTTGGAACCCATACGGAAGTGACGCGTGACCACATATTGACCTTTAGCGTGCGTTCGTATTGACGGATCCGGTAGCATTGTTGGCGGCAAGGCGCGGCGAACCGGTCGAGACCGCCACGCGGCCAGGTCCGATGATCACGCCCTGGACCACGCGTTTCGACTGTTCGTTGAGAACGCTGATTACATCGCCTTCGGCGCCACCGTCGTTTGCCTTGCCCCGTATCGTGAGCACCACTCCAGGCCGTTCGTAGACCAGCGTTACGGCCTCGTTGCGCAGGACAAGGTCAGGCTTCATGAGATCAGCGGTGCGCAACGGGCGGCCACCCTGCAAAGTCCCGCGGGCTGCCATCCCGGCGATGTCTGCGCGTTTGGTGATGGCATCTCTGGCAACCTCGGCGCGTGGACGCCGTTCCATGACAATGTCCGCGTCCTTTATGATGGAGCCGCGCTCGATCGTCCTTCCGATGGTCGCAATTTCGACCATCGGGGTGGCGCGTCCCGCAAAGCGAAGCACGCTCCGTTTTGCCGGCCCGGCGGGAATTTCCACCGTTGCATCAAAGCGCGTAGTGCGCGCATCGTAGCCGATGTGCGTGACTCGCGGTTCACCGACCGCGGAAGGATCGACATAGACCGTGTGCATGTCGTGTCCAAGGTTGACGACAATGTCCTTGCTGTCTCCGAGATCGAATCGTGCCGACAGCGCCCGCGCGATCAGGTCTTCGATGTCAGTTGCCGGAACCGTTCGGGTCGCGCGCGTGACCACCACTTCGTTCAGGCCCGCGGTGTCGACGCCAATGAGTGCGTGATCTCGCACTGCATTGAGAACGGCATCGACGGAGACGGTCCCCGTGTAACCGAGGTCGGGCGCTCGGAAGATCGGTACATTCGCAACGACGCCGGAATTTTCGATGAGATCGCCGATGCGTACGATGTCGCCGTGAACGACCACCTTTGCCTTTAATGTCGGCCGTTCTGCGTTGGGCTGAACGACCGCTTGCGCTCCGGCCGGAAGGGCCAAAATGCTCCACGCGAACAGTGCAGCAATGAATAAGCGTGTCATGGCGGTACCTCAGCGCATCAGGTTCGACGTAGCCGATAGCATCTGGTCGGCGGCGGAAATCACTTTGGCGTTCATTTCGTAGGCACGTTGTGCGGCGATCAAATCGGAGATCTCGCTGACCGCTTCGACGTTTGCCTGTTCGAGGAAACCTTGCTGGAGGTTGCCGAATCCGTCGGTATTCGGATTGCCGTTCTGCGGTGTGCCGGATGCCGGCGTCTCCAGGTACATGTTGTCGCCGATGCTCTGCAGGCCGGCTTTGTTGACGAAGATCGCAAGCTCGATCTGTCCGACCTGGGTCGGCGTATTGGAGCCCGGTTGCGTCACGAACACCTGGCCTTGCGAGTTTACCGAGACCGACATCGCGTTCTGCGGGATGGTGATGCCAGGCTGAATCAGATTGCCCTGCGCTGTGACAAGGCGCCCTTGAGCATCGAGCTCCAGGGATCCGTCGCGCGAATAAGCCGTGCGGCCATCGGGAAGCAAAATCTTGAAAAAGCCCTCGCCGCGGATGGCGAGGTCGAAATCTTTGCCGGTCTGCGTCAGTTCGCCTTGGCTCATCAGGCGCGGCGTGCCGACGGTTTTGACGCCCGATCCGAGTTCGATGCCGGCTGGCAGGATATTGCCTTGCGCGGACGTCTGGGTGCCGACACGGCTGACGTATTCGTAGAGCAGATCCTGAAATTCGGCGCGCTGACGCTTGTAGCCGGTGGTCCGCATGTTGGCGATGTTGTTGGAGATGACCTGGACGTTGAGTTCCTGGGCCATCATTCCAGTCGCCGCTGTATGAAGTGCTCTCATTGTTCGGTCTCCGGCCACCTAGCTCGTCGGTACTTCGGATAATTTTTCGATCGCCGTCCGACGCAGGTCGGCCTGCTGTGTCAGGATGTTGGCGACGTGGGTGTAGCTGCGCGTCACCTCGATCATGCGCGTCATTTCGATGACTGAGCGGACGTTTGATTTCTCGATCGTGCCCTGCATGACGCGCGACAATTTATCGGCTTGGGGTGTAACGCCCCCCGGCGCCTGGAAAACGCCGGTGCCGTCTTTCTGCAGCCGGCCGGGCTGATCGAAGCTGACAAGACGCAACTGCCCGCGCTGTGATTCCGTCTGGGTGTTGTTGCCCGCCTGCACGCTGATGGTGCCGTCCTGGCTGATCGCTATGTTGCGATCCTTGGGCTGGAAGGTGATCGGGCCGGATTCGCCCATCACCTGGTATCCCTCGGCGGTGACCAGCTCGCCGCTGCTGTTGATCTGCATGGCGCCGTTGCGCGTGTAGCGCTCGCCACGCGGCGTCTGCACCACCAGGTAGCCCTTGCCGTTGATTGCGACATCCAGCGAATTGCCGGTGCGTTCAAGCGGCCCCTGGCTCAGGTCCATCCAGGTGGCGCGGTCCTGCACGAAACTTATGCGGCGGTCGGCGCCCAGAAAATTATCGGCGCGTGCGGTTGGGCTGATGTATTCCTCGAACACGGCGCCATCGGCTTTGAAACCGCTGGTGTTCATGTTTGCGAGGTTGTTCGCAATGACGTCCATCTCGCGCGCGAGCGCGACCTGGCGCGACAGCCCGACCAGAAGTGCATTCTGCATCGGCAACTCCCCTTTCAGTCCGGTCAGGCCGGCCCTCCCGAGGCCGGCATCGACCGCATCCGATGCCGCGAGCTCTCCCAAGCCCGCAGGCGTCCAAAGGCAGTGCACTCGCCGTGCCAATCGGCAAAGTTGTGAAAATTCAATGGCTTGAATCCGATTCCGGCGAGTCAGAAGCGGCAAAAACAACCGTTTGAAGGGGATACCCGGCAAAAGTTTCCTGCCGGCCGGGGCCGGGAAAGTATCTGTTAACCATACGGACCTACCTTCGATCGCAAGGGGCGCGCGGTGGCGCGCAGCCGCGGTGTTTCGCCAAAAGCAACGTCGCTTGCCGTCCCGCCCAAACTCGCGATCCGGGGTCATTCATGGCAGCCAAGGCGAAAGAGGCGGATGTCGACGAAGACGACAAGCCGGAAGAAGAAACCGAACAGCCAGCGTCAAAATCAAAGCTCTTCAAGTTCATTCCGAAATTCAAGCTGCCGTCGATGAAATGGATGATCATCGGCGGCGCCGGATTGGTGGTGCTTATCGGAGGCGGTGGGGGCGCCTACTATTTCCTGAAGGGCCCCGCTCACAAGGTGCCGCAGGTCGCGGCAAAACCGGCGACATTCGTCGACCTGCCCGATGTCCTGGTGAACCTTTCGAACTCCGGCGGCGACCGAACGCAATACCTCAAGGTCAAGATCGTTCTTGAGCTTCCGGACTCAAGCCTTGTGCCGCAGATCCAGCCGCTGATGCCGCGGGTCATGGACGCTTTCCAGACCTACCTGCGGGAACTGCGCCCGACCGATCTTGACGGCTCGGCTGGACTCTATCGTCTCAAGGAAGAATTGACGCGCCGCGTCAATGCCGCGGTTGCGCCGAACCACATCACAGCCGTGCTGTTCAAGGAAATCGTCGTCCAGTGATGTTGCGAAGCAAATAAGCGCAGGCGGTCCAGGCAATGGCGACAAAAGACCAGATCGATCAAGATGCGCTCGCGGCAGAGTGGGGGCTCGCGCTGGAGTCTGATACCGGTGCCGCCCCGGCAGGCGGCGATGCGGCGGCTGCCGCGCCCGCCGATGATGCGGCTGCGCAATGGGCCGCCATGGCAGACGATCCCGGCGGGCTTCAGTCCGCAAAGGGCGGTGCCGAGCGCATTCTCAACCAGGAAGAAATTGACAGCCTGCTGGGCTTCAGCCTTGCCGACGTTTCGCTCAACGACAATTCCGGCATCCGCGCCATCATCGATTCCGCGATGGTCTCCTACGAGCGGTTGCCGATGCTGGAAATCGTGTTCGATCGTCTTGTGCGTTTGATGACGACCAGCCTGCGCAATTTCACTTCGGACAACGTCGAAGTCTCGCTTGATCGCATCACCTCGGTCCGCTTCGGCGATTATCTCAACTCGATTCCGTTGCCGGCGATACTTGCGGTCTTCAAAGCCGAGGAGTGGGACAACTTCGGTCTCGCGACCATCAATTCGAGCCTGATCTATTCGATCATCGACGTGCTGCTCGGCGGCCGCAGAGGACAGAGCACGATCCGTGTTGAGGGCCGACCCTACACCACGATCGAGACCAATCTTGTGAAGCGCATGATCGAGGTCGTGCTTGCTGATGCCGAACTTGCGTTCAAGCCCTTGTCTCCGGTGAAGTTCAACATCGACCGGCTTGAAACCAATCCGCGTTTTGCAGCGATTTCCCGGCCCGCCAATGCTGCAATTCTCGTCCGCCTGCGCATCGATATGGAAGATCGCGGCGGCACGATCGAATTGTTGTTGCCCTACGCCACCATCGAACCGATCCGTGCCGTCCTGCTGCAGATGTTCATGGGCGAAAAATTCGGGCGCGACGAGATCTGGGAAGGCCATCTCGCGACCGAAATCGGCCAGGCGCAGATCGGCGTCGATGCCGTGCTCTACGAAGCGCGCCTGCCGCTGCGTCGCATGATGGGTCTCAACGTCGGCGATACGCTCATGCTTGAGATAAAGCCTGAAGCGATGGTCACGGTCCGTTGCGGGGATATCACGCTGACCGAAGGCCGCATGGGACGAGTCGGGGATCGCGTTGCCGTACGCGTCGCCAAGCCGTTACGCAAACCGCGCACGACCTTCGCCATGTTCGAAAAGGCTGATGAAACGACCACCACCACTCCAATGGAGGTACCGTGAGCTACCACTACGGTTTTCTGGTCGAGACCATGGTCTCGGTGCTGCTGTTGCTCACGATCTTGTATTGCGTCCGGCTCAACAAGCAGCTTCGTCTGCTCAAGGCTGACGAGAATTCGCTGCGGGCGACGATTTCGGAACTGGTAACGGCCACCGAGATTGCGGACCGGGCTATTGCCGGGCTGAAATCGATGATGCAGCAGGGCGAGCAGGCTTTGAGCCAGAAGCTCGACCGGGGCGAGGCGCTCGCCGCCGAGCTCGATCTTCATTTGAGCGCAGGCAATCAATTGCTGGCGCGATTGATGCGCATCGCCGGCGTTACGCGGCCGGCTGGGGAATCGCCGGCCGTGCAGGATGCGAAGGCGGTGGCGGCTGCCGCGCAGGCCTTTGCTGACCGGGCCCGCACGCGACTGAGCGACCAGGCAGCATGACCCGTTTTGCGCGCGACGTCCGGCTTATTCCGATCGTGCTGCTTGCCACGATAAGCCTGCTCGCGCTCAAAGTGTCCGGCTTGGTCTTTGACGGCGGTTATACTCTGGCCGAGCGCATGCAGGCCCGATACCGGGGCGATCTGCAAATTACTTCACGTGAGAGCGTGCCCGATCAGCCCAGGATCGTTCTGACTGAAAAGTACACCAAGCCCGGAACGGCAGGACCGAAACAGCCCTGGGCCCAGGAAATGCTCAGCTTCAACCGCGGCAACACGAATGACGTTACCGGTTCGGTCCCTGCCGCCGAGGGAGAAAAGCCGAGCGACCCGGCGCTCAAGGTGAGCGACAAGCCGCCGGATCCCACTAAGCTGGAAGTCGCCGGCGCGGCGATTCCGCTCGAGCCCGGACGAATTGCCTCGCCTGGTGAGCGCGCGGTGCTTGAGCGTCTGCAGACCCGCCGCCAGGAGCTGGACACGCGCAATCGCGAGCTCGAAATGCGTGAAAACCTGCTGAAGGCGGCCGAAAAGCGGCTGGAAGCCAAGGTTGCCGAGCTCAGGAGTACCGAAAGCCGCGTCAATACTGCGATGGGGACACGCGACAAGGTGGGGGCTGAGCGCTTCAAAAGCATTGTCTCCATGTACGAGAACATGAAACCCAAGGATGCGGCGCGAATATTCGACCGCCTCGACATGAAAATCCTGGTCGACGTTTCAACGGAGATGAATCCCCGGAAAATGTCGGAAATCATGGCGCAGATGCAACCTGACGCGGCCGAGCGGCTGACGGTCGAGCTTGCCAACAGGGCCAGCGCCCAGCCCAAGGCGCAAAGCCCCGACCAGCTGCCGAAGATTGAGGGCAAGCCGACCCCCAATTGATCGTGCCGATGCGCCCCACGGTTAACGCCGCGTTAAACGCCCAACCTTAGGCTGTCGTGACCGGTGCTCTTGCCGGCTGGAACCGTTCATGACGTTTTTGCCATTCGGGCTTAAGCGGCTGTTCTCGCGCAGTCCGGCGTGCGCGCGGCCGGCTGGCTGGGGCAGGTGGGCGCGGCTCGTAATTCTGGCGGGACTGTTTTTTCTCGCATCGTCTCCTGGTGCGCGCGCAGATGATCCTATCAAGGGTGAGGTCAAGGCAATCGCCGATGGCGGCTTTGTCCGGCTGCTCTTCCATTTTGATCAGGCTGTCGAATCCAATGTCCGCGTTTCGGGCGCAATTATCGTCATCACCTTCAAGAAGCCGGTCGCCGTGGCTGTCGAGAAGCTCAGCTCAGGCGCTTCCGGGTTCATAAGTGTTGCCCGCCGCGACCCCGATGGGGGCGCGATCCGAATTGCGTTGGCACACAAGGTGAAAGTCAACACGATCGCGGCCGCCGAACGCCTCTACGTCGATCTTTTGCCTGACAACTGGAACGGCCCGATGCCAGGCCTGCCGCAGGAGGTGATCGACGAACTGGTGCGCCGTGCGCGTGAGGCCGAAAGCCAGCTGTACCAGCAGAAAATTGCCGACAAGCAAAAGAAGCCTCCACTGGTCCGCGTCAAGGTGGCGACCCAGCCTACGTTCGTTCGCTACATTTTTACAATGCCCGGCACCGTGAATGTCGTGCCCGAGCGGGCCGACGGGAGGGTCACGCTCAATTTTGATCAGCAGGTCAATTGGGACCTCGCCGACGCGAAGGCATCGTTGCCTCCGACGTTGAAGTCAATCGAGTCCGAGGTTGATTTTGACACGGTTATCGTTGTCTTCACGCTTAACGGGACACCGCCGGTGCGGACTTTCCGCGAGGACCGGAGCATTATCGTTGACATTGGACTCGATGGCGCGGCCAAACCTAGGCCGACGGAGGGGAGTGCAAAGCAGCCGGTCGTGGCGGAAAACCCGCATGCGATCGCGCCCCCGCAAACCGCGCCGGCGAAAGAACCGAAGCCGTCCGCGTCGCCGGCGCCTGCCGCGGCTCCGCCCGTTGAGACGAAGCCCGCGGACGTCCCGCAAGCCGCGGCGGAAAAGCCCAAGCCGGTCGAAAATCCGGCGCCGTCCGGAGAGGCGCAAGCCCCCGCACGGCCCGCCGAAGCCAATGCGTCATCTAACGCCGCCGCTGCGGCTCCCAAGCCGTCACCACCGACGATCCCGGGCGGCGCCCCCGCAGTGCCTGCGCCCGTCCGCTCTGCCGACGCAGCCGCGCCGGCACCTCCGCGTGCGCCGCCCATGGAAATGGCAAGACCCTCTCAGCGCGCGCCAACTGCGGAACGTCCGCTCCCAAACCCGAATGCCGTCGTTGTGGCTGGCGTCCGGCAGTCCGGCGAGACCATGCGCATCGAATTTCCGTTCGCGGTGGCGACACCCGCGGCGGTTTTTCAGCGCGCAGACACGTTGTGGCTGGTGTTCGACACGCCGACGCAAATCGATCTGACCGCAATTCAGGCCGACAACGATAACGGTGTGCGCGAGGTACTGTTCGAACGGACAAAAGACGGCGCTGCGACTATTCGCTTCAAGCTGACCCGGCCAAGGATGAGCAGTATTGTTGCTGACGGTCCGACATGGACTGTCACGATTGCCGATACGATGACGGCATCGACTAAGCCGTTGACCGTTGCGCGGAGCATCGTCGGCAAAAACCGCGCAAGCCTCGCCATTCCGTTCGATGATCCGCGCGCCATCCATGACGTTACGGACCCGGATATCGGCGATCGGTTGTTGATCGTAACCGCCCTTGGGCCAGCGCGGGGCTTCCTCAAGGCGCAGGACTTTGTCGAACTGCGCGCCTTGCCGTCCACTCACGGTGTGGTGGTGCAACCCCTTGCCGACGACATCGCCGCAGAGCTCGGTGCCGACAAAATCAGCATCAGCAGACCGGCTGGACTGTCCTTGTCGGCGACTGCGCTTGGCCAGCAGCCGATCGCAACCAATTTCCGCGCCTACACGTTCGACACCCAGTTGTGGGGCTACGACCGCGACGCGCCGTTCAATGCGCGGCAGGCCGAACTGATCCGGCTTGCCGCAGCCGCGCCCGTGTCAAAACGCCGGCACGCGCGGCTCAATCTTGCGCGCTTTTACCTCGCAAAGGATATGGCTCCTGAAGCCAAGGCTGTCCTCGACGTGGCTCTCTCCGACCAGCATTCGGACGACGTGACTGGAAGCGTTCTTACGGCCGTTGCCGACGTGATGCTTGACCGGCCCGACGAAGCGCTCAAGGTCCTTGCCAAGCCGCAGGTGGGAAACCAGCAGGATGCGCCGGTCTGGCGCGCGATCGCCTTGGCCCGCCAGGGGAAGTGGGCCGACGCGCAAAAAATCTTCAAGACCATCAACGCCGCCATCGGTGCGTTGCCGATCGAACTGCAGCGCATGGCGATGAAGGAAGCGTTGCGCTCGGCCATTGAGGTGCGCGACTTCAACAGCGCCACCAGGGTAGCCAACGAAATTGAGACCGTTGGTGTTACCCCCGACCTCGAGCCCACGATCAACGTACTGGTCGGTCGGCTGTACGAGGGCCTGGGACGCAACGAGGACGCGCTTTCGAGCTATCGTGCGGCGGCGACATCGGGCAATCGCCGCGCGGCGGCGCAGGGACGGTTGCGGGAAATCGCGCTCACATTTGCAACCGGCGGAATGGGCCGCAAGGACGTCATCAATGACCTCGAGACACTGACAACGGTGTGGCGCGGGGATGAAACAGAAACGGAAGGCCTCAAGCTGCTTGCGCATCTCTACACGGAAGAAAGCCGGTACCGCGACGCTTTCCACGTCATGCGCACCGCACTGCTTGCGCATCCCAACTCGGATCTGACACGCAAGATCCAGGACGAGGCCGCCGCCACGTTTGAAAGCCTTTTCCTGGGCGGGAAGGGCGAGGCGCTGCCTCCGATCGAGGCTCTTGGGCTCTTCTACGATTTTCGTGAGCTCACTCCGATCGGCCGTCGTGGCGACGAGATGATCCGCAGGCTTGCAGACCGGCTGGTTTCGGTCGATCTGCTCGATCAGGCGGCCGAGTTGCTCCAGCATCAGGTCGATCACCGGTTGCAGGGGGCCGCACGGGCCCAGGTCGCAACGCGGCTGGCCGTTGTCTATCTGATGAATCGCAAGCCGGATCGCGCACTTGCCATGTTGCAGAAAACGCGAGCGGCCGACCTTTCCAACGATCTGCGCGATCAGCGGCTGCTGCTCGAAGCACGTGCCATGTCAAATCTCGGGCGGCACGACCTAGCGCTCGAGCTGATCACAAATATCAACAGCCACGAAGCAATGCGCTTGCGGTCCGACATTTTGTGGGCGGCGCGACGATGGCGGGACGCGGGCGAGCAGATTGAGCTGCTTTATGGCAATCGCTGGCGCGAATTCGCACCGCTTAATGATACGGAACGTTCGGACATCCTGCGTGCGGCGATTTGCTATGCGCTGAGTGAGGAATCAATTGGAGTCGCGCGTCTGCGCGAAAAATACGAAGCCAAATTTTCCGACGGCGCTGATCGTCGCGCCTTCGAAGTTGTGACCGCGCCGATCGGGACAAGCGGTACCGAATTCCAGGACATTGCCAAGAAAGTTGCGAGCGTCGACACGCTTGACGCATTTCTTCGCGACCTGAGCGCGCGCTATCCCGAGGCTTCCGCGGCGCCGCCGGCAGGAGCGCAAGATGAGGAGGCTGGCCCGACAGCGGAGTCCGACAAGGCAAAGCCCGCTACGAACGGCGCAGCAGCTGGTTCTGCGGCAAGGCCGCAACCGGAAAACCGCAACGCGGCATCCTCGCCATTGCCCCCGAACGCCCCGGCCGGCGTGCCGCTCAAACCCGACAAAGAGCCGACCGGCTCGATCCCGCGCCTGAAAATGCGCGCGGGCGCCCGCTAAAACCGAATCCTTGCCTTGCTGAACCTTTGACGCCGGCGCGTGGCCTGTTGCCGCGCGCTTCAAACATCAGTCCAGCACGAGGCGCGGAAGCCAGAGCGACAGCGCCGGAATGTAGGTGACCAGGAAGAGCACGATCACCATGGGAATGTAGAAGACGAGAATGCTCTTCGACACGGCTTCCATAGACACTTTTCCGATGGCGCATCCCACAACCATGGTCGGGCCGACCGGTGGCGTGAGCAGGCCGATGCCGAGGTTGAGGATCATGATGATGCCGAAGTGCACGGGGTCGATGCCGAACGTCTTTATCACCGGCAGGAAGATAGGCGTGCAAATCAGGAGCATCGGCGCCAGATCCATGAAGGTGCCGAGCAGCAGAAGAAGAATGTTGATGTAGAGCAGAAACGTATACTTGTCGCTCGAGATGGAGATGAAGAAGTCCGTCGCCATTGCCGGAATTCGCATGATCGCCATCATGTATCCAAAAGCGATCGAGAAGCCGATCATGATCATGACCATGCCGACCGTGCGCACGACACGCGCGATCAGGGCCGGCAGCTGGCTCCATTTCACGTCGCGATAGACAAACATCGTCACGAGGAATGCGTAGACGACCGCGACCGCCGCCGACTCTGTTGGTGTGAAGATGCCGGAGAGAATTCCGCCGAGGATGATGGCGATCGTGATCATTCCCCAAACCGCGTCCAGTGCGATCTTGAGTGCCTGACGGAGCGGTACGACCTCTCCTTTCGGGAAGTTGTTCCGGTGCGCGATGACGAGGACGAGAATGATGAGGGACAGGCCGAGCAGGAGCGCTGGAATGATTCCGCCCATGAACAGGTGCGCGACCGATATCGTTCCGCCGGCCGCGATCGAGTAGATGATCATGTTGTGGGATGGTGGGACGAGCAGCGGCTGAAGCGATCCGGAAATCGTGACGTTGACCGCGAACAGCCGCGGATAACCGTTCTTGATCATCTGCGGGATCATCACCGAGCCAACTGCGGCCGTGTCGGCGACCGATGAGCCGGAGATGCAGCCAAACATGGTGGACGCGAGAATATTCACGAGTGCCATGCCGCCGCGAATGAAGCCCACGAACACCTTGGCAAGATTGACCAGACGCTCGGCCATGCCGCCGACCGCCATAATCGCACCGGCGAGAATGAAAAACGGGATTGCGAGCAACGAGAAACCGCTCATGCCCCCTGACACTTTGAGCATCACCGCTTCAAGCGGAATCCCCACCCAGAGTGCCGCGAGAATGGCGGCCAGGCCGAGCGCGTAGGCGACCGGCATGCCCAGCAGGCAGACGATCGTGAAACTGCCGATGAGGATGGCAATGTCCATGGCGCGACCCGATCGCTATTCGCTCTGAAGTTGGCTGACGGTCTCGGGATCCGGCTCCGCGAAAAACTTTCGCGTGAGAAGGCGCTCGATCACGAGCAGGGTCGTGAGTGCGCCGCCGATCGGGATCGGCATGTAGGCGAGGCCAACCCACACGATCGGGAATTCCGGAATGGACTGGTACCAGGTGACCTCGACCAGCTTGATACCCCACCAGAGCATGAAGAGGTTGGTCGCCAGCATGCAGACTTCCAGGAACCATCCGAGATAGGATTTGGCCGGCTCGCTAAGAAAGGCAGGCAGAACGCCGACGCCGATATGCAGGTATTCGCGATAGCAAACGACCGCCGACAGGAACGACAGCACGATCATCAGCAGGATCGCGAGCGGCTCGGGCCAGGATGCCGCGCTGTTGAGCACGTAGCGGCAGAACACGCCGTAAGGGATAATCAGCGTGATGATTACAAGGCATGCACCGGCAACGAACAGGCATGCCTGATGGACCTTGTCCATCAGCCGGATGTATTGCGCCTTCATGTCCCCCTCGCGGTAAAAAAGAAACCGACCCGGCGCCGTTCGTCGGCGCGGGCCGGCCTTTTAATTCGGAAGCGTCACTTCACGTCCTGAATACGCTGGATCAGCGCAGCGTGCTGCGCACCGTATTTGTCCCACACCGGCTTGACCGCGGCCTGGAACGGCTTCTTGTCGGGAACTTCGTTCACAACTGCTCCGGCTTCGGCCATCTTCTTGAGAGATTCCTTTTCACGGGCGTACCAGAGCTTGCGCTCCTCTTGCTGCGCTTCCTTGGCGACCTTGAGGATTAATGCCTGGTCGTCCTTCGACAATTCGTCCCATATCTTCTTCGAGAAGACCAGGATCTCCGGGATCATCAGGTGGCCGGTCTTCGAGTAGTACTTTGCATAACGATAGTGCTGTCCGCTCTCGTAGGTCGGATAGTTGTTCTCCGCACCATCGACGACACCGGTCTGCATGGCATTGACGAGCTGATCGAAGCCCATGGAGACGCCGTTGCCGCCGAGGGAGTTCATCGTGTCGACGAACACGGGGTTGCCCATCATTCGGATCTTCAACCCCTTCAGGTCGTCGACAGTCTGGATCGGCTTCTTGCTGTTGTAGACATTACGGGTGCCGGCATTCATCCAGCATAATCCGATCAGGTTCGCCTTCGAGTCCGAGAGCTTCTTGAGAAGCTCATCACCGATCGGCCCATCGATCACCTTCTCCATGTGCGCGTCGTCGCGGAACATGAAGGGCAGGTTGAACACATTCAACTCCGGTACGATCGGGCCCATTGGACCGACGCTGATGCGTGCGATAGCCAGCGCGCCGACCTGCGCCTGCTCGATCATCTCCTTCTCACCGCCAAGCTGCATGGACGGATACATCTGGATGCTCAGACGTCCGTTCGTTGCGGCCTCGAGTTTCTTGCCCATCTGGACGACCGCTTCCACCGTCGGATAACCGAGCGGATGCACGTCGGTCGCCTTGAGCACGACCTTCTGCTGCGCGAGGGCAGGGCCAGATGCAAACGCCGCGGCGGCGAAGAGAGCGCCGGCGGCCGCGAACGCAATGCGAGCCTTGATCATGAATCTTTCCTCCCTGGTGGTTTCGGGCGCGGCTGATTGATCGGCGCGCCCGCGCATGTTATTCATCAGGTCATATGATGACCTTACGTCTAGGCGAGATGTCAAGCCGTTGCCCAAGCGTAGCCGGAAAAATCTTAGCCTGTTACAGCCGCTCGATGCTCCGCGGCGGCTGACCGCCGAACTGGTGGCCAGGCTGACGGCCGACATCACGAGCGGAAAACTCGCCCCGGGCTCGCGATTGCCGACCGAGCAGGAGATGATTGCCGCGACCGGGGTTAGCCGGACCGTCATCCGCGAAGCGGTTGCGGCGTTGCGGGCGGACCGGCTGGTCGTAACGCGGCAAGGGGTAGGTGCTTTTGTAGCGAGCCAGGTGCGCCGCCCGTTCCGGGTCGATTTCGACGAGCAGTCGCCGTTCGGTGAAGTGCTCAACGTCATGGAACTGCGCACCGGTGTCGAGGTAGAGGCGGCCGGCCTTGCCGCCGAGCGCGCATCGCCGGCGCAGGTCAGGAAAATCGCAGACCGGTTTGCAGCCATTCAGGCAGCCATCGACCGTGGCGAAAATGGTGTCGACGAGGATTTTGCCTTCCATTGCGCGATCGCCGAAGCAACCGGTAATCCGCAGTTCAACCGCTTTCTGGAGTACCTCGGCCGGTTCATTATCCCGCGCCGGACCATTTGGAAGAATACTCAGCCTGCGGCGCGGCGCCAGCAGCTCGATACCTTCCAGAAAGAGCACGCCCAAATTCTTCACGCGATAAAGCAAGGATCGGTGGCGCAGGCGCGTACAGCGATGCAACGCCACCTCCTCAACAGCCGTGCGCGCTACGAGAAACTTGCCGCGGAAAACAGGGTGCAATGAACGTCATGCAGAAAATCTTGATCACCGGCGCTGCCGGCGGTGTTGGTACGCGTCTGCGCAGGCTGCTGAAGGGCGTCTACCCGAGCATCCGCGCGAGCGATATCCGTACCCCCGTCGATCTTGCCAAGGACGAGGACTTTATCGCTGCAGATCTTGCCGATCTGATGCAAGTGGAAAAAATAGTCGCCGGCGTGGAAGGCATTGTGCACCTCGGCGGGTTTTCGGTTGAAGGATCGTGGGAGACCATCCATAAGGCCAATATTGTCGGCTGCTACAATTTGTTCGAAGCTGCGTATCGCGCCGGCGTCAAGCGCGTGGTGTTTGCATCCTCAAATCATGCGATCGGATTCTATCGCCGGGACCAGAAAATCGGCGTCGACGTGACGGTGCGTCCCGACAGCCGCTACGGCGTGAGCAAGGCATTCGGCGAGGCGCTCGGCGCTCTATACGCCGACAAGCATGGGTTGCGCGTAACATGCATCCGCATTGGTAATGTCAATGACAGGCCACTCGACAAGCGGAGACTGTCGATCTGGGTTATGCCGGAAGACCTCGTCCAGCTCATCCGGATCGGGCTTGAGCACCCGGACATCCATTTCGAGATTTTCTACGGTGCGTCCGACAATACGGCCGGATGGTGGGACAACAGCAATGCCAGGCGGTTTGGTTACAGCCCGCATGGCCGCTCGGAGGACTTTCGGGCGGAGGCCTTGGCGGGGCAGGCAAAGCTTCCGGCGGATCCAGTCGGCGATCGCTTTCAAGGAGGTCCGTTTTGTTCCGATGAATATGACGCGGACCGCAATCCGTGAGGCACTTGGAACCGCTTGGCCCGGTCGGTTTGGTCCCGTATCCTCGACCGGGCTTGGCGCAGTAAAGGCAGGGGAACAATCATGACATGGCGGATCAATGCGGTCGCAAGCGCGTTCTTGGCGCTTTTCATCGGCACCGGGCTCGGCAGTATTTCCCGCGCGCAGGATTGTCCGCGCGGCGAACTCGACAAAGCATACTGCGACCGCAACAGCGACCTTGTTGCCGACACGCCTGCACAGACTGTCAATCCGGCAACGCTGGTTTTCGCTTACACACCGGTCGAAGATCCCGCTCTTTACACCAAGGTGTGGGACGGATTCCTTAGACACCTTGAGAAAGTGACCGGCAAGAAGGTGGTATTCTTCCCGGTGCAGTCAAACGCGGCCGAGATTGAGGCAATGCGCTCCGGCCGTCTCCATATTGCCGGTGTGAGCACCGGGCCTACACCAATCGCAGTCAATTGCGCCGGCTACGTGCCTTTCGCCATCATGGGCAACAAGGAAGGCCGGTTCGGCTATGAAATGGAAATCATCGTGCCGGCCGACAGCACGATCAAGACGCCGGCCGATATCAAGGGCAAGAAGCTCGCATTTACTGCGCCGACTTCGAACTCCGGCTTCAAGGCGCCATCCGTTCTGCTGGAGTCAGAATTCAAGCTCGTCGCCAAGCGTGATTACGAGCCGGTATTCTCCGGAAAGCATGACAATTCGGTGCTTGGCGTGGCCAACAAGGACTATGACGCGGCAGCAATCGCCAACGAAGTCATGGTGCGTATGTTTGAACGCAAGGTGGTCGATCCAGCGAAGATCCGGACCATCTACAAGTCCGAAACTTTCCCGACTACAAGTTACGGCATGGCGCACAATCTCGATCCGAAGTTGCAGGAAAAGATCAAGGAAGCCTTTTTCACCTTTCCTTGGGAAGGCTCGGCGCTCAAAGCCGAATTCAAAACCGAGGATCGCTTTGTGCCGATCACCTATCAGAAAGACTGGAGCGTGATCCGCAAGATCGACGCGGCGAGCGGCGTTAAATACGCCTGCAAGTAAAGATGACGCAGCCGCGGGGGGTGCAATGCTGCGCATCAACGGTCTGAGCAAGCGCTATCGGACGGGCGATCTGGCTCTCAAAGGTGTCGACCTTGTCGTCCCCGACGGACAGGTCATGGCGTTGATCGGCCCGTCGGGCGCAGGCAAATCCACCTTGATCCGGTGCATCAACCGGCTGGTCGAGCCAACGTCCGGTTCGATTGCACTCAACAATGTCGACATTGTCACGCTCGGCAGCGCCGAATTGCGGCGCGCCCGCCGCCGCATGGGCATGATCTTCCAGGAATATGCGCTGGTGGAGCGCCTGACGGTGATGGAAAATGTGCTCACCGGCCGGCTTGGCTATGTCGGTTTCTGGCGAAGTTGGCTCCGGCGCTTTCCGCAATCCGATATCGACGAAGCATTCCGCCTGCTTACGCGTGTGGGCCTCGATCACATGGTGGATAAACGCGCCGACGAACTGTCCGGAGGTCAGCGCCAGCGTGTCGGCATTTGCCGCGCCTTGATTCAGAACCCCGAACTGCTTCTGGTCGATGAGCCGACGGCATCGCTCGATCCAAAAACGTCGCGGCAGATCATGCGGCTCATCAGGGAATTATGCAGCGAGCGCAAGCTCTCCGCGATTATCAATATACACGATGTGATGTTGGCGCAGATGTTTGCAGAGCGCATTGTCGGTCTGCGGCTCGGCGAGATTGTCTATGACGGTCCGCCCGACAAGCTCACACCGGCAGTGCTTACGTCGATCTACGGCGAGGAAGATTGGTCCGCAACCATCCGCAAAGTCGACGAGGAATCACCGGAGGAAGCCGACAATGTGGTGCCGTTCGATGTCCCGCGCCTCGACCGCGACCGCTTGGCCGGGCTGACGTAGATACAGATGAGCGTTGCAGTCGTCCCGCGCGCCTGGAAAAAACCGCCGCTGATCAAATCGGCCTGGCTGCGTTGGACGCTGATTGCCGGTGTCGTCGTCTATCTGGCGTTGGTAACTCAGACGACCCCGGTCAACTGGAGTCGCGTGTGGGAGGGGCTTCCGCGCGGCGCCGCGTTTGTTGGTGCGTTTTTCCCCCCTGATTTTGTCAGCCGATGGCAAGAGATTGCAGAAGGAATTTCCGAAAGTCTTTGGATGACAGTGGTTTCGACCGTGCTGGGGATCGCGATGTCGATTCCGGTCGGCATCGGGGCTGCAAAAAACATCGCGCCGGTGCCGATCTACTATTTCTGCCGCGCGGTACTTGCCGTGTCGCGCAGTTTCCAGGAAGTCATCCTCGCAATTTTTTTCGTCAAGCTTTTCGGATTTGGGCCATTCGCCGGCTTTGTAACACTCTCTTTTGCGACCATTGGCTTCTACGGCAAGTTGCTTGCTGAAGATATCGAAGACATGGATCCGGCGCAGGCCGAGGCGGTTCGCGCCTCGGGGGCGAGTTGGCTGCAGTGGATCAACTATGGTGTGCAACCACAGGTGATGCCGCGCATGATCGGACTTGGCCTTTATCGCTTCGACATCAATTTTCGCGAGTCAGCAGTGATCGGCATTGTCGGTGGAGGCGGCATTGGCGCGACGCTCAACACCGCATTCGACCGCTACGAGTTTGATTCCGCTGCTGCGATTATCCTTGTGATCATAGGAATCGTCATGTTGTGCGAATACGGCTCCGGATATCTGCGGCGGTGGGTGCAATAGTGACCACAATCCCGGCACGAGGACGAACCTGGCAGCGGCGTGAGCGGCGCGCCCAGTTGTTCGTCTGGGCCGGCTGGCTGTTTGCTGCTGCGCTGTTCATCGGATGCTTCCAGATGATTTCCGAAAAGACCATCTGGGCGTTCGTGTGGGACGCGCCGCAGCAGGCAGGCGACCTCGCCGTGCGAATGGTGCCGCCGGATTGGTCTTATATCCGGGCGCTTGGCCGGCCGATCTGGGACACTATCAACATTGCGACCGTCGGCACGTTCGTTGCGGTGCTGCTCGCAATCCCGGTTGCCTACTGTGCTGCACGCAACACGACGCCGAGTATCGGTCTCGTGCGGCCGATCGCGCTGTTCATCATCGTCTCATCGCGGTCAATCAACGCGCTGATCTGGGCCCTGATGCTTGTCACCATCATCGGTCCGGGTGTGTTTGCCGGAATCATCGCCATCGCGCTGCGATCGATCGGCTTTTGCGCCAAGCTGCTCTATGAGGCAATCGAGGAGATCGACGAGGGTCAGGTTGAAGCTGTGCGGGCAACCGGAGCATCGGGAGCGCAGGTGACTTCCTACGGAATTGTACCGCAGGTGCTGCCCGCCTTCGCCGGCATTTCGGTGTTTCGTTGGGATATCAATATTCGCGAGTCGACAGTGCTTGGCCTTGTCGGTGCCGGTGGCATCGGACTGGAGCTCAACGCCGCAATAACGCAGCTTTACTGGACGCAGGTCTCGCTGATGCTGCTCGTCATCATTGCGACCGTGGTCGTCAGTGAATGGGTGTCAGCCAAGGTACGCCACGCAATCATTTAACCTGTGGCTACGAGCCGTAGCTCTGGATCAGCGAGCCGGCAACCAGGCTCCAGCCATCGACCAGCACGAAGAAAATAAGCTTGAACGGCAACGAGACGACCACGGGCGGCAACATCATCATGCCCATGGACATCAGGACCGATGCCACCACCAGGTCGATAATCAGGAAGGGCAGGAACAGGAGAAACCCGATTTCAAAGGCCCGTTTGAGCTCTGAAATCATGAAGGCCGGCACCAGCACGCGCAGCGAGAGGTCTTCGGGCTTGGCCGGTTCGGCTTCCTTGGCCATGTCGACGAACAGCTTCAGGTCTTTCTCGCGCACATTCTTCTGCATGAAGGCACGAAGCGGTTGCGAGCCGCGCTCGAAGGCCTGCTCGGGCGTGATTTCGTTGGCTACCAGCGGCCGAATCCCTGTGTCGTAAGTGCGCTGGAGCGCCGGCCCCATGACAAATGCGGTCAGAAACAGCGCCAGCGAGACGATGACGGCATTGGGGGGCGCCGTCGCAGTGCCAAGCGCGGTGCGCAGCAGTGACAGCACGACGACGATGCGGGTGAACGACGTCATCATGACGAGGATCGACGGTGCCAGCGAAAGTACCGTCAACAGCGCGATCAGCTGGACCACGCGTTCGGTCAGGCCGTTACCTTGTCCGAAGTTGACGCTGATATCCTGCGCGGACGCGGTTGCCGTCAGCCCTGCGAGGATCCCTGCTACCCCGACCGCCACCGTCACCAGACGGACACGGCGGTCGGAAGCGCCTGTCACGATTTTCCTGGAGGACGGCCCAACAAACTGGCCATCTCCTCTTCGAGGTTCTCGTACAGGTTCTTGCCGGGCGTCGCCGGTGGCTCGGTGCGAGTCTCGGGTTTGAAGTCGAATTTTGGCTCAGGCTTCGATTCGAATTTAGGCTCGACGCGCGCCCGCAATTCACGCTGTTGCGGACGCGCGGTGGGGTCAGCGCCCTTGCCAGGGGCAGCCAACGGATCGGTGACCGGGGGCCGGCCTTCCGGGACCGGGGCGCGCCGCAAAGCCGCTTCAAGCTGGTGAGCCATCTCAGCGAGATTGTGATCGGCCTGTGCGGCCGGCTCGTGCGCAGAAATCGGGGTTCGCGCGGGCGCCTCCGTGCGGACGGGGGGTGTCGCCGTGTCAGGGGGATTGAGACGCGTCGACAATTCGCCGGCAAGGCCGGTGAGGCTGTCGGCGGGCCTCGGCCGCGCGCCGGGTTCAGGCGCGAGCCAAGGCTCTTCGGTCGGAGGGGATCGGTAGGGGCGTGACGCAAGCGCCGGCTCGGTCGCAGGTTGCAGAGGCCATCCGTTTTCGATTGTCGGCGCCTGACGCGCTGCTGTCTCTCCGGTAGGCGCGCCGCGCGCCTGGTCACGCGGAACATCGCGGGCAGAAACCGCGCGCACAATATTGGGCTCGACGACCAGGTCGCTCGGCCCGCCGATCATCAGAAGGTGTTCGACATTGTCGCGGCGAATCAAGACCAGGCGCCGCCGTCCATCGACGGTTGCCGCGTCGATCACGGCAAGCCGAGGCTGCCGTCCGCGCGAAGCATTTCCGAGCCGGTTTGCTCCAAAGCGCCGCACCAGCCACGCGGTGAGGCCGATAAGCGCAAGCACCACCAGAAAGGCTATAAAGAAGCGGGCGGCCAACGGCATCTCGCCGCCGAACAAGCTCTCGAACATCAATGCGCTCCGTTTTTGCCGCTAACTCGGGTGAGAATCGCCCGAATGGTTAATGCCGCTAGGCACTATTTGCCGCCCTGAATACTAACAGAGCATTAACAAATAAAGTGGCAATTTACGGGTCGGCTGCGGTTTGCGGCCGTTCAGGCGGGCAGGCGAACCCAGGTGTAACCAGGTGCAACCAGCGATGCCGCCTGCTTTTACCGGCCATTAACCATACACCCGGCAAAGTCTGCCTAGCGCGGCGGTAGTGCGCTGGGGGCGTTTGCGGTGGAGGCGGGGGTTATGGGCATCACCGATATTCCAATCCTATCCATGTTGCGTACCCGGCTCGATTGGTCACAGGCGCGCCAGCGGGTCCTCGCGGACAATGTTGCGAACGCCGACACGCCGCACTTTCGGGGCCGGGATCTCGCACCGCTGAAATTCGATGATCCGCCGCTTATTGCTCCGACTACCGTACCCGGAATAACGCTCACGCGCACCGCCAGCAATCACATGGAAGGCGTCGGCCTGAGCCAATCGCCGTTCCCGAATAAAAACGCGCCTGTCTACGAAGTGCGCCCGGCCGGCAACGCCATCAATCTTGAAGAGGAGATGATGAAGGTTGCTGCCAACCAGATGGACTTTCAGACAGCAACCGCGCTCTACACCCGCAGCCTCAATCTCATCAAGACAGCGCTCGGCAAGCGCTAAACGCGTGTCACGCTGCTGAGGAGGACAGCTTTGGATTTCATCAAGACACTCACCATCGCCGCATCGGGCCTGCGGGCCCAGGCTGGCCGCATGCGGATCATTTCGGAAAATATCGCCAACGCCGATTCGACACCGCAGCGGCCGGGTGCCGATCCGTATCGCCGCAAGATTCCCACCTTCCGCAGCGAGCTTGATCGGACGCTCGACGCTCAGGTCGTCGAGCTGGGCAAAGTGAAAACCGACAGCTCGGCATTTCGGTTGAAATATGAGCCGGGACACCCCGCTGCCGACAGCAACGGCAATGTCAAATACCCAAACGTCAATTCACTCGTTGAAATGATGGATATGCGCGAGGCTCAGCGCTCCTATGAAGCCAACGTCAATGTGATCAGCGCAACGCGGCGCATGATCCAGCGCACGATCGATATCCTCAAAACCTGAAAGGCACACTTACAATGGCTTCACCGCTCGCCGCCGCCAGCGCCTATGCCAGTGTTGCGCGTATTGCGTCCGATTCATCCTCATTGGCTGTCATCCGGCCGCCCGTGGAGGCGAAGGGCGAAACGAGCTTCGCGTCCATGCTCAAAGACGCGGTCGGCTCGGTCGTTGAGATGGGGCGAAAATCCGACGCCCAGACGCGCGCGGCCGCGAACGGAAAAGGCAATCTTGTCGACGTCGTCACGGCGGTTTCCGAGACCGAGGTCGCGATTGATGCGGTGGTTGCCGTGCGTGATCGCGTGATACAGGCCTACGAAGACATCATGAAGATGCCGATCTAGGTTGTAACGACATGACGGGCCCTGAAGTTCTCGACGTGTCCCGCGACGCCATCGTGACGCTTATCGTCGTCGCAAGCCCCGTGATGCTGGTCGGCCTGGCCGTCGGCGTTGCTATTTCTCTCCTGCAGGCCCTCACGCAGATCCAGGAGATGACCATTGCTTTCGTGCCGAAGATCCTCGCCATCTTTCTGTCGTTAATGATTGCGCTGCCATTCATGGCGGAAAAGCTGCACGCCGAGATGCTGCGTATCGCCGCACGCATTGTCAGCGGTTAGGCCCGATGCGGGTCGACATCTCATTCTTGCCGGCGCTTGCGGCCGCATTTCTGCTCGCTTTTGCACGCGTCGGCACGATGGTGATGCTGCTGCCCGGTGTCGGCGAGCAGACGATGCCGTCGCGCGTGCGGCTCGGCATCGCGCTGGTGCTTACGGCGATTATTCTGCCCGCACATCAGAAGGCCTATACGATCGATCTCAGCGCAATCGGGCCCGTCCTGGTGCTTCTTTTCCAGGAAATCGTCGTCGGCGCGGTGCTGGGACTGACAGCTAGGATCGCAATTTCCGCACTGCAGGTCACGGGCTCCGTCGTTGCCCAGCAGCTTGGGCTTGGGTTTGTCACCGCCGTTGACCCGACGCAGGGCCAGCAGGGCCTTCTGGTCGGGAATTTCCTGACGGTGCTCGGCGTAGCGCTCGTTTTCGCCACCGACCTGCATCACCTCGTGATCGCGGCCATGAACGACAGCTACGCGATTTTTCAGCCGGGCGAATTGCCCCTGATGGGCGATGCGGCGCAGCACATAACCCGCATCGTTGCGACGGCGTTTCGCATAGGTATTCAGCTGTCCGCGCCGTTTCTCGTGTTCGGGCTGCTGTTCAATCTCGGTCTCGGAATATTGTCGCGCCTCATTCCCCAGATGCAGGTCTTCTTCATCGGGTTGCCGCTGTCCATCATTCTCGGGCTTCTGCTTCTTGTGGTGGTGATCGGCACGATGATGGGCACGTTTGTCGACTATCTCAACGGCGTTCTCTCCGACCTCGCTCCGCGTATCTGACGGGGGCCTTACATGGCGGAAGAACACGGCGAATTCGACAAAACAGAAGAACCAACACAGAAGCGGCTCGAAGAGGCACTCAAGCGCGGCGATGTGGTCAAAAGCCAGGAGGTGAACACCTGGTTTGTCATTGCCGGCGCCACGCTCGTGTTGATGGCCTTCTCGGGGTCGATGAGCAAAGACCTCGCGACCACGATGCGCGGGCTCATCGCCAATTCCTACGACATCAGCGTGGATGGACCGGCATTGCCCCGCTTGTTTCAGAAAATCGGCGGCGAGATGGTTGCGGCAGTGGCTGTTCCGTTCCTGGTTCTGATTCTCGCGGCGATCGGCGGCAACATCATCCAGCATCGCCTCGTGTGGTCCTATCAAACCCTGGCACCAAAGCTTTCCAAGATTTCTCCGCTCGCGGGCCTCAATCGCATCTTCTCCAGACAATCCCTGGCCAATTTGACAAAGGGGCTCGTCAAACTGGCAGTCGTCGGCACGGTCATGACGGTGTTGATGTGGCCTGAGCGGGGACGGCTGGAAGCTCTAACGCGCAGCGACGTCGCCGCGGTGATACCGGTCTCTCTGACTCTTGCGCTCAAAATGCTCGGGGCAGTCGTCGCCATGCTCGCCTTTGTGGCGGCTGCCGACTACCTGTTCCAATACCGGCAGTGGTACGAGCGGCAGAAAATGTCCCTGCGGGAGTTGAAGGAAGAATTCAAGCAGTCGGAAGGCGATCCGGCGATCAAGGGCAAGATGAAACAGGTCCGGCAGATCCGGATGCGCCGACGCATGATCGCTGCGGTCCCGAAGGCGGCGGTCGTCATTACAAACCCGACACACTACGCCGTCGCTCTTGAATACGAACGCGGGATGGACGCGCCGGTGTGCGTTGCAAAAGGCGTGGACGCACTGGCCCTGAAGATCAGGGAGGTTGCCGGCAAGCACTCTGTTCCGATCGTCGAAAATCCACCGCTTGCGCGCGCCTTGCATGCCACCGTGGAAATCGATCAGCAGATTCCGCCCGAGCACTACAAAGCCGTGGCAGAGGTCATTGGCTATGTGATGCGGCTTCGCCGGGCGGCGTCGCTCAGACGCTAAAGATCTAAATGCAGGGAATTGCCCCGGCTGGCTCTTGCGCGGATAGGGCGCCTTAAGGCACTCAGGGGCTATGGCAGGTCACGATCCGTCAGCGCAAATGGCAGACCGTTCAGCAGGGCACGAGCGCAAGGCTTTCGACAAGAGCCAGGTAGCGGCGGGCGGAAGCTCAATCATTCTGCTGCTGCTGGTCGCCTTGGCGCTGATTGGCGCGGCGGCTGGACTGATTTTGGTCGACCGCGACTATGTGGAAGCCTATGTCCTGACGCTGCTTGCCATACTCGGAACAATCGGCGTGTTTGCCTTGTTCGCCTTGGCGGCGGGCATCGTGAAATTCCCGGGTAAGGACCAGGGTAATCCCCTGCTCAAGTCGGTAGTGGACGGTGCCTTCGACGGGCTTCTCGTGACCGACCAGAGCGGCCGCGTCGTCTATGCAAACGCAACCTATCTCGATTTGACCGGCGCGACCGATATGCGCGACGTCCGGCCGATCGAGCGCGTGTTCATCGGTGACCCGGACGTTTCGGAATCGATCTACCGACTTCTTAAAGCGGCGCGCGAGGGACGGCGCCTGCACGAAGAGGTGAGGATAACCGGGGCCGCCGGAGGAAGCGCCCGCTGGCTACGGATGCGTGTGCGGCCGCTCGGAGCGAGGCGTCGCGACGCGCGCATGACCGTATGGTCGATCGCCGATGTCACGCGCGACCGCGAACGCCAGGAAAATGTATTTCAGGAGTTGCAGTACGCCATCGATTATCTCGACCATGCGCCGGCTGGGTTTTTCTCCGTCGATGTCGCAGGCGACATCGTCTATCTGAATGCGACTCTGGCATCATGGCTTGACCACGATCTTGCGCAGGTCGGCGCCGGCTCGCTCAAGCTCGGCGATATCGTGGCGGGAGAAGGGGCGGCGCTGCTTACCACGTTCACTGCAGCGCCCGGCGAAGTAAAGACAGAAGTTCTCGATCTCGATCTCAAAACGCGCGGCGGCAAGCCGGTGCCCGTGCGGCTGTTCCACAAAGTCGCTTTCGGTGCCGATGGCGCGGCGGGGGCGTCCCGCACGCTCGTGCTCAATCGGGCAAGGGGCGACGGCAGCGATCCGCAGCGCGCGGCCGAAGTGCGCTTCATGCGATTTTTTCAGAACACACCCATGGCCATTGCGACCGTCGACAAAACCGGCCGGATCGCCCGCAGCAATGCGCGCTTCGCGAGTGCGTTCGAGGATTTTCTCAAAAGCGACGACCGCTCGATCCTTTCGGTGGTTGTTGCGCGCGACCGTTCGGTGCTCGAAGCCGCGATCCGCAAGGCCGCCGAGGGGCAGAGTGATATTGCTCCGGTCGAAGCCGCCTTGACAGGCAGCGCGGAGCGGTGGGCGAATTTCTTCGTGCTGGCGGTCGATGAGGAGGACCGCGACGGCGAGGCTGCGATTGTCTACGCGCTTGAGACAACTGCACAACGCACGCTCGAGAACCGGATTCAGCAGCAGCAGAAAATGGAATCAGTCGGGCAGCTTGCCGGTGGCATTGCACACGACTTCAACAATGTGCTCTCCGCCATCATGATGGCGACCGACTTCCTCCTCAATGCGCACAAGCCGACTGACCCGTCCTTCAAAGACATCATGCAGATCAAGCAGAACGCCAATCGCGCAGCGGCGCTTGTGCGCCAGCTGCTGGCATTCTCGCGCAAACAGACATTACGCCCGCAGGTGCTCGATCTTGGCGAAACCCTCGGCGATCTCGGCATGCTGCTCAAGCGTCTCATCGGGGAGAAAGTGGCGCTTGAGATCGTGCACGGGCGCGACCTGTGGCCGGTGAAGGCGGACATTTCGCAATTCGAACAGGTGATCGTGAACCTTGTGGTCAATGCCCGCGACGCCATGCCGGATGGAGGCAAACTCACCGTGCGGACCATGAACGTTGCTGCCGATGAGTGCGAAAAGTATGACTACAAAGGCATGCCGAAGGCGGACTACGTGCTGGTCGAGGTAAGCGACACCGGCACGGGCATTCCGTCGGAGATCATCGACAAGATCTTCGAACCGTTCTTCACCACCAAGGAAGTGGGGAAAGGCACCGGCCTCGGGCTTTCGACGGTCTATGGCATCGTCAAGCAGACGGGCGGGTTTATCTACGCTGACTCCGAGGCCGGCTGGACGTCGTTCCGCATTTTCCTGCCAAGACACGTTCCGGGCGCGGAGGAAGTGCTGACGCAAATTCCGGCCGTGGACGCGCCGGCCATCGCCGGCGCCATGTCGGCGGCCGACTCGATGGCTCGGGCCGCCACCGCAGACCTGACGGGGCAGGGCACAATCCTTCTCGTCGAGGACGAGGACGGCCTGCGGGCCCTGAACGCGCGCGGTCTCACATCGCGCGGCTATACGGTGCTTGAGGCCAGCAACGGTCTTGAGGCCATCGAGGCATTTGAGAAGCACGGACATGTCGACCTGGTGGTGTCAGACGTGGTCATGCCCGAAATGGACGGGCCGACGTTGCTCAAAGAGCTGCGTCGGCGCGACCAGAATGTAAAGATTATTTTTGTGTCCGGCTACGCTGAAGAAGCTTTCAGCAAAAACCTGCCAAGTCAGGAGTATGCCTTCCTTGCCAAGCCTTTCACCCTCAAGCAGCTTGTTGCAGAAGTGAAAAAGACCCTGCTGCAATGATCGTCGCTACACGCGGCCGGTCAGGGCCAAAATGAGCACGACGATCAACACCACGCCGACGATTCCCGACGGCCCGTAGCCCCACCCGGCGCTGTATGGCCAGCGCGGGATCGCGCCGATCAATATAAGAATGAGCAGAATAACGAGGATTGTACCGAGCATAGTTTCGCCCCATCGCTTGCGGTGCGGCAGCGGCCGCAGCCGTGGTTGCCAAAGTTCGCCGCAACAACGTTTCTCTCGCGGCTAAGTTCCCGCGGCGGGCACCATGCAGTCCGGGCTATTTGCAGGATTGAGTCAGACGCACCTTGGCGAAAATGCTCGGTTCAACCCGGCAGAGATAAAGTCCCCGGCGGGAATCCGAGTCCGGCACGTAAAAATAATTGCGCTCGGGCGGGGCACTTGCGGGTCCGATACCGAATTCGGCGCTCGCGCGCGGGAGCGCAATCGGGTTTGCGGAACGGACGGGGTCGACCGGCGACGGTTTCGCGATTGCGGCGGTCGTCGTGAGAGCCAAAAGAACGGCAAGCAAACTTTTCATCGGCCGGCCTCCAAGAGAAGAAGCCTCTGACGGGCGGCATGTTCCTGGCGGTCAAGAACATTCCCGTGATCGACCTGCGCAAATTTGCCGCGATATTGCTGGTTTCCCGCCCCTTACAAATCAGCCGGCGCATACATATTCTAGGCGCGCTATGTTTTCTGGGGGAGACAACGCGATGCTTCGACGCCGCTTCCTGATTGCCCTTGCCGCGATTGCAGCGGCGCTCGTTCTCGTTGCCGCCGATGCCAATGCCCGCGCCGGCGGCGGGTTCTCGGGTGGAAGCCGAGGCATGCGGACGTTCTCGGCGCCGCCGGCTACCCGTACGGCGCCCAATACCGCGGCTCCGATCCAGCGAAGCGTAACGCAGCCGAGCAAGGCCGGCACGGTTGGGCAGGCATCAGGGCGGCCGGGCTTCTTCGGCAGCGGATTGCTGGGCGGGCTCGCAGCGGGCTTTCTCGGCGCTGGTCTCTTTGGCCTGCTGTTCGGACACGGATTCTTCGGTGGCATGGCCGGCTTTGCCTCCATCCTCGGTCTCGTGCTGCAGGTCGTTTTGATCGTAATCGTGGCGAGACTATTGTTTGCATGGTGGCAGCGGAGAAACATGCCGGCGCCCGCTTACGCGGCCGCGCATCCCGTCACCGGTCATTCCTTCAGTGGTCTTGGCGGCATGTTCGGCAGCAATGCTCCGGCTGGCGAACCGCTTGTGATCGGCAAGTCGGACTACGACGCTTTCGAACGCCTGCTCGGTGAAATTCAGTCTGCCTACTCGGCGGAAGACATCAACGCGCTGCGCGCCAAGGTGACACCGGAGATGTTGTCATATTTTTCGGAGCAGCTTGCGGAGAATGCCAGCCATGGCGTCGTCAACAAAGTTGACAATGTGCGGCTCGAGCAGGGCGACCTTGCGGAGGCCTGGCGCGAAGGTGCTGTCGAATTCGCGACCGTCGCGATGCGGTTTTCGCTGACCGATCGCATGATCGATCGGGCTAGCGGACGCCCTCTTGAAGGCGGGGAGGCCGGCGAGGTCACCGAATTGTGGACGTTCATGCGCGCGCGTGGCGGCGACTGGTTGCTTTCCGCCATTCAGCAAACGTAAGGCGTCAGACTTTTTCTGGTTCTCTGGTTTCTTCGGCAGCAGTGCCGGCGTCGATCTTTGGCTTGACGCCGGCGCGTATCCGTTCGTCCAGCCACGAATCGAATTTTATGCCGATCTCACGCGGCTTGCGCCAGATCACCCGGCAGCGGCGACGCGTCGCGCCATTCTCGGCCAGTAGCAATATGAAGCTGTCGGGGAGAGCATGTGAATCGGCGACGTTGATATGGGCGCCGCGGTCCGAGATATTGGTAATCACGCACTCGCAGCGCTGATCCGCTTCGAGCATGACCCATGCATTGCGGCGCAGTCGGTGCCGCCTTGCCTTTCGTTTATCCCCTCTCATCTCACCTCGCGGACGCCACATTGCAACGGGTGGCGTTAGGGCATTCAGTCTTTGTTAATTGCTGCCGCCCCGTGCGTGAAACTGTAACAACTAGCCTTTACAAATTCATAAAACGTTATCCGATACCGCCGATTGCACCCTGAACCGTTGACGTTGCATCGAAATCCGTCTATGTGCCCGCCCGCAACCTGGTTTTCGGCCTCAACTTGCTGCCACGCTCCTGGTTTTGGGCTGCGCCTCAAGTGAACTCCCAAAAACTTGGCTTGTGACCGCCAACGCGATGACGCGTGGGCGTTCAACAGGAAGCGTGAAAGGAAACTCTTGATGCCTGTCGGAACTGTGAAATTTTTCAATACGCAAAAGGGCTACGGCTTTATTCAGCCGGACGATGGCTCGAAGGATGTGTTTGTGCACATCACGGCGGTAGAGCGCGCCGGTATGCGCTCGCTGGTCGAAGGTCAGAAGATCAGCTTCGAAGTCGTCACCGAGCGCGGCAAGCAGGCCGCCGGCAATTTGCAGCCGGCCTAAGCTTTAGCGGCAATTGACATTGAAATCGAAGCCCGGCGGGAACGCCGGGCTTTTTATATCGGCACATTTAAAGTGTCGCTTTTAAAGTATTGCATTCGAATGGTCAGACGCAGGACACTGCAGCCGACAGGGGAGAAATCAGCATGGATATTATTGCTTGTGGATCGCGTCCCTCTCGCCGGATGGGGCCGCCGAGCTTTACAGGAACAGTCTGGCAGGATCCTATCATTCAGGCACCCGATCCGGCGCGCATCCGATCCGCCTGGGTTCGCTTCGAGCCGGGCGCACGTACGGCCTGGCATACCCATCCCCTCGGCCAGACTTTGTTTGTGACGTCGGGCATTGGTCGTGTGCAGACCTGGGGCAGCGCGATACGCGAAATCCGAGCTGGCGACACGGTCTGGATCCCGCCGGGTGAAAAACACTGGCACGGAGCGACCGCGGAGCACGCGCTCGAACATATAGCAATGCAGGAAGCTCAAGGGGGCGAGCACGTCACCTGGCTCGAACCGGTGACGGACGCACAGTACTCGGGAAAATCCTGAACCTGGGGCGCGTCATCAAGGACACGTGATCGCAGGAATACGCTGTCGGCGGTGGTGTTTGGCTCTCGCGATGGCAGAGACGCGGGGTCTCCGCCGACATCCGGGAGGTATTTCATGACGGTTGTTCGAATTGGCGTGCCGCTGGCAGCATGCGTCGCGCTGCTTTGCGGGGGTCCGGCATACGCTCAACAAGCGAATATGTCGTTCTTCGTCACAAGCGTTGGGCCGGGCAAGGGTGCGGACCTTGGCGGACTCGCCGGCGCCGATCGTCATTGCCAGCAGCTTGCGAGTGCCGTTGGCGCCGGTGCGAAGACCTGGCATGCCTATCTGTCGACGCAGGGCGCGGGAGCCGTAAACGCACGCGACCGCATCGGCAAGGGACCGTGGATGAATGCCAAAGGCGTGACCATCGCGAAGGATGTCGCCGAACTGCACGGAACCAATAACCTGACCAAGCAGACGGCACTGACCGAGAAGGGTGACGTCAACAACGGGCGCGGGGACACGCCAAATCGCCACGACATACTCACTGGTTCGCAGGCGGATGGCACGGCGTTCCCCGACGGTCAGGATCGCACTTGCAGGAACTGGACGAGCAGTTCACAGGGTACCGCGATGGTTGGCCACGCTGATCGCACGGGCTTGTCAGAAGATCCTCCGCAGAAATCGTGGAATTCCTCGCACCCGTCGCGCGGAGCGGATGGCGGGTGCTCGCAGGCCGACCTGCGTAGCACCGGCGGCGATGGTCTGATGTACTGCTTCGCAGTGAACTAAGCGGACTGCGCAAAAAACAACGCCGGCGGAGTGTGAAAATATCTCACTCCGCCGGCGTTTCTGCTTTTTTACACAAAGTGGCCGTGGTATCGGTTTAGGACGATTCTGACGGGCTTGGTTTTCTAAACGTGTTCGGGGGACACGCAGTGGGGGAGCTCTCACGCCGCATCTGACGGTGTGAAGCGACACGAGACGATGCCGCAGCTCGGAAATGTATTGCTCCTTATCGGAGACGCGCTCCTTTATTTTCTGGCGCTCTCGGCTTTACTGCGCGCTCGCACCCGCATCGGCCTGGGTGCTTTTTTTTGTGCGCTCGGGGTCATGCATTTCCTCGAAACCTATCTCGCCAGCATCCTTTACATCTCGCTGCCGTTCAACATTGTCAGTTCGCCAGGTTCGACGGTGCTCTTTACCGGCAAGCTGATGCTGCTGCTACTCCTCTATATCCGCGAGGATGCGGTGGTCGTGCGGCAACCGATCTACGGCCTTCTGTTCGGCAATGTCTTGTTGTTCGCGCTTGCCTTCGTGATGCGCCATCACACATTGGTCGCGCTCGCGCCCGGCCGCGCCGCCGACTTTGCCTTCCTGAACGAAATGGGCGCGCTCATGGTGTGGGGAACGGCAATACTGTTCTTCGATTGCATCCTCATCATCCTGCTCTACGAGCGTTCGCGGACCTGGTTCGGTGATCACATTTTTCCGCGCCTGGCCATGTGCGGCGCGCTTGTGCTCACATTTGATCAGGCGGCATTTTTCGCCGGTCTGCATATGCTCACCGGCGCCGGTCTCGACGTGTTGGTTGGCGGGTGGTTCGCAAAAATGGCGGCGGTCGCACTTTATACGATCCTTGCCGGGGTCTATCTGATCTACATCGAGAGGCCGCTCAGGCGGCGCACCGACGCTCCGCGTATATGGGACGTATTCGATACGCTTACCTACCGGGAGCGCTACGAAAACCTGTTGGCGCGCACGGGCTGCGACGCCCTCACCGGTGCTCTCGATCGCCAGTCACTCGAGGTGCACGGCCGCCGGGCCGTCGAGCATGCCGCCGCGGCAGGCCGGCAGCTGGCGCTGCTGCTGATCGATATCGATCACTTCAAGGAATTCAATGATCGTTTCGGTCATGCCGCCGGCGACGTAATCCTCAAGCGTATCGTGCTGGACGTGATTGCGACCGCGCGCACGTCTGATTTCACGTATCGGTTTGGCGGCGAGGAATTTGTTGTTATTGCCGATGGCCTCAATATCGACGACGCGTGGGCGCTGGCCGAGCGTATCCGTGGGCGCGTCGCGGCCGGAGGGAGCCATGCCGAGGGCCGTCTCACGGTCAGTATTGGCATCGGCCATTGCACGCGCGATGGCAGGGACTATGAAACGCTCTTCGAAATTGCCGACAAGCGGCTCTATGAGGCGAAAGCTGCGGGCCGCAATTGTGTCGTCGGTGGCATGCAGGGTGTGCGGCTCGTCCACGCGCGCTAGACTGATCCGGGAACGAAACGACGCTGGCCGGGCTTGCCCCGATCAGTGTCGTTTTGCTTCAATTGATGCTGTGCCGGTGCCTGCGGTAACCGCAGGCACGGCGCCCCGCAATCGGTGTTGTCATGCGTTATCAACTGTTCTACTGGCCGGAAATCCAGGGGCGCGGCGAATTCGTGCGCCTTGCACTCGAGGATGCTGGTGCCGCCTATGACGACGTGGCCCGCAGATCGGGCGGCATGGAACGCATGTTTGCGATCATGAGAGGCGGCCGCGACAAGCATCCGCCGTTCGCGCCGCCGTTTCTGAAGGCCGGCAAGCTGGTGATCGCACAGGTCGCCAACATTCTTTTTTATCTCGGACCTCGCCTGAAGCTTGCTCCCCGCGATGAGGCCGGGCGTTTGTGGCTTCACCAGCTTCAGCTGACGGTCACCGATTTCGTGAAAGAAATCCATGACACGCATCATCCGGTCGGTTCCGGACTCTATTACGAGGATCAGAAGCCGGAAGCGCAACGTTACACGGGAAATTTTCTTGATGAGCGCGCGCCGAAATATCTAGGCTATTTCGAGTCCGTACTGAGGAAGAGCGGTGGACCTTACCTGCTCGGCCGTAAAGCGAGCTATGCAGACCTGTCGATGTTTCAGCTGGTCGAAGGGCTGCGCTACGCCTTCCCGGGAGCAATAAAGGACGTCGAGCGAAAGGTGCCGGGCGTCGTATCCGTCCATGACAGGGTTGTACTGCGGCCGGGCATCAAGGCGTACACCACGTCACCGCGCCGGATCGCATTCAACGAGATGGGAATTTTCCGGCACTATCCGGAATTGGATCGCTGATCGCTCTTTATCCCTGGGCCGCGAGCGTCTTGCCGCCGGCGGTTACCGACTTGGCCGATACAAGCGTGAATGCAATCACGCAAGGCTCGGTGCCCTTGTTGATCCAGTTGTGGATCGTTCCGCGCTGCACGAGCACATCGCCGGCCCTGAGGTGGACGGTCGTGCCGTCGAGGTCCATGTCGATCTCGCCGGACATGACAACGGCATAATCGATCGAATCGGTGCGGTGGTTTCGCGGGGTGACACCGGGGCCAAAGCTGACGATGCGAAACACCGTTCCGTTCGGAATCGTCGTTCCGATCTTTTTGCCGGACGGATCGACATCGCCGTCGTTGTTGACCGGAAATCCCTCGCTGGACCAGATCACACTGTAAAGTGCGCCCGGACGTTGCGATGTGACGTTCTTGACCGGTTCGTCGATCAGCACTTTTGCGCGCCCCTGGCTATCGTGCCCGGTGACGACGCGGCGGATATTCAGGCTCATCGGTGTTCTCCTGGAAGGTGCTGATTACAAGGACTCGTCGACGGCCAGGGGCTTTTTGGCGGTCTCGTGCCAGAGCAGGAACAGGCCGGATCCCACCACGATCGCCGAACCCCCGAGCAACGCCAGTGTCGGTACGTCTCCCCAGAAGAAGAAGCCAAGGGCCGCCGACCATACCAGCATGAAATAATAGAATGGGCCCACCGCGGACGGTGGAGCGAGCGAGAGCGCGCGGGTCCACCAGTATTGGCCGACGGCGTTGATCACGCCGTTGGCGATCAAGGCTCCTGCATCGAGGGGAGTAGGCCAGGTGAAGGCAAACGGCAGCGCCAATGTGAAGAACAAGGCGAGGAAAATCATCTGGTACATGGTGAGCGTTTCGGCCGACTCGGTCGTCGTCATGCCGCGCACGGCCGCGGTCACGCTGCCGAACAATATGGCATTAGCAAGCGCGAACATGGCGCCGAGACGAAAGCTGTCGGCGCCGGGAGCGGCAACGAGCATGACACCGAGAAAGCCGGCTCCCAGTGCTGCCATGCGGGCAAGACCCACCTTTTCCTTCAGCCAGATTGCCGCAAATAAGGTCGCGAAGAGCGGCGAGGAGAAATTAATGGCGACGGCGCCTGCCAGCGGCATCAATCCGAAAGCGATGATGATCAGGCTCTGTGCCGTTGCCTGCGTCGCGCTGCGGCCGAGATGATCGCGCAGGCGGTTCGTGCGGAGCACCTTGAGACCGGTCCGCGGCAGGATCAGGACGGCGCACGTTGCCAGCGAGGCGATGGCACGAAAGAACAGGACTTCGACGAAAGAGTATTCGGCGACCTGCCATTTCGAGATAGCGCTTGAAACCGCAAACATCACTGTTGCACCCAGCATGAGCAAAATGCCCAGCGGGATACGGTCGGCGCGGGTCATGGCGCGTTCGAGACTATCGGCGGTCAAGGGAAAGGCCCCGGCGAGTTTCGGCGAATGCCTAGCATGACCGTAAATTGATAGGCAGCGCGAAAAGCGAATGGCGGGGCTGCGCGTTCGGGAGATTGCGCCGAAATCAGCGCTTTCTGCGCCGCATCCGGGACAGCCGCGCGGTGCGGCGTTTCTTTGCGGCACGCGCCTCTCTCTGCTTGCGGGCGCGCCGCCTCCGGCACCGTTTGCACTGGCAGCGCGATCGTCCGATCACGTACTTGAGATAATCGTTTCCGTAGTCGTAGGTAATTTCCTCGTCGGGCTTTATGCGGCGCAATGCGCGTATGTAGACACGGCCACCATAAGTATAGGTCTCTGTGTTGGGGTTGCATGAATGATTGGCGTAGCGTGCAATATTGCGGCGCGGGCTGCCATCAATGGTCATGCGCGGATTGATTTCATAAAGATACCTGTTGCCCCGCCGCTCGAGCCGGAGTGCTTCCTCGGCGGTGACGCGCGGGCCTTTATATTCGGCAATTTTCTCGCGCCTTCTGATCGGCCTGACGGCAAAAAGACCGAGCCCGGTGAACGAGCGGCCGATGCGGAATGATCTGTGAGGCATTTCAGACTGAACGATGACGAGCGGAGCGATGCGGATGGCAGATGAGACGCCACCCGTCAATCACGCCTGCCTGCTTTTTCTTGGGTAACGACAGGGGACACGCGCGAACTGGGCCGCCGCACCTTGGTTGGCGCGTCAGCCGTGCGGCGCGAATGCGACTAGTGCAGGAATTGCCCGGCCCAGTTGAGGAAGGCGCTGAACTGATCCGGATAGGCCACAAAATATATAACGAGCGCCACCGGGGCCAACATGAAGATTGCATCTCGCATGGGTTTTACCCTGCACCGACATGTTGATTCTGCATGCTCTTTTCGAAACCAGCGGCCAGTGAAGGTCAATATCATTGGCCGTAAATTTCACAACGGATGGCCGGGCGAGCCGGATGGCAAAGGTAATTAGATGTGGTTCCATCCCTCGAACCGGGCCGAGTCGGATTATGCGGCCAGGTCAAAAGACCCGCAATAAGTTGGGACAAATTTTGCAGGGGACGGATCTCGTCCAGTGCTTCGGCAGGGATTGCGATCGCGACCGTATCCTTGTCCCTTGCGGCTTCGGCCTTGTCAGGGAAGCGCTCGCCGCGGGAGCTGCCTATGTCGTTGATACCGCGGAAGTGAGCGAACCCGGCGCATGCAAGGTCGAGTCGTGGGCGTCGGCCGCCGGCAATCACGATTTTCTTGCGGCAACGTCGCCGGCTTGCGTGGTGAATATCTTCCGCCCGGTTGAGCAGAGCACACAATTCAGCCGTGCGCGCGCTGACGAAGAATGGGCAACCGCCGCAGCGCCGAAGATCAAGACCAATCTTGTGCCGACAGCGATCGGAAGCTGGGGGTTCGCGATATCGAACAACACTATGCAACCTATGGCGCGGGGATCGACTGGCGCATGCCCGACAATGTTTGGACGGTGACCGCCGAGATCTTCGGCCAACCGGGCGCACGACAGGACGCCATCGGGATAACCGGACCGCGGTTCCAGGTCGGGCTGCGCTGGCGCCCGGTCGACGAATTCAACGTGGATCTGATCCACGGCCGCAACATTTACGACGAAACGCCAATTGGATTACTCTTGCTACAGTGTTTCGCTTTAATGTCGCAAATAACGCTCAGTGAGAGTGGCATGGCGCCATCGATGGCGGATCGCTGGCCTGAACTGCCGTTGGCGGCCTGGCGGGACACGCGCGATACGCTGCATCTTTGGACACAGGTGGCCGGCAAAACCCGGCTCGCGCTGACGCCATGGCTCAATCACTCGTGGCACGTTGCACTTTACGTGACGGCGCGAGGGCTGACGACCTCCCCGATGCCCTGCAAGGGCGGCAGTCTGGAAATCGAATTCGACTTTATCGAGCACGTGGTGTGGTTGCGCCTGAACAACGGCGATGTCCGCAGAGTCGCGATGCGGCCGGTGTCGGTTGCGGCGTTCTATGTCGAGATGGGAATCGCCCTCAGCGAACTGGGGCTTTTCTTCATGATTGATCCGATGCCGTGTGAGATCCTCGGGGCTATTCGGTTCGATGACGACGACGTCCACAGGTCCTACGACCCCGAATATGCGCGACGTTTCTTTCGGGTGCTGACGTCCGCGCACGAGGTGATGAGCCATTTCCGTACCGGCTTTCTCGGCAAGTCGAGCCCGGTGCATTTCTTCTGGGGCAGTTTCGACCTGGCCGTGACGCGGTTTTCGGGGCGGCCGGCGCCGCAGCATCCCGGTGGCGTTCCGCACCTGCCGGATTCGGTGGCGCAGGAGGCCTATTCCCATGAGGTGTCGAGCGCCGGCTTCTGGCCAGGGGGAGGTGGTGGGCCGGTCGATGACGCCGCGTTTTATTCCTACGCCTATCCGGCGCCGGAGGGGTTTTCGGCGGCGAAGGTCAAGCCAGCAGATGCGGCCTGGTCGAAGGAACTGGGTGAATTCCTGTTGCCCTACGCCGCAATGCGCAGAGCGGGTGATCCCGATGCGGCGCTCATGGACTTTCTGCAGAGCACTTATGCCGCCGCGGCCGACCTGGCGAAATGGGACCGGAAGACGCTGGAGTGCGGGCTGGGCGAAAAAGGAACAGTTCGGAAGATTTGATATTAGCTCTCGGGGCCCTGCATTCGCGTAAAGACGTCGACGCGCTTTTGCTTCAGGCTTCCGGGCTTGTATTTCGTCAGCCAGTCATCGGTCTCGTAGAGGAAGCGACTGGCAGTAGCAGTATGCCCTGTGCGCTTCGTCGCTTCGACGACGGAACGGAAATAGAAATGAAAGAACAGCCTGTTGAATTCGGTGAAATAGATATCGGCGGTACGCCGGCTGCCGCGGATTACAATCATGTTCTCGTCGTTGTCGTTGGTCGAGGCGGAACTGAAATTGGCCGAGCCTGTGACCACGATCGGATCGGAGCCAAGGGGATCCACCAGTAAGAACTTCGAGTGGATGTAGCTCACATGCGTGTTGAGCTTGAGTGCGCGGTTGTTGGTCTCGCGGGTCCATTGGTAAAGCGCGTCTCGCAAATATGAACCCCAGGCTTTGTAAACATTATTCCGCGCGTTGATTGGGACGAAAGGATCCTTGGCCCGCGGATTAGGCTTGTCTTCCTTCTCGAGCAGGAGGAAGGCGAGGTGGCTCAGGCCGGTATTGTCCTTGAGCAGGTTTTTGAATTCTTTGTTGATGCCGAAGGCGAGCGTGATGCACGAGAGGTCCTTGGCCTCGTCATTCATCTGCGCGTACATCTGGAGCACCGCGCTGCCGCCGCGCGGACTGAAGATTGGCGTAATACCGGCGGGAATCTCGTGCCACTTTACAGGCACGTTCTCGATCGCTTCCACCGCATCTCGAAGCGCCTTGTTCTTCTTGCTGGCGGTTGGGCGGTCGTCGTTCTTTTTGGCACCAGGGTCTTTGCTCAGCAGGTCCCAGTAGTCCTTGAATTTTGTGGCGGCCGCTGGATCGCGGACCCAATGGCCAACATTGGTCTGGCCGAAGATGCCGCCATCGGAAATGTTGGTGGAACCGGTCCAAACTTCGGCTGGCGTCTTTGCGTTGCCGGCGAGCCGGACCATGAACTTGTTGTGCTGGATGTTGTTGGGTTTGGCCTCGCGGCGAATAAGATTTTTGGCCGCGATCTTGGCTTTCTTGATTGCGGCCAAGTTGACTTTGCGTGGGAAGTCATCGACCTTTTTCTTCTTGGCCGTGGCAGGTTTACCGTTCTTCTTGGCGTCGAAGATGATGTGGACATCGACGCCGTTCTTGATCGCCTTGGCGAGAGCGTCGACTACCGGCTGATAGTGGAATTCATAAAAGCAGCAGAGCAGGGTGTCCCCAGGCTTTGTATTGTCGATGAACCTGAAGATGGCATCGTCAAGTTTTCGACTGAGCCACTCGAACGCCCGCTTCTTCTTGGCCGGCGGCTTGATTTCGTCCGGAGGAACATTCTGGAATTCGCGCGCGTAGGCCTGGCTGCTGGCGACGCCACGGTTGAAAAAAATATCATGAGGTTGATCGGAGAAGAGTGGCTCTGTGCGGACACGGATCGGGATTGGCGGGGTGCTGCGGTCGATGTTCTTCGGCTTGCCCTTCAGCGGGTGGAAAAAATATTCGTATTCGTGATTGTCCTTGGCGGTGAAATCGTCCCACACAAAGCTTTGTATTGGCTGATCGAAAGTGCTCACCACGGTGTTGGGTTCGGGATTTGCAATCACCGACTTGAACACCTTGAAGCCATACACGTAGTAGCGCTCGTCTTCCTGGATGTCGTGGCGCTCAACCGCGAAGCCGAGCAGACCCGCAGTGTCGGCATCCTTGCCATCAATGGCAAAAGAGACTGTGTTGACGCCGCTGACGGCAAAAACCTGGTAGCCGCCGATCTTGTGCGATTTGAAGCGCATCGCTGCCCCCGGTAGCTATTGCAACGATAACCCGAAATGCACCTTTGTTCAATCAGTGGTAGTATCGGCTATTCTGCAAGCGCCGGCGTTGAGGATTTTTAGAGAAGGCGTATGAAGGCCCAATGTTTGCAGTTCACCACGTTCGACCGCTTTGAGGCTCCATGAACGCCCCTATCGCACCGACGCCACCACCGTATCGTCATACATCATTGTTTCCGCTCGGTCCGGATAAGACCTCGTACCGCAAGCTCGATCTCGGCGGCGTCAGAATCGAGAAGGTGATGGGCAAGGACATGCTTGTGATCGAGCGCGAGGCATTGCGCGCGCTTTCGGAGGCGGCCTTCACCGACATCAACCACCTGCTGCGACCGGCGCATCTCAAGCAACTGCGCAAAATCCTCGACGACCCGGAGGCATCCGATAACGACAAGTTCGTTGCCTACGATTTCCTCAAGAACGCCAACATCGCTGCCGGTGGCGTGTTGCCGATGTGCCAGGACACCGGTACCGCAATCATTATGGGTAAAAAGGGGCGCATGGTCTTTACCGCCGGCGACGACGAGGCCGCGCTCGCCGAAGGCGCACGTGACGCCTATCTGAAAAAGAACCTGCGTTATTCGCAACTCGCGCCTATCTCCATGTTCGAGGAGAAAAACACGAAGTCGAACATGCCGGCGCAGGTCGAGATCTACGCGGAGGGCGAGGACGCCTACAAGGTCCTGTTTATCGCCAAAGGCGGCGGCTCGGCCAACAAGGCGTTTCTGTTCCAGGCAACGCCGTCGATCCTCACACATGACCGCATGCTGGCGTTCCTGAGGGAGAAAGTGCTCACCCTCGGAACAGCGGCCTGTCCGCCTTATCACCTCGCCATCGTCATCGGCGGCACGTCCGCGGAACTTACAATGAAGACGGTGAAACTTGCCTCGACGAAATATCTCGACGAGCTGCCGGCCAAAGGCGGCGAGGACGGCCATGCCTTCCGCGATCTTGAGATGGAGGCAGAGGTGCTGAAGATGACGCAGTCGACCGGCGTCGGCGCGCAGTTCGGCGGGAAATATTTCTGCCATGACGTGCGCGTGATTCGCCTGCCGCGGCACGGCGCGTCATTGCCGATCGGGCTGGGTGTGTCCTGCGCCGCCGACCGGCAGGCGCTCGGAAAGATCACCAGGGACGGCGTGTTTCTGGAAGAGCTCGAGCATCATCCGGCGCAGTATTTGCCCGAGGTGGATCAGGAAAAACTCGGCGGGCAGGTGGTGAAAGTCGACCTGCACCGGCCAATGAAGGAGATCCTTGCGCAGCTGTCGAAATACCCGGTGAAGACGCGGTTGTCGCTGACCGGCACGATGATCGTCGCGCGCGATCTCGCGCATGCCAGGCTGCGTGAGCGCCTGGAGGCGGGAAAGGGGCTGCCCGATTATTTCAAGAACCATCCGATCTACTACGCAGGGCCGGCGAAAACGCCGCAGGGCTACGCCTCAGGCTCGTTCGGTCCGACGACGGCGGGGCGGATGGACAGCTATATCGATCAGTTCCAGGCCGCCGGCGGCTCGATGATCTCGCTCGCCAAGGGTAATCGTTCGGCGCAGGTGCGCGACGCGTGCAGGAAGCACGGCGGCTTCTATCTCGCGTCCATCGGCGGCAGTGCCGCAAAGCTCGCCGAACAGTGCATCAAGAAGGTCGACGTGCACGAATATCCCGAGCTCGGCATGGAAGCGATCTGGAAGATCGAAGTTGAGGACTTTCCGGCCTTCATCGTCATCGACGACAAGGGCAATGACTTTTTTAAGGAATTGAATCTGGGCTGAGGGGTCCAGGCACCAGCGGCCCGAAAAGGAGAAGCGGCGGCCTTTCGGGCCGCCGCAGTTTTTTGACTCACCACGTCGCTAGTGGAAGAGCTTCATTGCGTTGATCAACGTTTGCAGAACGCCGAGCGTCAGCGGAATGCCGACGAATCCCCAAGCCAGCGCGAGTTGCAACGTCGTGGTGCCTTCCTGGTTCTGTTTTGACATGATCGTTTCTCCTTACGCGCGGGCCGCGGCTGGCGCGGTCCCGGGGTCCTTGCCGCGGGCGTCGTTCGCTTTCATGTGGAAACGCGCATCGACAGCTTTGACAAGGAAGTTGCAGATGAAGCCGATCACCAGCAGGCCCGCCATGATGTACATGGTCGTGTTGTAGGCCTGTGCTTTCGGCACGCCGTGCGTGACATTGTACTCGCGAATGTAGTTCACGAGCACCGGGCCGAAGATACCGGCGGCCGACCACGCCGTGAGCAGCATGCCATGGATCGCGCCGACATAACGCGTGCCGAACATGTCTTTCAGATACGCCGGCACGGTCGAGAAACCGCCGCCATACATGCTGATGATCACGAGGAAGCAGGAGACGAACCCGACCACGCTGCCGATCCTGCCCGTGTAGGGCACGGTGCAATAAAGGAAGAAGCCGAGCACCATGAACACGAAGTAGGTGTTTCGCCGGCCGATGTAGTCGGATGTGGAAGCCCAGAAGAAGCGGCCACCCATGTTGAAGAGACTCATCAGGCCGACGAAGCCTGCCGCTGCCACCGGCGTGATGTGGCCGGGGAACATTTCCTGGCTCATGGCCGAGGCCTGGCCGAGCACGCCGATGCCGGCAGTCACGTTCAGGCAGAGGACCCACCAGATCAACCAGAACTGCGGCGTCTTCAGCGCGTCGTAGACGAAGACGTCGTTCTTGGTGATCAGTTTTGCTGCAGCCGCCGGCGCGACATAACCTTCCGGTTTCCAGCCCGGCGCTGGGACGCGCACGATGATCGAGCCAACGATCATGAAGAAGAAATAGATGCATCCCATCACAATGAACGTCTCGGCGACGCCCACATGCGTTGCGGTCGTAAACTTGCCGAGCAACCAGACGGACAACGGCGAGGCGATGAAGGCGCCACCGCCAAATCCCATGATGGCCATGCCGGTCGCCATGCCGGGGCGGTCGGGAAACCATTTGATCAGCGTTGAGACCGGTGAAATGTATCCGATGCCAAGTCCGCAGCCGCCGAGCACGCCGTAGCCGATGTAGATGAGCCAAAGCGTGTGAGTGTAGACGCCGATCGCGGACAGGAAGAATCCGCCGGACCAGCAAAGAGCGGCAGTGAACATCGCGCGCCGCGGGCCGCCGTCCTCGACCCAGCGGCCGAAAACAGCGGCTGAGCCGCCAAGAAACACCATCGCTATGGAGAAGATCCAGCCAAGCTGGGTGAGCTTCCAGTCGCCGGGCGCCGATTGGGTGATGCCGATAAGCTTGGTCATCGGCAGATTGAATACGCTAAGTGCGTAGGCCTGCCCGATGCACAGGTGCACGCACAATGCGGCTGGCGGCACCATCCAGCGGCTGAATCCCGGTTTAGCGACCGTGTGCTCGCGGTCGAGAAATGACAATACTCCCATTGGTCGATGTCTCCCCTTAGGCTCCTTGTTTTGTTTTGCGCCGTCAGCGATTGCGCCCTGTAAACAGAAAATGCGCACGCCTTTGCATCAAGAAGGCACAAGCAATCCCGCTATTGCAAAGAGCAATCGAGTTCGGGCGATGGAGGGCTGAACGCCTAGGCGGCGGGGAGCAGTCCGTGCGGCGCGCGTGCCCGTGCCTCTTCGATCAGCGAGGTGACGGCCGGCTGGACCGGATAGCGATCAGAGACGACGAGTCCGACCGTGTGGAAAACCTCGGGCTCCACGATCGGAACGGCGCGCAATGTGTCGGTTAATTCAACGGATTCGAGAGCCGAATTGGGGACGATGCTTGCCCATTGGCCAACGCGTACATGCGCCATCAACGCGCTCAAGGAGTCGGTTTCCAATACCGGCGTTGCCTCGATGCCGATACGCCGAAGAATGCTGTCCACAATGCGGCGGCTCTGCAGGTCGCGGCTCAGAAGGCACAGAGGCGCTTCAGCAGCCTGTGCCCATGTGACGCGATCTGCATCCCCGAGCGGCCCCGAGTCCGTTGTGAGTAAGAGATATTCCTCGCGGTAGATTGGAATCGCGCTGACATCCCCGATCGGTTCGTTGCTCAAATAGGTGACGCCCGCATCGATCTCGCGCTGGCGCAGCATGTTGAGAAGCACAGACGACGTGCGGCCAAGAACGGTGAAGCGAATATTCGGATGACGCAGCTGCAAGGGTATAGTGAGCCTGGCTACAAGCGGCATCGCGGATGGAATCGCTGCGATGCGCAAGTGAGATTCCGCGCCATTTTTCAGGCCGAGGATGTCCTGGCGCATTGCGCGCGCATCGCCGACAAGGCGATGTGCCCAAAGCAGGACGCGCTCGCCTTCAGGGGTGAAACCTTGGAAGCGCGACGCGCGTTTCACCAGCGGCGTATTGAGAGCCTGCTCCAGACTCTGGATGCCGAGCGAGAGGGTCGGCTGCGCGACACCGCAACTCTCCGCGGCGCGCCCGAAATGCTGCTCGCGTGATAAAGCGATCATGAATTCCAGCTTGTCGAGCATTGCCCAATCCCGCTCTGATGTTGTCGATTCCGCCCCAAGCCACACTATTCGCGCGAAACCGCCGGTGTAAACCCAAAGAAATCTGTGCCTTTTCGACGTTATCCGCTGCTGCGCACTCAGTTTGATTTGGAAAGACAATCAATTAATTAGTAAAGACTATTATCGTCTCTCGCCATCATCCAAAAGTTTTATGCGCGGTCCTGGTCACTCGCGCGCGGGCGCAATTGCATCGCGCGAACAAGTTATTCACTGCTGCATCGACGAAAGTGGCATTGACCTGGAAGCCATTCACAGACGGCAATGATCTTTCGGAATGGTATTCGGCGGGTTGCATCGCTCCGTCGCGGTTCAGCCTCGTGCACCGACGGTGGAGCAACGACAAAAAAGCCGAAAATTATTCGGGGGCGGTCTCGAATTTATATGTTCAAAGGGAGGAAATAGAAATGTCACGCACACACGGATCCGGCACGCTGTCGCGCCGGAGCTTGCTGCAGGCCAGCGCCGGTCTTGCCGGCGGTGCGCTATTGCCGCAGGCCTTTACGCTTCCGGCTTTTGCGGTCGGCGAGCAGCCGCCGATCGGAACCTGGCCGGCAGGCTCATCGGGCAACTCGGTGATGATCAGCATCGCAGTGCCGCGCACCGGCACCTATGCGGTGCAGGGTGAAGACGAACTCAAGGGCTGGCAGCTCGCGGTCGAGCATATCAACTCGGGCCACGAGCTGATCAGGAAGATTTCGCCGAAGACCAAGAAGGGCGTGCTCGGCAAGGAGTTGAAGATCACCGTCGCCGACTCCGGCGCCAAGCCGAACACCGCGGTGCAGGCGCATCAACGCGCCATCACCGAGAACAAGGCTGTGCTGCTCACCGGATCGACCTCGTCGGCGGTCGCGGTTGCGAGCAACAAGCTGGCGCAGCGCGAGCACGTGCTCTACCTCGCCGGTATCTCCGGCTCGAACGACACCACCGGCAAGGATTGTGTGCGTTACGGCTTCCGCCAGAATTTCTATGGTGAGACGGCAGCGAACGCGATCGGTCCGGTGCTGCTCAAACAGTTCGGCAAGAACAAGAAAGCCGCGTTCATGACGCCGGACTACACCTACGGTCACACCGTGACCAAATCGGTGAACGAGTACCTGACCAAGAACGGCGGCTGGCAACAGGTCACCGACCAGGTGTCGCCGCTCGGCACCCAGGACTTCAGCCAGTACCTCACCAACGTCGCCAACTCCGGTGCCGAGTTCATCATCAACGTGAACTGGGGCCGTGATGCGGTGCTGTCGGTGCAGCAGGCCAAGCAGTTCGGCCTGACGCCGAAGATGAAGATGGTCATCCCGTACCAGATTCCGTTCCTCGCGAAGGAAGCCGGTCCGGAGCTCATGGCGGGCGTTTTTGCCGCCACCGATTACTGGTGGACGCTGGAAGACAAGTATCCGCTGGCGAAGATGTTCAACGCGGAGTTCGTCAAGAAATACGGCTACCACCCCGAATGGGGCGCGGAGAACGCTTATGTCAGCTTCGCGCACTGGGCGCGCATGGTCGAAGGGGCGGGCACGTTCTATCCGCCGGCGGTCATCAAGCAGTACGAGAAGGGCGAAACCATCCCTTCGCTGGTCGGGGACGTGCACTATCGTCCGCAGGACCATCAGTGTGTCCGTCCTGTCGTCATCGTCCGCGGCAAGGCGCCGAAGGACATGAAGAACAAGGAAGACTTCTGGGAAGTCCTCGAGGTCGTGCCAGGGGCGCCGCTGATGCAGAAGCCCGACGCGTTCGGCTGCAATCTCGGCGACTACGTCTGATGTGATGAATCCACCTCCGCCCTGTGCGGAGGTGGATTTTCTGCGTCACGGCCGGTAACCGCGAGCGGCCGCCGGGCCGCCGGTGCTTTGTTCCGGCCGTGAACGCATTGTTTGCCGCGAAGAAAGTCGTTGAAGCTGGCCGTCAGGTTGGGCAAGACGATGGCGGGCACGAATGGGACGGCATCGTGATCAACTGGGGCAACTTCATTTCGCAATGCTTCAACGGGCTGGTGCTCGGCGCACTGCTTGCGCTGATCTCCTCCGGCCTGACGATCATTTACGGTACGCTCGGCGTTCTCAACCTGGCGCACGGCGCCATGTTCATGCTCGGCGGCTATGCCGGCTATGTTGCTTACACCTACACGGGCTCGTTCCTCGTCGCGGTGGCCGCCGGATCGCTGTTTGTCATGGTCGTCGGCATCATCGTCGAGCGGGTCATCATCCGCCATTTCTACACTCGCCCGCATGAGGATCAGCTGCTCGTCACCTTCGGCCTCGGCATCGTTTTCGTCGAAGGGGTGCGCTTCTTCTTCGGCAGCCTGTCCAAATTGATGCCGCCGCCGTCGTCGCTTGTCGGCATCATGAACCTCGGTTTCATGTTATACCCGACCTACCGCATCGCGCTGCTGGGCATCGTTGCTGTTGCGCTGATTGCCCTCTACGTCGCGCTTTATCGCACCCGTATCGGCATGATCGTGCGCGCCGGCATCGAAGATGCGGTGATGGTCGATTCGCTCGGCATCGACGTCTACAAAATCTTCATGCTGGTCTTCGGCATCGGCTCGATGGCGGCGGGCTTCGCCGGTATCGTCAACGCGCCGGTCGTCGCGATTGCTCCCGACGTCGGCGAGGCGATCCTGGTGCAGACTTTCGTGGTGGTTGTGATCGGCGGTGTCGGCTCGTTCCCCGGCGCGGTGCTGGGCGGGTTGATCGCCGGCCAGATCATCAGCATCACGTCGATGATCGACCCTGCTTATGCCTACGTCATGCTGTTCGCAGCGATGGTCGTGGTGCTGGTGGTGCGTCCGTACGGACTCTTGGGCACCAAAGGCCGCGAGTAGGTGGTTTGGTCTAATGCTTAAACAGCGCCCTTTCCTGGTGGAGACCCTGACGGCAATAGGCCTGATCCTGACGCCGATTCTGTTGCCTTACCTCGGTTTCGCACCCAACACGGTCAACCGCATTCTGGTGTGGGGCCTGTTCGGCATCGGGTTCGATATCCTGTTCGGCTATACCGGGCTGTTGTCGTTCGGCCAGTCGGCATTCTACGGCACCGGCGGCTTCTTCGCCGCCTATTTGCTGACGCGGTCCGGTTTTCCCTATGTCACACCGGCGATCATCGCCGGCATGGCGGCCGCCGCGGTGACCGGGTACCTGGTCGGCCTGATCGCGTTGCGGCGAACCGGCATCTACTTCGCCATGATCACCGTGGCGATCGCCGAGGTGTTCTTTTATCTCGAGTTCAATCCCTTGTCGGAATGGACCGGCGGCGAGAACGGCCTGCCCGGCGTGCCGACGCCGACGCTCAATCTCGGCTTCACCTCGATTCACTTCACGACCGGATGGTCGCTCTACCAATATCTCGCGGTCTGCTACTTCGTCGGCATCATTATCGCCTTGCGCATCGTGCGCTCGCCGGTCGGCGCCATTCTTCGTGCGATCCGGGAAAACCCGCTGCGGGCCACCGCGGTCGGGCACAACATTCACGGCTACAAGCTGACCGCCTTCGTCATCGCCGCCGCCTATGCGGGCTTTGCCGGTGGCCTGCTCGGGGTGTTGCAGGGTTTCATGCCCTATGAGGCGTTTGTCTTCGACACCTCCGGACAACTCGTGATGATGACCGCGATCGGCGGTGCCGGCACCCTGTTCGGCCCGCTGGTCGGCGCCACCGTGTGGCTGTTTTTGCAGGATTTTCTGCAGGCCGCGCTTGGCCTCGGCGCCTCCTGGAAGCTGGTGCTTGGCCTCATCTTCGTGTTTCTGGTCTGCTTCCTGCGCCACGGCATTATTGGCGGCTTTGTCGATCTTTACGCTTTGGTCGGTGGCAAACGCGCGAAGCATGAGCCGGAGCAGGGCGCGCCGTTGGTTCCATCCGCTGTTGCGCCGGACCCGGCCCCGGCGATGGCGCCGCGCCATCGCGAGAGCGACCGCGCGTCCGGCCCGATCCTCCAGGCCACCGGCCTGACCAAGCACTACGGCGGCGTCGTTGCCAACAGCGACATCGACTTCACGGTCAATCACGGTGAACTGCGCGGCATCATCGGCCCGAACGGCGCCGGCAAGACGACATTTTTCAAGATGCTCACCTGCGAAGTACCGCCGACCTCCGGCAAGATCGTGTTCGAGGGTAAGGATATTACCGGCATGACGGTGACCGACGTCTGCCAGTTCGGTCTCACCAAGAGCTACCAGATCAACCAGTTGTTCAACCGCCTCACAGTGCGCGAGAACGTGACAATTGCGGCGCTCGCCGAAATTCGCGGCAAGTTCAAGCTCGATCTGTTCCGCAATCCAAAGAACATTCCGGGCCTTACCGAGCAGGTCGATCACACGCTGGCGCTCGTCAACCTGACCAGACGTGCCGACGCGCCGGTGTCGGAACTCGCTTACGGCGAGAAGCGCCGGCTCGAGATCGGCCTCGCGCTCGCCACCTCGCCGAGCCTTTTGCTGCTCGATGAGCCGCTCGCCGGCATGAGCCCGGCCGAACGCGTCGAGACCGTCAAGCTGCTCAAGTCGATCAGCCGGGGCCGCACCATGATCGTAATCGATCACGACATGGATGCGTTGTTCGAATTGGCCGAGCGTGTCACCGTGCTGCAGGAAGGCCGGGTGCTGACTGAGGGAACTCCGAACGAGATCAAGAGCAACAAGAAAGTGCAGGATGCCTATCTAGGTGGCGTGCACGGGGTGATCGACGCATGAGCCTGCTCGAAGTCACCGGTCTCAACAGCTACTACGGCGACAGTCACATTCTGTTCGACGTCTCGCTGCGCGTTGAGAAGAATGAGGTGGTGGCCCTGCTGGGCCGCAACGGCGCCGGCAAGAGCACGACGCTGAAAAGCGTGATGGGTGTCGTCACGCCACGGTCGGGCAGCGTGAGACTCGATGGCGTGGAAATCGCCGGCAGGAAGAGCCACGCCGTCGCGCAGGCCGGCATGCAACTCGTTCACGAAGAGCGCCGCATCTTCGGCAGCCTCAATGTCGAGGAAAACATCATCCTTGCCGGCCTCACGGCGGATAATCGATGGCCGCTCGCGCGTATCTACGAGATGTTTCCGCGGTTAAAGGAGCGCCGCCTCAGTCGCGGCACGGACCTGTCCGGCGGTGAGCAGCAGATGCTGGCGATCGCTCGAGCTTTGGTGCGCGATCCAAAAATAATTTTGCTGGATGAACCTTTCGAAGGACTCGCGCCGGTGATCGTGCGTGATCTCGTCAAAGCCTGCCGCGATCTCGCCGAGGCCGGACAGACCATCGTATTGGTGGAGCAGAATCTGGCCGCGACCCTGACCCTCGCGAGCCGCGTCTACATCATCAATAACGGCCACATCGCGCACGAAGGCGCGGCGCAGGAAATCAAGGCGCAGCCGGAAATATTGCACCGGCATCTGGGCGTGTAGGCGCGCGCGGCCTCTCTGCTCAGGCCATAGTTGCGACCGCCAGCATCAACAGCGAGATGCCGACGTATTTTGCGGTCTGAGTTACGTCCGGGAGCTGGTCAGCAAATCCGACCAGCCATAGAAAACTTGTCACCGCGATAATCGAATATTTCACCGCCGGGATCGCGGCGCATTGACGCAAAAACTTCAACATGACGCTCCACTCCGCCGCGCCCCGGCCCCGCGGCAACAAAACTCGTGCAGCGCAATATAGGCAATTGCACTGCAAAAAGGCAAATCGGGTAAGGCGCTTAGCCAAGCCGGCAGCCCGCCCGTGTTCTCGGGCAGGAGGCGTGGCGGCTTCGGATTCTCAAACAACCCTTTGGCCGTAAGACAAATGGATCACTCTCAGGGCCTCACGGCCGCCCTTTGGACGCGCGTCCCCTTCTTTT
>DASSRJ010000105.1:0-3212 GCA_035701845.1 Pseudolabrys sp. | reverse complement strand
CCGAAGATCGACCCCATGCGAGTCGAACAGCATTTTTCACGCCAGGCAATACCGTCGCTGCGATCAGCAATTATTGGATGGAACGAGGCTGTTTTGGTTCCTGCAGGTCAAATACAGATGGCCGGAAAACCCGGCCATAAGTATTCAGATCATGCGGCCGGTTACTCCGCCGCCTGCATCCGCGCGCCGGCCGCCTCGACCTTGGCAGCGCAGAACTTGAATTCGGGGATTTTGCCGAACGGATCGAGCGCGGGGTTGGTGAGGATGTTTGCCGCCGCTTCGACATAGGCGAAGGGGATGAACACGACGCCGTCCGGAATTGCATCATCCTGGCGCGAATTGAGCTCGACGGTACCGCGCCGCGTGGTCACGCGGATCATGTCGCCGGGCTTGATGCCGAGCCTGGTGATGGTGCCGCGTGACACCGCCGCAATCGCCGCCGGCTCCAGCGCATCGAGAACGGTTGCACGCCGCGTCATGGCGCCCGTGTGCCAGTGCTCGAGCTGCCGGCCGGTGGTGAGAATGAACGGATAGTCGTGATCCGGCGTTTCGTTCGGCGGCTGCAGCTTGGCCGCAACCAGCTTGCCGAACCCGCCTGGCCGCGGGAAGCCCTTGTCGAACACCACATCGCGGCCGGGCTTGTCGATCGCGTCGGCCGGATAGGTCACCGCGCTTTCGCGTTCGACCCGTTCCCACGGAATGTTGTCGAGCGACGGCATCAAGGATGCCATCTCGGTATAGACCTCGCCCGGATGCCTGTAGTTCCAGTCAAGGCCCATACGCCGCGCGATTTCCTGTGTGATCCACCAGTCGAGCTTCGCACCACCCGGCAACGGCAATGCCGTACGGCCCATCTGCACCTGCCGGTTGGTGTTGGTGACCGTGCCGTCTTTTTCCGGCCAGGCCGAAGCCGGCAGAAATACGTCGGCATAAACCGCCGTTTCGGTCAGGAAGAGATCCTGCACCACGAGGTGCTCGAGATGCGCCAGCGCCTGCCTCGCATGGTTGAGATCGGGGTCCGACATCGCCGGGTTTTCGCCGAGGATGTACATGCCCTTGATCACGTCGGCATGAACCGCATCCATGATCTCGACCACCGTCAGGCCCTTTTTCGGGTCGAGCTTCACCTTCCAAAGATTCTCGACCTTGCCGCGAATCGCCGGATCCTCCACCGACTTGTAGTCAGGAAAGAACATCGGGATGAGGCCGGCGTCGGACGCACCCTGCACGTTGTTCTGCCCGCGCAGCGGATGCAGGCCGGTGCCCGGACGGCCGATCTGGCCGGTGATCAGGGACAGCGCGATCAGGCAGCGCGCATTGTCGGTGCCGTGCGTGTGCTGCGACACACCCATGCCCCAGAAAATGATGGCGCTTTCCGCGCGCGCAAAGGTGCGGGCCACTTCGCGCAACGTATCGGCCGGGATTCCGCAAACCGGCGCCATCTCTTCCGGCGTGAAATCCCTGATGCTCTCCGCAAAGGGACCGAATCCTTCCACGTAAGTCTGCACGTACTGCTTGTCGTGCAGATTCTCGGTCACGATGACATTGAGAATTGCGTTGAGCATCGCCACGTCGGCGCCGTTCTTGAACTGCAGCATGCGCCAGGCGTGCCGCTTGAGCGCCTGCCCGCGCGGATCCATCACGATCAGCTTGGCGCCGCGCTTGGCAGCCTGCTTGAAGAAGGTCGCCGCGACCGGATGGTTCTCGGCCGGATTGGCGCCGATGACGATGATGACGTCGGAATTCCTGCACTCGTTGAACGTGGCCGAGACCGCGCCTGATCCGACGCCTTCAAGCAGCGCCGCAACCGATGACGCATGGCATAGCCGCGTGCAGTGGTCGACGTTGTTGGTGCCGAAGCCGGCGCGCACCAGCTTCTGGAACAGATAGGCCTCTTCGTTCGAGCATTTGGCGGAGCCGAAACCGGCGAGCGCCTTTGATCCGTCGCGGTCGCGGATCTTCTTCAGGCCCGCCGCGGCCCTGTCGAGCGCTTCTTCCCAGGTCGCCTCGCGGAAATGCGTCCACGGATTCATCGGATCGATGAACTCGTGCGGCACCTTCGGCACGCCGTCCTTGCGGATCATCGGCCTGGTGAGACGCTGCGGATTGTGCACGTAGTCGAAGCCGAAGCGGCCCTTCACGCACAGGCGGTTTTCGTTCGCCGGGCCGTTCTTGCCGGTGACGTAAAGGAGCTTGTCGTTCTTGATATGATAAGTGAGCTGGCAGCCGACGCCGCAGTAAGGGCACACGCTGTGCACTTCGCGGTCGGGAAACTCGGTACGAACGTTCTTGTCGTTGACCAAGGTCGCCGGCATCAGCGCGCCGGTCGGGCAGGCCTGCACGCATTCGCCGCAGGCGACGCAGGTTGACTGTCCCATCGGGTCGTCGAAGTCGAAGACGATCTTCTCGCCGTGGCCGCGGCCCGCCATGCCGATCACGTCGTTGACCTGCACTTCGCGGCAGGCGCGGACGCAGAGATTGCACTGGATACAGGCGTCGAGATTGACCGCCATCGCCGGATGGCTGCGGTCGGGCGCCGGCATTTTTTCGCGCTCGGGGAAGCGGCCGACGTCGATGCCCATGCGGTCGGCCCAGTTCCAGAATTTCGATTGCGGATCGCGCGAGGTCGCTCGCTCCGGCTGATCGGTGACCAGCAGCTCGAAGACCATCTGCCGCGCCGTCCTGGCGCGGTCGGAGGCCGCGTTCACTTTCATGCCTTCTGACGGCTTGCGGATACAGCTGGCGGCCAGCACGCGCTCGCCCTCGATCTCGACCATGCAGGCGCGGCAATTGCCGTCGGGCCGATAGTCGGGCGCCGGCGAATAACAGAGATGCGGGATGTCGCGGCCCTGGCGCTTGGCGACCTGCCAGATCGTCTCACCGGGCTTGGCCTCGACCTGCTTGCCGTCGAGCTCGAACGTAATCTTCGTCATTCGGCCGCTTCCTTGAACTCGTCAGGGAAATATTTGATCACCGATGTGAGTGGGTTGGAGGCCGCCTGGCCGAGCCCGCAGATCGAGGCATCGCGCATCGCCTGGCTCAATTCTTCCAGCAGGGCACGGTTCCAGACCGGCTTCTGCATCAGCAGCGCCGCTTTCTGGGTTCCGACGCGGCATGGCGTGCACTGGCCACAGCTCTCGTCCTCGAAGAACTTCATCAGGTTCAATGCGGCGGCGCGCACGCTGTCCTTCTGCGACAGCACCACGACCGCG
>DASSRJ010000104.1:0-14836 GCA_035701845.1 Pseudolabrys sp. | reverse complement strand
GATGGTGAACTACCTCTACGATCTCGACGACATCGAGAAGAACCACGAAGCCTATGCGGAAGGGCGCACCGTGGTTGCGTCAAATGCAGTCCAGCGCCTGCTGCGGCCGCCGCTCGAGCTGGTGCCGATCGCGGGTTAGGATTTTCCGTAGACCGGGATGATGGCGCCGCGGGTGACGCGGTTGTCCGGCGACGCCAGGAACACAATCGTCGCTGCGACTTCTTCCACTTTCGGCCAGGCGGCGTGGTCGGCTTTCGGCATGGCCTTGCGGTTGGCCGCAGTATCCATGATCGAAGGCGCGACGGCATTCACCAGAACTCCGTCCTTCGCGACTTCCTCGGCAAGCGCCATCGTCAGCGCCGCAACGCCGGCCTTGGCGACGGTATAGGCGGTCATGCCGGCGCCGCTCCGCGGCTCCAGCGCCGGGCGCGCGGCCACGTTGACGATGCGTCCACCGCCGGCGGGCAGCATGGTCTTTACCGCCGCGCGGCAGCACAGGAAGCAGGACGTAAGATTGCTGTCGATCTGCGCCATGAGGGCAGGCCTGTCGATGTCGGTGATCCTGGCCGCGGCGAAGCCGCCGGCGATATGGATCGAAGCCCAAAGGGATTTGATGCCTGAGTAGACCTTCGCTACTTCAGCTTCCTCGGCTAGATCGGAAACCTTGATCAATGTCGCTTGCGGCTGGCCGCGGCAGGGAAATCGCTCGGCTTCCGCATCGTGAACGTAAGGCACCGTGCAGGTCGCACCGGCGCCGATCAGTGCATTGACAACAGATGTACCGAGCGCGCCGGTGCCGCCTGTCACGACCACGTGCTTTTTGGAAAAATCCATCTGCATGGCCGAACTTAACCGCGCCCGCGCTTCACGCGTGTCGGCAGGACCTGGAACTCGATCCAGTTCGCCACTTCGCCAACCCGGAGCTTCTTGTCGAGCACATTCTTGCTGATGCCGTGCCGCCAGGCCAGCCGCTTGCAGCCTGGATCGCGATCCAGGGCATCCAGATCCTGCGCGAAGGTTTTGATGTCCGCGTGGTCTGCGAAGAAACCTTCCTCGATCAAGCGCCCGCCGATGCGCCGGACGATGGCGGCAATTTCGCGCAGCGGATATTCAGGGTGATACTGGACCGCCCAGGCGATGGAGCCGTTTGTCCGGATTTCGGCGCTTTGCACATCGGAAACCGCATTGGTGGCAAGCACGGTTGTGCCTGGCGCGACCGCTTCGATTTCGTCGAGATGCACGGTCGGCGCGTTGAACACGTCGAGCTTGCCGACATACATCGGATGTTTGCGGCCGGCCTCGGTGAGGCGGATACCGCGGCCGAAGCCGATTTCGCGGCCTTTTGGATTCTTGCGCACGCTTCCGCCGGCGGCCGCTGTGATGATCTGGATGCCCCAGCAGGATCCGAAAATCGGCGTGCCGGTTTTCAGTGCCGCGCGCACCAGCTCGATCTGGCGCATCACCTCGGGGCCGGCATTGTAGATATGCAGGCTGGAGCCGGTGATCGTAATGCCGTCGTAGCCTTCGAGCGAAGCACCTTCGGGCAACAAGGCGGCCGGGTCGCCCGGGTAGCAAATATCCACCACGGCTCCGGGCAACAGCTCGCGCAGCAGATCGGAATAGCCCTTGCTCGCCGGAATCCCGCCGGCGGCGACGTGCTCGGCCATTGTCTGCGGGGAATTTCCTTCAACGACGAGCAGGCGGGGCGAGGGCATTGGTTCCGGGTTCAGGTTCGCTGACCGCCGCTCCGGCGTGCACAATGAGCGACGCGTCCCTTTGATATGGCGGCGCGACCGCCATTTTGCAATCGCGGCAGAATTTATGACGCAAATTCGAGGTTAATGCATTCCTGTTCTTGAGTGTGGGACGTAAGCCGCCCATCCTGCATCGGAAAGCGAATCAGCACGCAATGGCCGACTTCGACCTCGCCATTATCGGTGGCGGCATCAACGGCGCAGGTCTCGCCAGGGATGCCGCCGGCCGTGGCATTCGCGTGTTGCTTGTCGAGATGAACGATCTCGGCTCCGGCACCTCGTCAGCATCCAGCAAGATGATTCATGGAGGGTTGCGTTACCTCGAGCATGGCGCCTTTCGTCTCGTTCGCGAGGCGTTGAGCGAGCGCGAGGTGCTGTTGCGGATGGCGCCGCACCTGGTGCGGCCAATGCATTTCATGCTCCCTCCGCTGCCGGGTTTGCGTTCGACCCTGCTGCTGCGCTTCGGACTGTTTCTTTACGACATTCTCGGCGCGCGCCGGCTGTTGCCGGCGTCCCGCACGATCGATCTCACACACCATCAGGCAGGGCATCCTCTCAAGCGCGAATTCCGATACGGCTTCGAATATTCCGACTGCTCGGTCGACGATTCCCGTCTGGTCGTGCTCAACGCGGTCGATGCCGCCGAGCGTGGTGCGGTCGTCCGGACGCGCACGCGCTGCGCCCGCGCCGAGCGGCGGGAAGACTGGGAGCTGGTGCTCAACCAACATGGCCGACGCAGCACTGCGACCGCGCGTGTGCTCGTCAACGCCGCCGGTCCCTGGATCGGATCTGTTGCGGACACCATCATCCGGCAGCCGCTGGCGCGCGGCGTCCGGCTGATCAAGGGCAGCCACATTGTCGTGCGCCGTCAGTTCCAGAATGACTACGGCTACATCCTGGAAGCGCCGGACAGGCGCGTGGTGTTCGTCCTGCCGTTTGCGGACGATTTCAGCCTGATCGGCACAACCGACGAAAATTTTGTCGGAGATCTCAGCGCCCCGACGCCGACGCCGCACGAGATCGGCTATCTGTGTGACGTCGTCAATCGCTATTTCCGCAACGTCGTGACGCCCGATGAGGTGGTCCGGTCTTTTTCCGGTGTGCGCGCCCTCTACGACGACGGCTCCGACAAGCCGGAAGATGTCACCCGCGACTATGAGCTTGTTCTCGACAGAAGCGACGGCAGGGCGCCTCTGCTTACCATCTATGGCGGCAAGATCACGACTTACCGCAGACTGGCGGAGGCCGCGCTGGCGCGGCTTGGACGCTATCTCGGCGCGCCGCGGCGCTGGACCGCGCAGTCGACGCTCCCGGGCGGAGAATTCCCGCCCGAGGCATTTGAATCGCAGACAGATGAAGCGATGCGGCGATGGTCATTTCTCTCCAGGCTGCACGCGCGCAGGCTGTTGCACGCCTACGGGCTTCGTATGGAAAGGATCCTCAAAGATGCACGCAGCCTGGACGACCTCGGACAGTGCGTTGCCGGTGATCTGACCGAAGCGGAAGTGCATTACCTCGTCGAAAATGAATGGGCGCAGACCGCCGACGATGTATTGTGGCGGCGAAGCAAAATCGGCCTGCTGGCATCCAAAGACCAGGTGGCCACGCTTGAGCGGCTGATAACTTCAATGCAATCGAATATCCGCCAGTAAGGTCTGGAGATTTCCTTGCCTCCCGCGCTTGTTGCGATTGATCAGGGTACGACGTCCACGCGCGCTATCGCGTTCGACGCCGATCTGCGGCCGGTCGCTGCCGCGCAGCAGGAACTGCGCCAGATTTATCCGGCGCCCGGCGAGGTCGAGCACGATCCTGAAGAGATCTGGTCGGCGGTCGTTACCACCGTTCGCGCCGCGATGAAGCAGGCTCGCATCGGCGCAAATGACATTGCAGGCATCGGCATCACCAATCAGCGTGAAACCGTGGTGGTCTGGGACCGGCAAACCGGGCGGCCCATCCACAATGCAATCGTTTGGCAGGACCGCCGCACCGCGGACTATTGCGAGGGGTTGCGCCGCAGCGGGCACGAGCCGGATATTGCGCGTAAAACCGGGTTGCTCATCGATCCGTATTTTTCCGCCTCCAAGATCGCCTGGCTGCTCGATCAGGTCGAAGGCGCACGCGCAGCGGCAGAGGCCGGCAAGCTTGCTTTCGGCACCATCGACACCTTCCTGCTTTGGCGGCTCACAGGCGGCAGAGTGCACCTGACGGATGCTACAAACGCAGCGCGCACGTTGCTGTTCGACATCGGCAAGGGAACCTGGGACGGCGAGCTCTGCCGCCTGTTCGGAGTGCCCGATGCTTTGCTTCCGGAGGTGCGTGACTGCGCGGGCGTATTCGGTGAGAGCGAGCCAGCTTTGTTCGGCGGACCGATCCAGATCCGCGGTGTTGCCGGAGACCAGCAGGCGGCCACAATCGGGCAGGGGTGCTTCGAACCGGGCATGGTTAAATCGACCTATGGCACCGGCTGTTTTGCGCTGCTCAACACGGGGCCTGAGCGCCTGGCATCGCGCAACCGCCTGCTCACGACCATCGCCTACCAGCTCGAGGGCAAGCGCACTTACGCGTTCGAAGGCGCGATCTTCGTCGCCGGCGCGGCCGTGCAATGGCTGCGCGATGCACTGAAAATCATCGGTTCGGCTCCGGACGTCGGGCCGCTGGCGCAGCGGGCCGATCCGGCAGAGCAAGTCTATCTGGTGCCGGCCTTTGTCGGGCTCGGGGCGCCCTATTGGGACGCGCAGGCGCGCGGGGCAATTTTTGGCCTGACGCGCAATTCCGGCGGCGCAGAATTGGCGCGGGCCGTTCTCGAGTCCGTCGGCTACCAGACCCGCGATCTTCTCGAGGCGATGCGGGCCGACTGGCCTGCGTCGCAGGCTTCCAGGACCGTGCTGCGCGTCGACGGCGGAATGACCGCAAGCGACCCGTGCATGCAGTTTCTTGCCGACGTTCTTGCATGCCCGGTCGACCGGCCGACGGTGGCGGAGACGACGGCCGTGGGCGCTGCGTATCTCGCCGGACGTTCGGCGGGGATCTGTGCCGACCTCGCCGGATTCGCAAAACAGTGGCGGCTCGACCGCCGCTTCGAGCCGCGAATGGATGCGGGCGAACGCGAACGGAAATATTCGGGCTGGAAGCAGGCGGTGCGGCGAACCTTGACCGCGGCAAACTGACATCAGAACGGTATCGTCGGGTTGACCTGTCCGTATGCGCCGCTAGCGTGTGCGCCGCAAACGGGGAATCGATGGCGGCGGTCGACGAACATCTGAGCAGAGGCGGGAGGGCGCCGCTGATCCGCTTCGAGGCAGTCAGCAAACGGTTCGGCGTCGTTGCCGCGGTCGAAACGCTCACCCTGGATATCGGGGAGGGCGAGTTCTTCGCGTTGCTCGGCCCGTCCGGCTGCGGCAAAACGACATTGCTCCGGATGATCGCCGGCTTCGAGACGCCGGGCGAAGGCCGCATCTTTCTCGGCGGAGAAGACATCGTACCGGTGCCGCCGCATCGGCGGCCCGTCAACATGATGTTCCAGAGCTACGCGTTGTTTCCACATCTGACGGTCGAAGGCAACATTGCCTTCGGGTTGCGCCAGGAGAATGTGGGACGCGAGGAAATCGCCATGCGCGTTGCCGAGATGCTCGGTCTCGTCCGGCTGCAGGGCCTTGGCGGGCGCAAAATTCACCAGCTGTCGGGCGGCCAGCGACAGCGCGTGGCGCTCGCCCGCTCCTTGATCAAGCGCCCGCGCGTGCTCCTGCTCGACGAGCCGCTCGCCGCGCTCGACAAGAAGTTGCGCGCCGAGACGCAATTCGAGCTGATGGAACTGCAGCGCAAGCTCGGTACGACGTTTGTCATCGTCACCCACGATCAGGAAGAGGCGATGATCGTTGCCGATCGCATCGCGGTGATGAACCAGGGCCGGTTGATGCAGGTTGCCACGCCGACCGAAATCTACGAGCAGCCCAATTCACGCTGGGTCGCCGACTTTATCGGCGAAGTGACGATCATCGAGGGCCGGGCCGCTGGGCCCGGCACGATCGCCAGCGCCCTGGGACCATTGGCGGTGGCCGACCGTGACACGGGTGCCGGAAAAACAATGTGGCTGGCTTTGCGGCCCGAAAAGGTCAGTATGAGCGCGGAGCGGCCGGCCGGCGCGACGAACACCATCGCGGGAACCGTATCCGAGATCGGCTATCGTGGAGAAATGTCGGCCTACAAGGTTCGTCTCGCCGATGGTTCGCTGATGAAAGTCTCGATCGCAAACGTCAATGCGCGCGGCCGGGCGCCTTACGCCGAAGGCGATGCTGTCTGGCTGTCGTGGCCGCCCGATGCGGGCATTCTTCTCGTGAGCTGACATGCAGGGTCATCAGCAGACGCGAGGTTGGGGCGGGCGGCTTGTTATTTTGCTGCCTTACTTGTGGCTGGCGGTCTTCTTTCTCGCGCCCTTCGTCATAGTGCTCAAGATCAGCCTGTCGCAGTCGGTGCTCGCGCAGCCGCCTTATGCGCCTGTGCTCGATCTTGCCGCAGGTTGGCCGGGGCTGACGGCATTCGTGGCGCAGCTCTCGCTGGATTCGTTCAGATTGCTCGCCTCGGATTCACTTTATCTGCTGTCCTACCTCAAAAGTCTGCAGGTGGCCGCGATCTCCACCGCAATTCTGTTCCTACTCGGCTATCCGATCGCCTATGGCATGGCCCGCGCGCCAAAAGCCTGGCAGCCCATGCTGGTCATGGCGGTCGTGCTGCCCTTCTGGACGTCGTTTCTGATCCGCATCTATGCCTGGATCAATATTCTGCAGCGAGACGGATTGCTGAACGACGTCCTCATACGGCTGCACATTATCGACACGCCGGCTGCATGGCTGTCCTCCGACACCGCAATCTACATCGGCATTGTCTATTCCTACCTGCCGTTCATGGTCCTGCCGCTTTACGCGAGCCTCGAAAGAATGGACGAGTCGCTGCTGGAAGCAGCGTCTGATCTCGGCTGTCCGGCGTGGAAAGCGTTCTGGCTGATCACGTTCCCGCTGTCGCTTCCGGGCGTTGCGGCGGGTGCGCTGCTGTCGTTCATCCCGATCGTCGGCGAATTCGTCATTCCGGATCTGCTGGGCGGTTCGGAATCGCAGATGATCGGGCAGACATTGTGGATCGAGTTCTTCTCAAATCGCGATTGGCCGGTCGCGTCGGCAATCGCGATTGCTCTCCTCGGCTTGTTGCTGGTGCCGATCCTTTTCTACGAACGGCTGCAGCAGCGATCCCTCGAGGGAGCGCGGACATGAAACGCGGGCCGTCGCCATTCAACCTTGTCTCGGTGGCATTGGGGTTTGCCTTTCTCTACCTGCCGATCGTTATTCTTGTAATCTATTCGTTCAATGCCTCGCGGCTTGTTACGGTCTGGGGCGGATGGTCGCTGGTATGGTATCGCGAGCTGCTGAACGACGAGGCGATCCTCAGTGCAGCCTGGATCACCATCCGAGTGGCCGTGCTGTCGGCAAGCGCTGCCACTGTGCTCGGCACGCTGGCGGCCGTTTCCCTGACGCGCATGGGACGGTTTCGCGGGCGGCTGCTGTTTTCCGGCATGGTCTATGCCCCGCTGGTGATGCCGGAAGTGATCACCGGGCTGTCGCTGTTGTTGCTGTTTGTCGCGCTCAACGTGGATCGTGGCTTCTGGACGGTCGTCATCGCTCATACGACGCTGACGACGTGCTTTGTGACCGTGATCGTGCAGTCGCGGCTGATCGGCTTCGATCGGAGCCTCGAGGAGGCTGCAATGGATCTCGGTTGTCCGCCGCTCAAGACATTCATGACGATTACGTTGCCGCTGATTGCACCGGCGATCGCCGCTGGCTGGATGCTTGCCTTTTCGCTGTCGCTCGATGATCTCGTCATCGCCAGCTTTACGACCGGGCCGGGAGCAACGACACTGCCCATTCGTATCTATTCGGAAGTGCGGTTGGGGGTGAAGCCGGAAATCAATGCGATCTGCACGATCATGATCGCGGTCGTCGCGCTCGTGACGGTCGTATCCTCGCTGATAACCAGGAGAGATGCGAGCCAGCAAAAGCAGGCGGCACTGGGTGCGCAGGTTTAAGCGCGCCGCCACGGATCGGCGGGTGATTCGTCTCAGGCAGGATGATAGTCGAAGGCAGGGCCGACGACGCTCGCCGCTGAAGGCCGTTATTCGGCCTTTTGTTGCGTTTGCGGCGTGGCCGTCTGGTCGGCCGCCGGAATCGTGCCGGAGGGCGGCGTGCTGCCGCTCAGCCGCTCGATGACGGAGTGCAGCGAATCGCGTGCTTTGCGCTTCTGCAGCTCCTTGAGCAGCGGCGCCGCGGCGCCCGAGCGTCGGATCAGCGCTTCCGGGTCGGGCAGCATGATCGGATCATCCCACGAGCCTTGCACGATAAAGGGCAGCTCGAAGGGGGTCGCACCCGGCCGCGGCGGGGCCACAAGTGCGGCCGTACCCTTGAGATCGAGCTCGCGCTCCGGGATCGAAGCTGTTCCGGCCAACGCCAGCTTCACCGCCGAGCCGTCGATGGTCACTTCGTCGACGGTGACGGTGCCCTTCGCGATCTTGAGCGCGATGGCAATTTTCTCGTAAGGCGTTCGTCCGGTGCGAAATTCGCCACCGCCCGACAGCGGCCGCCGTTCGAGGCGGCGCAGCAACTGCTCGACATTGAGACCTGCAAGCGCCCCGTTGGTCCCGGTCAAAGCAGCGGTTCCGCTCAACGTCCGTGTCACGGCCAGCACGCTGTTGCCTGTCCCTTCGACGTTGAGCGACATGCTGCCTTTGCCCTCGAGCCTCCGCAGGCCGAACAATTGTCCCAGGCATGTTTCAAGGTCTACGTCGGTAAACTGCAGCTGCGACTTCACCTCGACACCCTGATTGAATTCGGCGAACGCCAGGGAGCCTTTGATAACGCCGCCATAGGCCTGCGCCTCGCCGACCGTGACGACAAGGTGCCCGCCGCGCAGATTGGCCGCTATCGCGGTGCGGCCGAGCTTGGCATTGGATACGATGACGTTTGCGGCTGACAGCCGCAGATCGACATCAAGACTTGCGAGTCCGTCGAGCGTGATGCGGCCGCTGCTCCACGAGCGTTCATTGGTGGTCAGCAAACGGACGGTCGAAACATAAGGCGTCAGGTCGAGCGAGTCGGCGGCGAGTGTGCCCTGCAAAGTCTGGCGTCCGTCGGCGGCAAACGTGAGCACGCCTTCGGCGGTGTTGCCGTCGAGTTCGACATTGACGCTCGACAGGCTGATTGTTCCGGCGACCACATTGGTCCGCGCCTTGATTGCGAAACGGCCGAAGCCGCCGCCGGGCGGCGGCTTTTGCCCCGCCCACACCAGCGCGTTGCGCAACGAGGCGGCATCCGCGGCGAGTGTGCCCTCGATCTTGAGTGTCGGCTTGAGGCTGATCGCGCCTTCAAATGCGGCCTTCATCGGCGTGCCGGAGACGCGCAATTTCACGCCGCTGCGGTTGCCGGCCAGCACCGACGGAAAATCGGCGAGCGTCAGGCTGGCGTCCATCGGTGCGTCGCGCCATATGAATCGTCCGGTGGCGCCGAAGCTTTTGGAAATCGAAGGCCACGCCAGCGAGAATTCGACACCCGACAGGGTTTCGGCGATCTTACGCGCCTTGTCGCGGATCACGATGGTGCCGCCCTCGATGCGCATTTCGGAGAACGCCGCGAGCCGTTGTGCGGCCGACTGGCTGCGTGTGAGCGCTTCAATCAATCCCGACCAATTGGATTGGCCGTTTGAATCTATTTCCACCGAGATATTCGGCCGGTCCAGTGAAACGTCGGCAATTTCGGCTCGACCGATCAGCAACGGGAAAAAGCGCAGGCGCGCGGTCAGCCGCTCGGCAACGAGCGCAGGCTGTTTGGCATCGCCCAGGATCACATCGTCGAAACTGACACTCCCGGTCGGGAACAGCGAAACGCTTGCCTTTCCGCGCAGGACCGGTTCGAGTCCGGTCACCCCCCGAATTTCGCTCAGGACCTGCTGGCGCACGGTATCGGCGGAAATCAGGTACCCGGCTGTGGTGAGAACGAGCAACCCGCCCGCGATCACGGCGAGGAGGGCAATCCCCAGGCGTTTAAAGCCGGTCGCGGCTGTCAATTGGAGGTTTCCGGTTGCTTCGGCGTCAGGCGCCGGCGGACTATAACATCGGGCCCGCTAGGGCCAACCTTGGACAGCCTCTGTGACCCTTTCATGGCTGGGAGGGGTAAGCTTACCGGGCTGCCGTTTCGGGGTCGCCTCGCGCGTCGGCAATTTCGGCGATCATTTTTTTGATGATGGCCTGTCCAAAAGAGCTGAAATCCCTGGCTTCGATCACGAAACTACCAGGGCCACCAATGACATTGTCGCGGTAGTACTTGGTGAGACCGCCGGCCGGGTTGGTGTGCTCGGGATTCCAGGGCAGCGGCGTGTCACTGAGAATCGCCAGGCCATTGATCGTGATGCCGAGGGCGAGCGCCTCGTCCCGTGCCTGTCCGATGTCACGGCCCGCATTGTTCGTTCCGTCGCCTGAAACATCGATCGTGCGCCGGTCAGCGCTGAATGGCGCGCGCGCAAGTTCGGCGACAGCCGCATCGATACCGCCGCTGATTGAAGTTCTGTCCGCGAAAGACCGTGGCGACTCGAGTATCCGGTCGCCGAAAGCCTGTGCCGCCTTTGGCCCATCGATGATCATCCAGTCGATCACAACTTTTTGGCTGCCGAAGCCGGACCATTCGAGAAACAGGACACCAATGCGTCCATGACGTCCGGAGCGGATGGCATCGACGACCCGGGGATTGGCCATTGCCGCGGCATAGCCTTCGCGTTGCAGCTGAAATTTCTGGCTATCGACGCTGCGCGAGACGTCCGCGGCAAGGACCAGCAGCAAGTCAACCGGCTCGGCCGCGTGCACCGGAGCAATGGCAGGCGTGTTCGCGAGCGCCAACGCGAATGCCATGCAGCGGAACAGGCGGCCCATAGCGAGAGCCTACCCGATTTCGGATTTATTGCGCCAGCACTCGGCTGGCGGGAAAAATCACTTCGGCGAGCGTGCCGTCATCGACCCGGCTGGTAATTCGGAAGTACGCCTGGTTTGCTTCCGCCAGCGCCTTGGTGATCGGCAGGCCGAGCCCGGTTCCGCCGGAATCCCAGCGCGTGACCGCCAGGACCTGCCCGAACGGCTCGAGCGCAATCTGCAATTCCTTTTCACTCATGCCGGCGCCGGTGTCGCGGACGCGCAGCACGACCTCATGGTCGTCGGTCTGTGCGGTTGAAATGATGACCTGCCCGCCTGCACCGGTGAACTTGATCGAGTTTGACAACAGGTTGAGCATGATCTGGCGCATCGCGCGCGCATCGGCGACAATTTGCGGCAGATTGCCATGCAACGAGGTGCGGATGATGACGCGTTCCCGGTTCGCCTGCTGTTGCATGATTGCCACGCACTGCTGCACGAGATCGTTGAGATTCACGCTCACGAAAGTGAACTCGAGCTTTCCGGCCTCGATCTTCGACAGATCGAGCAGGTCATTGAGCAATGAAATAAGGTGCCCGCCCGAAGCGTGGATGTCCTTGAGATATTGCCGGTAGCGTTCGCTGCCGATCGGGCCGAAGCGCTCGTCCATCATCACTTCGGAAAAGCCGATGATGGCATTGAGCGGGGTGCGGATTTCATGGCTGATTTTGGCCAGGAACTCGGACTTCGCCGTGGATGCCTTCTCGGCCGCGCGCCTGGCGTCGATCAATTCATCTTCGCTGCGCTTCCAGGCCGTCACGTCGCGCAGGACTGCGCAAAGCTTTTCGCCGTCTTCGATACGCCCGATCGTGATGTGCAGCGGGACAAGCCCGCCCTGGCGCACACGGCCGATTGCTTCGTAGCCGCCACCAAGTGACTCGACGCCGTCGCGCCGCGCAAGCCGCTCGAGGCGTTCGAGCACCGGGCGGCGGGATTCCGGAACCAACAGGTCGCTGAGTGAAAGTGCTTCCAGTTCGCCGGCGTCATAACCGAAAAGCGCCTGGGCGCTGCGATTGCCGGAAAGCACGCGGCCGTTGCCGTCCAAAATCAAAACACCATCAGTCGCGGTGTCCAGAATTGCCCTGAGTTCGCGGACCTCCTGGTCGGCTCGTTGCGGCAGCGTCTCAGCCTGCTTGGCGGCAGCGCCCGATTGCGTCTCGATCATCAAAGCGAGCGCGCTCTCGCCGCTCCACGTGACGCTGAACAAGCGCCCTTCGACGGGTTTCTGTCTGCCATTGCTCGTCGCGATCGTCAGCGACTTGGCAGCGCCGGCGTCTTTCGTCGCCGGCTCCTGCCTGGGTTCGATAAACAGGCTGTCTAGGCCGCCGGCTTCGGTGAGTTCATCCAGGGTCGAATATCCGGTCCAGCCGAGGAAGGCGCGATTTGCGTAGAGCAGGCTGTTGAGGCGATAGATCAAGATGCCGGTCGGCAGGCGATCGAAGATCGAACGGTCTTCCGCCGTGTCACGCGCCGGTTTCGGCGTCGCTTGCGGCGCCTGCACCTGGGGCGTAACGGGCACGGGGGGTTCAGGCGGAACGGATGCGCGGGATTTACCCGATGTCTTCCGCAGGCGGTCGCTCAACTCGCGCGCAAGTTCCTGAAAGGCGCTGTGCTCCTTGGGACTGAGCGCCGGCGCTGTCGGCGCGGGGGGCGGCGCCGGAAAAGCCAGCACTTTGGCCGGCTCGCTGGACGTGGCCGAGCTTTGTGCGAGTTTTCGGCTCCGCAAATCATTGAGTTGCTCCACCTCCCGGCACAAGCCGAAGCCGCGGAATCCCCCAAAGCGGCGCTCGCCGTCGAACAGTGGCAGGCCCGACATCTCAACTGCGAGAGGCCGGTCGAGCCCGTCTATTGGCCAAGCCGTCACGATGCCGCTGAAGGTCTCGTGCCTGGACAGCGCGTTCGCGATCTGTCCGGATGGATCCAGCGTCAGCGTCCTGGCGATCTCGGCCCAGCTGCGGCCGAGCAGAGCAGCCGATTTCGAGCCCAGCAGATCGACAAATTCTTCGCTTGTGAGTGTGAAGCGCGTTTCGGCGTCGGTCTGCCAGACGAAACGGAATGGACGCGGTTGAAGGTCCAATTCCGCGGGATTCGATATTTTCGGAGTATCCGAAACAGCGTTCGTTCCCGCGCCGGAAGTGTCCGCCGTTTCGGCGAACGCAACGAGCAATGCAAAGGTCGAGCCCGCGCCGAGCTTGATCATCGTGAGATGGCCGGCCTGGATGTCTCCTTCGGCCACATCGTTCAGACTGGCTTCTCGCGCGAGCTTCTCGGCGCCGAGCGCGACGAGATCGCGCTGGTTGCCCATCCGCTCGATCGCTGCAGGCTGTGCAGCGATGATCTCGCCGTCTCCCGTGAAAATTGCCGCGGCCGGGCCGAGATCGTGCAGCAAACGTGTTGCCCGATCCGGGAGGGTGAGAGTCTTTCCGGCTCGTTCGGCGGACGCAATCAGGATCGCGGCGCTGTTGTCGGCGAGCGCGATGCGTGAGCACAGACAGACCAGGGTTGTACCAATGCTCGCCCCAAATCCGCGTAGCCTCTCAAGCCGCGGGGTGCCGCCGTGCGGGAGCGTGCCCGACAGGCGCGCGACCTGCACGGACGCTGAGTGCCGTGCGTCGAAATGCAGCAGCGCGGCATCGCCGGGCGACGCCGCGTCGAAGATCGCCGCACCTGAAGGGTTGGCCCAAAGGATGCGATCGGCATCCGGGCTCCACAGCCATACCGGTGCCGGAGCGAGCGCATGCGCCGCCAGTCGCGAGTCACGGAGAATTGCAAGCTGCGGCGTCGGATCCGTCATCGCGGTGTCGCAAGAATTACGGCTAATAAAGACTTAATAGGGCTGGCGGCGATGTGCGTCCACGCATCGCGGGCCGCCATCCAACGCCAAGCGCCGGTAGCGTTAACGCAAGGCCAGTTCCAAATCTGGCAGGCCGGCGATGCCGCCCTAAATAGGGTAAGACCGGCGCCGGAGGCGGTGGAGCAGGTGCCGACCCAACGTGCAGCGTAGGCGGCACCGAGGCCTGAGAGTTTCGGCGTTTGGTCAAGAGCCCGGGTATTGCCGCGGGGGAGGGCATTCGTGACTATTTGTGCAATGCAATATTTTTTATTGCATTGCATCAAAAACGAGAGTATATGAAGCCTACGCTCCGTCAGGCATTTGTTCGTTCATGCGTCGGCCGGCGGATTTGTAACTGTATGGGCCGATTTGCGGAGGGCGAACGGTCTGACCATCGAGAGGCCCTCCCTAGTCAAGGATGATTTGTTATGGCCGAAACCACTTCCGCCACCACGCCGAAAGGCAAGCCGAAGCCGGTCGCACTCGGTGCAACTGGTGTCGATTCCCTGAAGTTCGAACTGCCCCGCTTTGAAATGCCGAAATTCGAAATTCCCACTGTGTTCCGCGAATTTGCCGAGAAGGGCATCGCCCAGGCCCGAGAGAACTACGAGAAGGCCAAGACTGCTGCCGAAGAGGCGACCGACGTCTTCGAGGATACGTATTCGACGGCCACCAAAGGCTGTGCGAGCTACGGCCTCAAGCTGATCGAAACCTCGCGCGCCAACAGCGACGCGGCTTTCGACCTCATGAGCGACGTGATGAACGCCAAGTCGTATTCGGAGGTCGTCGAGCTCTACAGCGCCTATCTGCGCAAGCAGTTCGATGCGCTTGTCACGCAAGCCAAGGATCTCTCCGAGCACGCCCAGAAAGTGGCGACCGAGACCGCTGAGCCGATCAAAGACCATTTCAGCAATGCTCTGAACAAGGCGGCCTGAGGCGCGCGTCGTTCCCGAACAAGTACCGTGTTTAAGGCCCGGGCCGAAATGTCCGGGCTTTTGCTTTGCGTAGTGGCCGGGAGCGCTTGCCAAAAAGGCGGGCGGCACCTAGGTTCCGGCCGCTTGGATCGGCTTCGATAAAAGCCGGCTGCCTGTGCAGGCGTAGCTCAGTTGGTTAGAGCGCTGGTCTGTGGAACCAGAGGTCGGTGGTTCAAGTCCACCCGCCTGTACCACTTCTTCAATGTGCCGTGAAAAGAGAACGCCGGCGTTGATGCGCCGGCGTTTCCGCTTGGAAAGATCTTCGCGGGTCTAG
>DASSRJ010000103.1:0-28054 GCA_035701845.1 Pseudolabrys sp. | reverse complement strand
AGCCGTCACGGCGCGAAGCGTCACTTCCTGAGCGACGGCCGACGAACAGACAAAAGTTGCCGCAATAAATCCGAGTGCAAATTTTTTGCACATGGTGAGGTTCCTCCCCCTGCCGAGTCTGAGCGCCCGGTCGTTTGTCATCTATTTCCTATATTGTTATGAGTAGGTTAGCGAGTCAAACGAGGCGGTTTTGAGCACCTCCACTGCCGCGTCAGTCCTGACAAGGGATCTTTCTCACCTCGGTGCACGCCGATGTTTCGGTTGGTCGGCACCGCGCGTGTCATTGCACTGGGTGCCGGCGGCAATCCGGCAGCGCCTTCAGTCTCTCGTTGCTTGCCGGCCGAAACGCGGTCGTTGTCGATGAAGGCCAGCCGGCGGCGTGGGGCGCCTGGCGGCGGCATTGCGATCAGTAGGCGGTATTGTCAGGTCATTCGGGCTTTGATGCGTCGGACTTGCGCGCCTAAATGGCCTCTGCCAGTTCAGGAACCGGACTATGACGGACGAGCGTCGCCTGCGCCCAGTCTTCATAGGGCTTCGGGCTCGTCATGAGGCCCAGTCCGACAAGTTGCGCGCTGTCCCCGAATTTTGACGACTGGCCGCACAGCAGCGTGACACTCTCGTTCTCGCGGCACATCTGCAGATAGACGCGATATTCGCGAGCGCTTGCGAAGTGCTCGCCGCGCGCGACTTCAGTTTGCGCGCGTTCGTGAAAGTCGCTGAGAAACTTGAAATGCAGGAGTGACGCCAGAATCGGTGCGAGCTTTACGTCGCTGAGATAATGCGTGCTGCTCACAAACTGCATCCCTGGCTTCCAACGCACCAACGGCACCTTGCTGATGGATGGTGGATGAAATTGGGCCCCGTTCTGCACGAACATGCGTTCACGAACGCCGCCGGAGATCTCAAAGTAGGGACAGAGATTCGTGCGGCACATCCGGTAAGGCGCGCGATCGAAATAGTCGCAGGTTTCCAGCAGGGGGCGAGTCGGATCGTGCGTCGCATCGCGGATCGCGACACCCGGATACATGTCGAGCAGGAGGCACGGGACAGCCTCCGCTCCAATGGAATCGAGAAAACTGCAGAATTGCGACAGCGTGATTGACTCGTAGTGTGGGAAAATAAATTGTTCGTCGGCGTCAATGGTGAGCGTCCAGTGACCGTTACCGAACGCATCGAGCAGCTCGTTCGTCCACGCGACTCCATAGTTGCTCTCGGCGTAGCTGCTGTCTGTCGAAAAGACATGCACGTCCGGCTCGCCGCAAAGATAATCAAGCGTGCCGTCGGTCGAGCCGTTGTCGAGAGCGAAGAAGCGGCTCACGCCTAATGACCGGTGGTGGCGCAGCGTAGATGGCAGCCGCAGCGTTTCATTGCGGACCACGAGAAAGCCGCGAATTTCATTCGTTCCGTGCGGAATCTCCCGCGCGTCGACGCGCTTCATGGATCTGAGAGGGGCCGCTGCCTGCATCATCAACCAGCAATATGATTCGCATTTACGAATCGTTAGCGCGCCGGCGCATGGGCTTTACCGGCTTGTCAACGCGGTCTGGCCTCAATCAAGTCAGAGATCGTATTTCCACTTTCTGCGTGCGCCCGAGATCTCGCGGCCAAGTCTGCGGCAATGGCAATTTCAACACATCGCCCGGCCGTAGCTCCGTCTCCCCGGAGGATCTCGATGTATTCGTTGCGCCAATTCGGTATTCTCCAACCATCGCTTTTCGGGAGAGAGGATACTTGCTTTCCGCACGCTGTGATTGCATGCGATGGAAGCAGCGCAGACATATCGCCGTGTCCGACGGTGCTATCAATGCGTGACGGGGATCGCGGGACACGGTCCGTGCAAGACAGCGGCACTATGGGAGCATCAGTCGCTTCAATTCACGAAGTTCGAATTTACAGGCCGTTTATCGACGGCCTGCGCGCAATCGCGATTCTTACCGTTGTTGGGTCGCACATCAGCCTTCCCGGCTTTGGTGGCGGGTTTGTCGGCGTCGATATCTTTTTCGTGATCTCGGGCTATCTGATCATCAATCAGATAGCCGAAGACATCGAGAACAAGCGATTCAGCATCCTCGACTTTGCCACTCGCAGGACTTTCCGCATCTTGCCGGCGTTTCTGCTGGTCATGGTGACGTGCCTTGCTCTCTCCACAACGATTTTCATGCAGGCCGATCCGAAAGACTTTGCAGAATCCTTTTTCCTGTCCGCGATCATGTTCGCGAACCATCACTTTTTGTCGCACACCGGCTATTTTGACATGGCCGCGGTCACGAAACCGCTGCTGCACATGTGGTCGCTTGCGGTCGAAGAGCAGTTCTATCTTTTAGCGCCGCTGACGCTGCTCGCGATGACGGCGGCGACCGCGAAATTGAAACCGGAAAATCGCCGCAGAGCCTGGATCGCAGTCACTTTCGTGCTGGGCATCGTGTCGTTCGTTGCCTGCGTAATATTCACCTATCCGTACACCAGGCCAAACGTTTCATTTTACATAATGCCGACCCGTGGCTGGGAGTTCATTCTGGGCGGAGCAGTGCCGGCTTTCGCCATGGCCGTCCGCCGGCTGCCCGCTTTCGTCAATCAGGGCGTGGCGATCTCCGGCGCCGTCGCCATTGTACTCTCCGTTCTTTGCTTCGATGCCGACATGCTTTACCCGTTCTATTGGGCGGCTGTCCCTGTCATCGGGGCGACTTTAATCATCGTCGGCGGGCTGATTGAGCCGCGCAACGTCGTTGCGCGCGCCCTTGCAACAAGGCCGATGGTTTGGATCGGCCTTGTTTCTTATCCCTGGTATCTGTGGCATTGGCCTCTCATATCGTTCGTTCGCACAATGAATTTCGGCGAACAGAGCTTTGCCGAAGAGATAGGTGCTGTGGCTCTGTCATTGGCGCTTGCGGTCCTCACCTATCGTTTTGTCGAATTGCCGGTGCGGCGGTTGCGGAAAAAGCGCAATTTTCGCCCTGCCGCCGTTGTGGCGTTGGGAACAGCGTCGTGCGTGGTGGTCGCCAGCCTGGGATATCTGTGGTCGCTCCGAATTACGCCCCTTTTGCTCCCCCAACTGGCGGGGCTCGGGCCGCCTCAAATCGCGGGCCGCGACTATCCACCGGTTTCACATCGCGGCGTCCTGATGGGAGATTCGCACGCGCTCGTCATCGAGCAGTCGTTCAAGGAATACGCCCGAAGGGCCGGTGCCGGCCTGACCTCAGTATTCGAAGTGGGATGCCCGCCGTTCAAGGCGTCCGTCAAGGATGGGCGCGGAAGGCCTGCCGCCGGGTGCGATTCGTTTGATCCAAATGCATTTCAGGGGGCTGAATTTGCGATCATTACGGCGCGATGGAATTTTTATCTCGGATTGCCTCAATCCGATCCATTCCATCGATCGTTTCTCTTGACCGACGATAAAGCGAAGAAAGATCCCTATGAAATATTTGCAGCGGGTCTTGCCGCCACTCTCTCGGATGCGAAACGTGCGGGCGTCCGGCGTATCCTGATCACCGCTCCTTTGCCCGAATTTCCGTGGTATTCACCGGCCTGTGTCGTGAAGGCAATTCGCGTCGGAACCGATACCTGCTCGATCCTCCGGGCAAAAGTCGATGCAAGGCGAGAGCGCACGATGACAATTCTTCGTCAGGCAGTGGCGTCTTTCGAAAATGTCAGGCTGATTGATCCGATCAATCTGTTCTGTACGGAAACGGAATGCCGTCCGAACAAGGGGACCGAGCTTTTTTTCTTCGACACGAGCCACCTGAGCCTGGCAGGGGCGGAGCGTCTTTACCAGGGATACAAGCGCGATTTTTTATGGGCGTTCACCGGCGACGGTGCCGGGAAGAGCGTCTCCAAAAACTTGTCCCGCTGACGGGAGAAACCTACTCTTTATCGCGGAAAAACGCCGCCGCGTCGGCGCTGAATGCTTTACGTGACAAAGGGTCCAGGTAGAGCATGTGCCCGCCGCGATAGAGCTTGAGCTGCGCGCGGCCAGGTGGATCGAAGTCGGGCAGGCGATCGAGCACGTAGCGCGTCATCGCGTACGGGGTGATCATGTCGGAATAGCCGTGCGCGATCAGAAGGCGGAACGACGGACCATAAGCCAGCAAGGTCCGCAAATCGTCTTCAACCCCTGTCTGCAATCGGCCGCCTCCGCCCCAATCCCAATGAATGTCACGCGCGAGCAGGGCGTAGGTCATCTCTGTTTTGAACCCAAGCTCGTTACGGGCGTACGAGGCCATTGCACCGCCGTAAGCACGCGTGACGACGTCGAGAATTGGATCAGGCGAATGCGCTGAACGAGCCTCTGGATATGGATCGTCAATGGCAAAGGCCGCATCATACCGGCTTACGATTTTGCCTTCTCGCCCGCGCAGGTTTTTTACGTAGGTGCTGGCGACATAGCCTTGCTCCTGCGTGACGATGTCCAATGGAAGTCCGGTCATCTGTGCAACGCGGCTGTAGAACGACTTGGCTGCCTCCCCTTTGGGCCGCGGCCCGGCAAGTGTAACCAGGTAGTCGGTCATTGCGAATTTTTCGGCTGCGGCGAGCGCATCGGGCGTGAATGTATGTCTGTGCTCGAGCTCGGCCGCCGCCAGCGACGGCAACTGCAAGGCGGCGTGCAATGGGTTGTTATCGCTGCCGAAGGTCAACGAGCCGTTCAGCAAAGGCGAGAGCATGACGATGCCGTTGATGATGATGCCCTGTTCACTCTGCAAAGCACGTGCGGTCTTGGCGGCACGGAATCCGCCGTAGCTTTCGCCGAACAGATATTTCGGCGAGCCGGCGCGATTGTTCTTGGCAACGTAGAGCGAAATTGCTTTGGCCATTGCGCTGGCATCGCTCTTTACGTTCCAGAAGGTCTTGGCGACGTCAGGCTTGGTCGCCCGGCTCCAGCCGGTGCCGATCGGGTCGATCAGGACCAGATCGGTGAAGGCGAGCCAGGTGTCGGGATTATCGCGCAGGGTCGCGCGCGTGGCGTCATGCGGGTCCGGTCCAAAATCGAGAATGCGTGGGCCAACAAGGCCAAGGTGCAAAAAGGCGGACGCCGCTCCCGGTCCGCCATTGAAAACGAATGTCAGCGGACGGTTTGCGGCGCCGCCCTTTGCAACATAAGCGGTGTAGAACACCGCGGCACTTTGCTCACCCGATTGATCATAGAATGCCAGCGTGCCGGCGGTCGCCGTGTAGGCAAGATGCCCGCGAGGCGTGTCGATTGAATGCTCGGTGACGGCATCGGCGGGCAGCAGCCGCAGCACGCCTTTCGTGGGCTCCTGCCGTTCGGCTGCCGGTTGCGTCTGGCCTTTGCTGGCGTCGTCCGCGTTTGCGGAATGCAACGTGCCGGCAAGAAGAATCGCCAGTATGAGACGGCGGAGGAGGGAAAGCGACATCGACGCGCGCAACTCCTGTGAGGCCCCCGGATTTCCGGTGTGATGATCGCCTAGCGTCTGCCGCGGAAGTTCGGACGGCGCTGCTGAGGGGCGGCGGCCGGTGCGTCGCCCTTGTGACGGAAACTGATGCGCCCGCGTTGCAGATCGTAGGGCGACATTTCCACAATCACCCGGTCGCCGACACCTGTGCGGATGCGGAATTTGCGCATCTTGCCGGCCGTGTAGGCCAGAACCTCGTGATCGTTGTCGAGCTTCACCCGGAAGTTGCCGTCCGGGAGAACCTCGGTGACGGTACCGTCAAACTCCAGCAGTTCTTCTTTCGCCATCCAAATCTCCAGTTGCCTCACTTAATCCGAAAACCGGTTCCCACTTCCGGGATCATGCTAGTTGGGGCGATGGCCGGTATTGCGGCGCGGCTCGCCGGGTCGTTGCATAAATCTAACATTTCCCAGTTGGTTTGGCTCGCCCTTCGCGGGACCGTGATGATCCTGCGGGTGGCCGCCTTGCGGGCGGTTGCCGCTATTCTTCCGGTGTTGCCGATGGTTGTTGCGGTTGTGCCGGTGGCCATTCTTGCGATTTGCCGCGTGATGCTGGGCTGGCTGCGTCTCCGCCCGGCCGGTGCGCCGGTCGGTTGCAGGGATGGTCATTCGGATCAGCCGCTCGATGTCACGCAGGTAAGCCCGCTCCTCGTGGTCGCAGAATGAGATCGCCACGCCCTTGGCTCCGGCGCGCGCGGTACGGCCGATGCGGTGGACATAGCTCTCGGGAACATTCGGCAGGTCATAGTTGACCACATGGCTGACGCCATCGACGTCAATTCCACGGGCGGCAATATCAGTGGCAATCAGGGTGCGCAGCCGGCCATTGCGGAAGGCGGAAAGAACGCGCTCACGCTGGCTCTGCGACTTGTTGCCGTGGATTGCTTCCGCGGCGATACCGGCCTTGTTCAGCACACGCACCACTTTGTCGGCACCGTGCTTGGTACGGGTGAACACCAGAACGCGGTCGATGGGCTCGCTCCTGAGGATCTCCGCCAGCAGCGCCGGCTTCGACGCTTTCTCGGCGAGGATCACGCGTTGCGCGATGCGCTCGGCCGTGGTCGCTTGCGGTGTCACTGCCACACGTGCCGGATCACGCAACATGTGAGCGGCAAGCTGGACGATCTGCTGCGGCATCGTCGCGGAGAAAAACAATGTCTGCCGTTCCTTCGGCAGCAGCGCGACGATCTTTCTGATGTCGTGGATGAAGCCCATGTCGAGCATGCGGTCGGCTTCGTCGAGCACCAGCACCTCGATCTGGTCGAGTCGCAGGGCGCGGCTGTTGACGAGATCGAGCAAACGGCCCGGCGTCGCCACAAGAACCTCGACGCCCCGCGCAAGAGCGCGGATTTGCCGGTTGATCGGTACGCCGCCGATTGCGAGTGCTACCTCGAGCGGACGGATATGGCGACCATAGGCACGGAAGCTCTCGACGATCTGGGCGGACAGTTCGCGCGTCGGTGACAGCACCAGTGTGCGGCAGGACTTCTGCACCGGCCGCGTGCGCTTGTTGAGGAGACGGTTGAGGATCGGAAGCGCGAAGGCTGCGGTCTTGCCGGTGCCGGTCTGTGCGATGCCGATAACATCGCGGCTTTGGCACGCCAGCGGGATGGTTTGGGCCTGAATCGGAGTTGGGGTGATGTATTTCTCTTGCGCAAGGGCGCGAAGGATCGGCTCTGCGAGGCCGAACTCGTTGAATGAAGTCAAAGAGTCACTTTCTTATAAGGCGAGTCAGCCGGGCTGCATCGCAGCCGGCGGGATCGCGCGGGTTCATCAAGACATCCCGCGTGGCCAGGGTGTCGTTTTATCTGGAGAACGGAGGAGGCGGGGCGAAATTCGTTTTAATGAGTTTCGTGCACGCAGCCCGCAAACCCGAAATCGGGTCTTTCATCCGTTGGCGCTCATATGACAGCCGGTCGTGGTCTTTTCAAGGCATAACTGGCAATTGCCGCCGCATATGATGAATAAAAGCCTTTTTCCGCCTTTTTGGCCTGACGCTTGGTGCCGACCGGAAATGACCGCCGATGCAATAGACAAGCCTGAATAGATCGGGGAATGTTTGGCCCGAAACCCAGTCCTGGGTCCGAGAGACACTCCGGAGTTGTCGTAATGCCGTTTCCCAGGGCCTCTTCGGCCCTTTCCCGCTTTACCGTTCTCGATCTGACGCGCGTGCGATCGGGGCCGACCTGCGTGCGCCAGCTTGCCGACTGGGGCGCCAATGTCATCAAGGTCGAGACGCCGCCGCATCTGGAAAAAGGCGAGGGACCCGGCGGGCCACGCTCAAATGCGGATTTCCAGAACCTGCATCGCAACAAGCGCAGCATCACGCTCGATCTGAAATCGCCGCAGGGTCTCTCGGCGTTCAAGCGGATGGTCGAGAAGGCGGACGTGGTGGTGGAGAATTTCCGTCCTGACGTGAAGGACCGTCTCGGCATCGACTACGAGTCACTGAAGAAGATCAACAAGCGCATCGTGCTTGGCAGCATTTCAGGGTTCGGCCAGGACGGGCCCTATCGTGATCGTCCGGGCTTCGATCAGATTGCGCAGGGCATGGGCGGCCTGATGTCGATTACCGGGCTGCCGGGACAAGGGCCGGTGCGCGTCGGCATTCCAATTGCCGATCTGTCCGCCGGCCTGTTTTGCGCGCTTGGCATCCTGGTCGCGCTGCTTGAACGCGAAGTCTCCGGTGAAGGCCAATGGGTGAACACGTCATTGCTGCAGGCGCAGATATTCATGCTGGACTTCCAGGCCGCGCGCTGGCTGCAGATGCATGAAGTCGCGAAGCAGGCCGGCAACAACCATCCGACCAGCATTCCGACCGGAGTATTCAAGACCAGGGACGGCCATATCAATATCGCATCGACCGGCCAGGTGATGTGGGAACGGCTCTGCAACGCGCTTCAGGCGCCGGATCTGATCAAGCATCCCGACTACGCGACCGGCGCGCTGCGCTCGAAAAACCGCGACGCGCTCAACGCCGAGATCGACAAGCGGACCGTGCACAAGACCAGCGCCGAATGGATCGATATCTTCAACAAGATCGGCGTGCCCTGCGGGCCGATTTATGCGATCGATGAGATGTTTTCAGACGAGCAGGTCAAGCACATCGGAATTGCGCAAGCTGCAAAGCGCTCCGACGGCAGCGAGCAGATTTTCGTAGGCCAGCCGGTGAAGCTGTCGCGCACGCCAAGCAAGATCGTCGCGACGCCGCCGGCGCAGGGCCAGCACACCGACGAGGTGCTCAAGGAGTTCGGCTTCGCCGACAATGAAATTGCGGAACTGCACAAAGCACAAGCGGTGTGAGGCCGTCAGTCGGCGCTTGGCCATGATGAGATGACGACGAAGGAGCATGTTAATGACCCAGACCGACAAAATGCTGTCCCGCAAGGAGGGCGGCGTCGGCTATCTCATTTTCAACAATCCGGAACGACACAACGCGGTGTCGCTGGAGATGTGGGAAGCGGCCTCGGGAATCCTCGCCGATTTCGCCGCCGACAGCGCGACCCGTGTCGTGGTGCTGACCGGCGCCGGTGGCAAGGCGTTCGTTTCGGGCGCCGACATCTCCAAGTTCGAGAGCGAGCGTTCCAGCAAGGACGCGATCGATCGCTATAATGCCGCAGTCGATCAGGCGAACACGGCGGTCTACGACTTCCCCAAGCCGACGATTGCGATGATCCGCGGCTACTGCATCGGCGGCGGCGTCGGTCTCGCGCTGTGCTGCGACCTGCGCATCTGCTCGGACAATTCCAAGTTCGGCGTGCCTGCGGCGAAACTCGGGCTCGGCTACGGCTTCAAGGGCATCAAGAAGCTCGTGGATGTCGTGGGCCCGTCCTTCGCAAAGGAGATCTTTTTCACCGCGCGTCAGTTCTCCGCGGCGGAGGCGCTTCAGATGGGCCTGGTCAACCGCGCGCTGCCCGACGCGGAGGTGGAGAAATATGTGAAAGACTACGCGGAGACGATCAGCGGCAACGCGCCGCTCACGGTTAATTCCGTCAAGTATATTGTCGGCGAGGTGGTCAAGGACGAGAGCAAGCGCGACCTCAAGCATTGCGACGAGCTGGTGGCGCAATGTTTCGCCAGCAAGGATTATACCGAGGGCCGCAAGGCGTTCATGGAGAAACGCAAGCCGGCATTTACGGGCTCATAAGTCGGGGAAAAGAGCTGAAAAGACGTTCGTGTACAAGAAATGTCAAATGACAGCCGCGCCTAGCGGCGGGCACAGGGGAGGAAACGCGTGGCGTCGGTCGAGTTGCGGGGCCTGACAAAGCGATACGGCAATTCGGCCGTGGTCGACGATGTATCACTTACCATAGAACACGGTCATCTCGTGTGTCTGCTCGGCCCCTCGGGTTGCGGCAAGACAACGACGCTGCGCCTGATCGCCGGCTTCATCGAGCCGAGCAAGGGCGAAATCCGCGTCGGCGACAGACTGGTGTCCTCGCCGGCGAGCACCTTGCCGCCCGAGCGGCGCAACATGTCGATGATTTTCCAGAGCTACGCCCTCTGGCCGCATATGACGGTTGCCGAAAACATCATCTACGGCCTCAAACTGCGGAAGATCGACCGCGATACGATCGGCAAGAAGCTCGACGCCATCCTTGGCACGACGAAGCTGGCGCCGCTGGCCCAGCGTTACCCCGGTGAACTGTCGGGCGGGCAACAGCAGCGCGTCGCGCTGGCCCGCGCGCTGATCGTCGAGCCTGAGACGCTTCTGCTTGACGAACCGCTCTCCAATCTCGATGCGAACCTGCGCGAGGAGATGCGGTTCGAGGTGCGCCGCCTGCACGATGCTTACCGCTACACCACAGTCTACGTCACGCACGATCAGTCGGAAGCGATGACCACGGCCGACCTGATCGCGGTGATGAATGCCGGCAAGGTGGAGCAGGCGGGATCGCCGGAGGAAATTTACGATCGGCCCCACTCGGAATTCGTCGCGAGGTTTATCGGCTCAAGCAATGTGATCAAGGGCAAAGGCCTGGATGGTGCGCGCATCGACTTTGCCGGAACGCCTCTGCGTTGCAGTGGAGAACCGGTCAAGACGGGCGCGGCGACGCCGGTTTCAATCCGGCCGCACGATATCGCGATTTCTCCGGCGCAGCGGCAGGGCGAAAACGTCGTTCCGGCGACCGTTGTGCGGCAGGTCTTTCTCGGCGCCAGCCGGGACTATATGGTTGAAGCCAAGGACGGCACGCAGCTGCGCGTGCTCACCGGTGCCGGCGAGAATATCCCGCAAGGCAGCGCGGTCTGGCTGCAATTGCCGCCGGAGCGCTGCCGTGCACTGGCAAAATGACGAAATCGAGGGGCGAGACGACAAGAACCGCGCATGGAGGATAGTCCAATGACAGAGTCACGAATTTCACGCCGCGATGTGTTGATCGGTTCAAGCGCGCTCGTCGCGGGCGCCGCCTTCTCGACGAAGGTCATGTCGGCGGCGCCGCCGGCAAGTCCGGTCACGCCGCAGCTCATCGAGGCTGCAAAAAAGGAAGGCAAGGTGGTCTGGTACACTTCGGTGGACCTGCCGCTTGCCGAGAAAATCGCCAAATCCTTCGAGGCGAAATATCCGGGCGTTTCTGTCCGCGTGGAGCGGACCGGGGCCGAGCGCGTGTTCCAGCGCATCGGGCAGGAATACGGCAGCAATATTCACGCCGTCGATGCTGCCAATTCCTCGGACGCCGCGCACTTCATTGTCTGGAAAAACAAGGGGATGCTGCAAGCGTATGTGCCGGAGGATGTCGCCAAGTTCTATCCGGTCGAGCACAAGGATCCGGACGGCATGTTCGCCAGTTTCCGCGTCTGGGTATGCATCATCGCCTACAACACCAATCTCGTTAAGAAGGAAGAGGCACCCAGGAGCTTTGCGGATCTGCTCGATCCCAAGTGGAAGGGAAAAATCGTCAAGGCGCATCCGGGGTACAGCGGCACCATCATGACCGCCACCTATCAGATGCAGCGCGATCTCGGCTGGGGCTATTTCGAGAAGCTGGCGCAACAGAATATCATGCAAGTGCAATCATCGGCGGATCCGCCGAAGCGCCTTGCGCTCGGCGAGCGCGCGGTGATGGCCGACGGCAACGAGTACAACATCTTCCAGATCAAGGAGAAGGGCGGGCCGGTGGAGCCGGTCTATGCGACCGAAGGCTCGCCGTTGATTGTCGGGCCGACAGGCATGTTCAAGGCGGCTCCGAACCCGAACGCCGCGAAGCTGTTCTGCAACTACAGCTTCTCGCCGGAATGCCAGCAGCTGATCATCGATGTCGGCGGGTTGCGTTCCATGCATCCAAACACAAAAGAGCACGCCGGACGAATCCCATTCAAGCAGATCAAGGTTATGAAGGATGACCCCGCCGCCGTTGAGAAAATGAGCGACGAGATCAAGCAGCACTACGTGAAGATCTTCCACGTCTGATGAAGCGGACAATGCAGAACCCGGGACCTCCCCGGGTTCTGCGTTCAAGGAGTCAAAGCGCGAATTTGCCGACATGACCATTGCCTTGCCCGCGCGCGCTGAACGCCGAAGCCTCGGGATCGATGTCTCGCGGCCGGTGCTCTACATTTTCGCCGGTGTCTTGTGCGTGCTCATTGTGCTGCCGTTGTCGTGGTTGCTGATGTACAGCGTGACGGACGGCAAGGGCGGCTTCACCCTGGCAAATTTCTACCGGCTGTTCACGGAATCGTCGTTCCGTGAACCGCTGATGACGACGTTCATTCTCGCAACGTCATCGGCCTTCATCTGCTGTGCGGTGGCGGCGCCGATGGGCTGGCTGGTGGCGCGCACCGACCTTCCGTTTTCCGGCATCATTCGCGCGCTGGTGACGGCGTCGTTCGTGACCCCGCCGTTTCTGGGTGCGATCGCCTGGGAGCTTCTGGCTGCGCCCAACAGCGGACTGTTGAACAAGCTCGCGCGCCATTGGTTCGGAATGAGCACCGACCAGCATCTGTTCAACATCTATTCCCTGCCCGGCGTAATTTTCGTGATCTCCTGCTACACGTTCCCCTATGTGTTTGTGCTGGTTGCGAATTCGCTCGACCGGACGCCGGGAGAACTCGAGGACGCATCGTCTATTCTGGGCGGCGGACGCTGGTACACCGCGCGGCGTGTCACTATCCCGCTGGTCCTGCCGGCCTTGCTGGCGGGCGCCCTTGTGGCCTTCCTGCAGGCGATGACGCTGTTCGGCTCACCGGCGATACTGGCGCTGCCGGCCGGCTTCCACACCATGACGACGAAGATCTGGAGCCTGTTTCAGTTCCCGCCGAAACCGGAGCTTGCCGCTGCGGCCTCGCTGCCGCTGCTGGTGCTGACCGTCATTCTGCTGCGCGCCGAGCACATGATCCTCGGGCGGCGCGGCTATTCGATAGTCGGCGGAAAATACGGGGCTCCCCGGCTTATTCCACTGCACCGCTGGCGCTGGCCGGCACTCGCATTGTGCCTCATCGTGCTGCTCAATCCGGTATTCCTGCCCTATGCCGCGCTGTTCAACGCAGCGTTCTCCCCGGTCGCGACGACGATGCTGACGGTTCACAATTTCACGCTGCATAACATCGAATTCGTCCTGTTCGAGCTTTCGGCGGCCTCGCTCGCACTCAAGAACACTGTGATCCTCGGCACTGCGACCGCGACCGTCGGCACCGCGCTCGCGCTGATCATTGCCTACGTCACCGCGCGCCAGGCGGTGACGGGTTGGCGTGTTCTCGGCTTCCTTGCTACGGCACCGATCGCCATCCCCGGCATTGTCCTCGGCGTGGGCCTGTTCCTCAGCTATACGCGGCCTCCGTTTGTCCTTTACGGCACATTGTGGATCCTCCTGATTGCGTTCGTGACGATTGCGCTTCCTTCTGCTTACCAGCAGCTGCAGGCAGCATTCCGCACCATCCACCCCGAGCTCGAAGATGCGAGCCGCATCCTCGGTGCAACAAGGCTGCGCTCGCTATGGCAGATTACCGCGCCGCTTCTGCGCACCGGTGTAATCGCGACCTGGTGCTTCATCTTCGTCGGCGTGATGCGGGAGTTGTCCGCGGCGATTATCCTGTTCACCTCGGAAACAAAAGTCATATCGGTCCTGATCTACGATCTCAACGAGAGCGGTGATCTCGGCGCGATTTCAGTGATTGGCCTCGGCATGCTGCTGATCACATTTGCCGTGGTGATCACCGTCAACCGGATTCCCGGTTTCGGTAACGTGCGCTTCCGCAACAATTGACGTCCATGGCAGAAAAGCTTCCCGCTACCTCGGTCGCCGAGCAGTTGGCCGCATCGATTGCGGCGCTGCGCGCCGCCAATCTGCCGCATGCCCTGCGCGAAAAGTGCATCGAACTGCTGATCGATGTCGCCGGCCTCTGCGTCACCGCGCGCAACGAAGACTATATCAGGAGCACGCTCGCCGGCTGTGACGATGATGGCCCCTGCACGGCAATCGGGCATGCCCGCGGTTTCAGCGCCGCAAGCGCCTCCTTCATCAACGGCACGGCGGCGCATGGCGAGGATTTTGACGACACATTTGAGGGCGGACCGGTACACGCGGGCGCGGTGATTGTGCCGGCAGTGCTTGCCGCCTGCGAGCGGCATCGGCCCGACGGACCGGCCGCTCTGTTCGGCATTGCGGTCGGGACTGAAGTCATGTGCCGCTTGAGCATGGTGGTGCCAAAGGCGGTGCACAAAGCCGGTTTTCATCCGACCGCGATTTTCGGCGTGATGGGGGCTGCGGCCGGCGTCGGCGCGTCGTTGGGGCTGAATGCGAAGCAGATCGTCGATGCGCTCGGCATTGCCGCCAGCTTTGCCGGCGGCATCATCGAGTATCTGGCCGAGGGCGCCTGGACCAAGCGGCTGCATCCAGGTTGGGCGGCACAATCCGGCATTCGCGCGGCGCTGCTTGCGCGCGGCGGCTTCTTGGGGCCGCGCACGGTCTTCGAAGGCGTGCATGGACTTTTTCATGGGTTCGCGCACACGACAAAGGGCGATTATGAGGTGGTTACAGGCGAGTTCGGCACGAAGTGGGTGACGGAAACGCTCGCATTCAAGCCCTATCCCTGCGGAACCATGGCGCATCCCTATATCGATTGTGCGAAGCGGCTCGCTGCGCGCGGTATCAAGGCCGAAGACATCAAGGAGATGGTCTGCGAGGTGGCGGAAGGCACCGTGCATCGCCTTTGGGAGCCGCTCGCCGGCAAGCAGCGGCCGCCCAATGGCTATGCGGCGAAATTCGCGACGCCCTTCATCCTCGCGACAGGGTTCGTGCGCGGCGGCGTTGGTCTCGGAGCCTTCACCGATCAGGCGGTGCGTGATGATGACGTGCTGGCCGTCGCGTCGAAGGTTCGTTACGTGATCGATCCGGATAATCCCTATCCCAACAATTTCACCGGTCATATCCGCGCCGTGCTCAATGATGGCAGCGTGGTTGAGGAACGCCAGCCGCATTTTCGAGGGGGAGCGAAAGAGCCGCTGATGCGTACCGACATCGAAGAAAAATTCAGGCTCAACGTCCGGCACGGCGGATGGGATGAGAAGCGCGCTTCCGGTACGCTCAAACAGCTGGCGAAGCTCTTTGAAGGCAAGGTCGACTTGGCGTTCCTGAGAGGGTAATGAGGTTTCATGGCTGAGGGTAAAGAACTCGCCGGAAAAGTTGCCATTGTCACCGGCGCCGGGCGAAATATCGGCCGTGCGATCGCATTGGTGCTGGCCGAAGCGGGCGCTGCCGTTGTCGTGAATGTGCGATCGAACAAGGCCGAAGCCGACGGCGTCGTCGGCGAGATCGAGAAGGCCGGTGGCAAGGCGACCGCCGTTCTTGGCGACGTCGGCGACGACAAGACCGCAACTGCGCTCGCCGATGCAGCACTGAAGAAATTCGGACGCATCGATATTCTCGTGAACAACGCCGCGTTGCGGCGCGAAAAACATATTTCCGACATGAGCTTCGCCGACTGGCGCGAGGTGATGAACGTCATTCTCGACGGCACCTTCCGCTGCGTGCATGCCTGCCTGCCGGCGCTGCGGAAAAACGGCGGCAGTATCATCAATATCGGCGGCATGAGCGCGCATATCGGATCTAAGGACCGCGCCCATGTGATGGCGGCGAAGTCTGCTCTTGTCGGCCTGTCACGCGGTCTTGCGCACGATCTTGCGGCCGACAAGATCACCGCGAATTGCGTGGTGCCCGGTGCGATCGACACCACGCGACCTGCGTCGTCGCAGACGCCCGCCCATCATCTGACGCATGGCACAATTACCGGCGAACGCGGCAAGCCGCAGGATGTCGCGGCGATGGTGCGGTTTCTCTGCGGCCCCAATGGACGCTACATCACCGGCCAGACGATCCACGTCAGTGGCGGCGCCTATCTGGGGTCGTGATTGAGGTGACGGCACGCCTCTGAAAGTGCTAATCCAGCGGCAATCCTGTTCCGGGTGACAACGAGGGTCTCATGTATTCCGATCTTGGTCTGTATATCGACGGCAAGTGGCTCAACGGCGACGGCCGCAAGGGCGAGGATGTGATCAATCCGGCGACCGGCAAGACGCTGGCGCACCTCCCGCACGCGAGCAAAGGCGATCTCGATGCCGCACTCGCCGCCGCCGAAAAGGGTTTTGCGGCCTGGAAAGCAACGTCCGCTTATGACCGCTCCAAGATCATGCGCAAAGCCGCCGATCTGGTGCGCGAGCGCTATGACCACGTTTCGAAAGTAATGACCCAGGAGCAGGGCAAGGTCTATGTCGAGGCGCGCGCCGAGGTCCTTACCAGCGCCGACATTATTGACTGGTATGCCGAGGAAGGCCGCAGAACCTATGGCCGCGTGGTTCCCGGCCGCCAGAAAGGCGTGCGGCAGATCGTGCTGCAGGAGCCGGTCGGCGTCGTGGCCGCGTTCACGCCGTGGAATTTCCCGACGTTGACGCCCGTGCGCAAGATCGCCGGTGCACTCGCGGCAGGATGCTCGATCATCATCAAGGCTTCGGAAGAGACGCCGGGCGGTTGCATCGAACTGGTAAAATGTTTTGCCGACGCCGGCCTTCCGGCGGGCGTGCTCAATCTTGTTTTCGGTGTTCCTGCCGAGGTGTCCGAGCATCTGATTCCGAAGAAATCGGTCAAGAAGATCTCGTTCACCGGCTCGGTGCCGGTCGGCAAGCATCTTGCCGAGCTCGCGGCCCGCGGCATGAAGAAGGCGACCATGGAGCTGGGCGGACATTCGCCCGTCGTCATCTTCGACGATGCCGACCCGGAGAAAACAGCCGATACGATTGCTGCGTTCAAATATCGCAATGCCGGCCAGGTCTGCATCTCGCCGACGCGCTTCTACGTGCACGAAAAGAACTACAGCAAGTTCGTGGCGCGGTTCACCGAGTATGCAAAGAGTCTCAAGTTGGGTGACGGTCTCGAGAAAGGCATCACGCTCGGTCCGCTCGCTAACCCGCGCCGGCTCGATGCCATGGAAGGGTTCGTCAACGACGCCAAGGACCGCGGCGGCAAGGTCGTCACCGGCGGCTCGCGCCACGGCAACCAGGGCTTCTTCTACGAGCCCACCGTGATCACCGATGTGCCGGATGATTCGAAGATCATGACCGAAGAGCCGTTCGGACCGGTGGCGCCGATCGTGCCGTTCAAGACTTTCGACGAGGTCGTCGAGCGCGCCAACTCGCTGCAGTTCGGGCTTGCAGCCTATGCCTTCACGACGTCGGACAAGAACGCCTCGGCGATCAGCGACGCGCTGCAGTCAGGTATGGTGGGTGTCAATAGCGTCGCCATCTCGACACCGGAAACGCCGTTCGGCGGCATAAAGGAATCGGGCTACGGCTCCGAAGGCGGCATTGAAGGCCTGCAGGCCTACATGAACATCAAGTTCATTTCGCAGGCGTAAAACGACACGTTGTCATCACCGGGCCGCGCGAAGCGCGAGTCCCGGTGATCCCGTTTAGGAAGGCGTGAGCCTCCCTAAACGCGAAGGCCGGAAAACCCGGCGATGACGTCGAATTTGACGCGCAAAAACTACTTCTCCGCCAGGCCGCGCTGGCATGCTTCCCACACCTTCGCAGGTGTCGCCGGCATGTCCATGTGATCGGCGGCGCCGTTTGGAATGGCGTTGGCGATCGCATTCATCACGGCCGCGATTGCCGCCGTAGTGCCTGCTTCGCCAGTGCCCTTCACACCGAGCGGATTGCTGGTCGCGGGCACTGAATGGACCGCCTCGCGCAACTCGACCGGCATATGGTGTGCGCGCGGCATGCCGTAGTCCATGAACGAGCCCGCCATCAGTTGCCCGCTTTGCGGGTCGTAGATGGCGTTTTCGGTGAGCGCCTGGCCAAGCCCGTTGGCAATCGAACCCTGCACCTGGCCTTCAACAACGATGGAATCGAGCATGACGCCCGGATCGTCGACCGCGGTATAGGTGAGGAGATCGACCGCGCCAGTCTCAGGATCGATCTCGACTTCCGCAATATGGCAGCCGTTCGGGAACGTGAGTGGCGTCTCAGCCTTTTCCTTGGTGTCGAGAGTTTCACCGATTTCCCTGGCGCGTCGCGCTGTGTCGAACAGCGATATCTTGCGGTCGGTGCCGACAACCTCGAAATTGCCACCGCGGTACTGAATGTCCGCCTCCGATGCCTCCAGCAACGCGGAAGCAACCCTTTTGCCTTTGGCGAGCATCACGTCAGCGGTGTGCACGATGGCGCTGCCGGCACACATCGCCGAGCGCGAGCCGACCGAAGCAAATCCCGTAAGCCCCTGAGCGGTGTCGCCGTGACGATGCTGAATCTTTTCCGGCTCGATGCCGAGCTTGCCTGCAAGCAGGCGCGGGAAAACGGTGGCGTGGCTCTGGCCGGTCGACTGCACGTTGCAGCCCAGGATCATCTGGTCGCCGCCGGGAAATGAAACCGAGGCCTGTTCCATCGGCAACGCGCCGGCATGTTCGAGCATGAACGACACGCCGATGCCACGCAGTTTCCTGCGCTTTGTCGACTCGCGTCGGCGCTTGTTGAAATTGGCGAAATCGGCGAGCTCAAGCGCCTTATCGACGAGCGCAGGAAAATCGCCGCTGTCGTAGGTATTGATCGGCGTCTTGAACGGCATCGCCGATGGCGGAATAAGGTTTTTCTTGCGCAGCCGCACAGGATCTATCCCGACAACGCGCGCCGCTTCTTCCACCACGCGCTCGAGTGCGTAGTTTGCTTCGGGCCGCCCGGCGCCACGATAGGGGCCGATCGGAATGGTGTTGCTGAAGTAACAGGCAACCGAGGCATCGATCTTCGGTATTCGATACATGCCCGGCAGGCAACGCGCGAAATTGTTGGTGTTGATGCCAACACCCGCGGTGCTCACATAGGCGCCCTGGTTGCACAGGTGCCGCATCCGCAGCGCCAGGAATTTGCCCTTCTCGTCGAGCGCGAGTTCGGCCTCGGTGACGGTGTCACGCGCCTGCGTGTCAGTGACAAAGGCTTCCGAGCGTGTCGATTGCCATTGCACGGGCCGGCCGAGCTGGCGCGCGGCCACCAGCAGTGCCGGATATTCGGGGTAGACCGGCGTTTTCATGCCGAACGCGCCACCGACGTCTCCGGTGATGACACGCAGTTTTTCGTTCGGCACGCCCATGATGGCAGCGGCCTGCGCACGCAGCGAATCGGCGCCCTGCGAGCAGGCGTACAGCGTGTAGCTGTCGTTCGCCTTGTCATAGACGCCAGTGGCCCCTCGCGTTTCCATTGATGCGACCACCATGCGCTGGTTGGCAACGCGCACTTTTGCAACATGCGGCGCCCCGGCAATCGCATCGGCGACATCTCGCGCGTTCTGCTCATCCGGGATCGGCCCCGGCCAGTCGACGCAAAGATTACCGGGCGCCTCAGCGTAGAGCTGGGTGCCGCCCTTGATGGCATCGTCGAGCGTAATGACGGCGGTTATTTCTTCGTACTCGACCTGCACGAGGTCGGCGCCATCCTGCGCGGCCGTTGCAGTTTCGGCGACTACCATCGCGACTGGATCGCCGACGTGCATGACCTTGTCACCGGCGAGCGACGGACGGAACGGCATGATCATCTTGGCGCCGCCGCGGCCCGGCACCGGGGGGTGTCGCGAGACCGTTCCAACATTAGCCGCCTTCATGTCCTGCGCGGTGAACACCGCCAGCACTTTTTTCGCCCTGCGCGCTTCGTCGACATTCACCGACACAACGCGGGCATGCGCATGTGGCGAGCGCACGAAGGCGGCATAGGCGGTGTTGGGCAGGCGTGGGTCGTCCATGAAGTGGCCGGCACCGCGCACCAAGGCATTGTCTTCGACACGCGGCGTTTGTCTGGTGCGGGTAGAGGTCGCTGTCATGTGAAATCCGCAAATAGACTGGCAGGGTCCCTGTTTATAGCGAAAAGCGCCGTGCCCGACAGGGGCTTGCGTCCATGCGCCGGCTGCGGCACTCAGGCGCTCCTTGCCGCGTGTCGCGCGGCGTCTTTCGGGTGGTGAAATGAACAACGTGCGAACGATCGATACCCATACTCATATCCTCACCGAGGAAACCGTCGCGCTGCTGCGCAAGGAAGCGCCCAAGGTCCCAATAACCATCACCCCGGTCGATGCCGAGTTTGCGACGCTCGACGTTGGTGGCGTCGTCTATCGCCCTTTTCCGCGCGGCGGCTTCGATCTCGCGCATCGCCTGCGTGACATGGACGCGATGGGCGTCGACGTTCAGGTGCTCTCCGCCACGCCGCAAACCTATCTCTACAATCAGGACCCGACATTGGGTGCTGCGACGGCGGCCATCCAGAACGACCAGATTGCCAAACTCGTAAAGCAGAATCCGCAGCGCTTCATGGGCATTGCGACGCTGCCGATGCAGGCGCCGGAAAAGGCTGCCGACGAACTCAAGCGTGCAATGACAAAGCTTGGGCTGCGCGGGACGATGTTTGCGTCCAACATTATGGGCAAGAATCTCGACGATCCGGGCTTCGAGCCGCTGTGGACGACGGCCGAGGAACTTGGCGCTTTCGTCTTCATTCATCCGAACAATGTCGCCGGCGCGGACCGGATGAAGTCCTACTACCTGAACAATCTCATCGGCAATCCGCTCGATACGACCATCGGTGCCGCCTGTCTTTATTTTGGCGGCGTGCTCGACCGTCATCCGAAGTTGACCGTCGTGCTCGCGCATGGCGGCGGATTCACACCTTATCAGGCGGCCCGCTGGGAGCACGGTTGGCATGTCCGGCCGGAACCCAGGAAGAATGTTGCGAAACAGCCGGTCGACATTGCCAAACGTTTCTACTACGACACCATCCTGCATTCGGCGCCGGTTCTGGAATTCATGATCCAGCATGTCGGCGCGGATCGTGTCATGCTGGGCAGCGACTATCCGTACGACATGGGCATGATGGACTGCGTGAAACATGTGCGCGCCCTGAAGATTTCCGATGGCGACAAGGCGACGATTTTGAGCACGCGCGCCCAAGCTCTGTTGGGGAAAGCATGAACGTCCAGGCGACCAAGGGCGTACGCATTCCAGCCAAGGCCGTCACCGGTCTGATCGTTGATGCGATGATCAAGGTGAAGGTGCCGAAGGATGACGCGGCCAGGATCGCGGAACTGATGCTTGAGGCGGACCTGGTAGGAGCCGATGCGCATGGTGTCTTTCGCCTGCCGCAATATGTGCAGAGGTTGAAGCTCGGCTCGACCAACCCACGTCCCAGCATCACCGTGCAGCGCAGCGCGCCGGCAACGGCGCTTGTCGACGGTGACAATGGTATGGGCCATCTTGTGGTCGCGCGTGCCGCTGAGACGGCAGTCGAACTCGCCCGCGAATGCGGCGTCGCCTGGGCTGGCTGCCGCATGTCGGGCCACGCCGGGGCTGCCGGCGTTTACGCCGCCTTGCCGCTGAAAGCCGATATGATCGGAATCTATTCGGCTGTCGCCAACGCCAACCACATGCCGCTCGCCGGCGGCGCCGAGCCGCTGCTGGGTACGAACCCGCTGGCGATCGCGATTCCGGCAGGCGAGGAACCGCCGATCGTTCTCGACATCGCGACGTCGATCGTCTCGTACGGCACCATCAAGAATCATCGTCTGCAGAACAAGCCGTTGCGCAACGACTGGATGATCGACCCCAAAACCGGCGCAGCCGTTGTCGACCCGCACAAGAGCACGGAGGCGCTGCTGCTGCCGATGGCTGGCTACAAGGGCGCTGGCCTTGCACTCACGCTCGGACTTCTTGCAGGCACACTTAACGGTGCGCTGTTTGGCAGGGATTGCGTCGACTTCAATGCGGAGCCGGACAAAGTCACCAATACGGGCCAATTTGTCGTCGCGCTCGATCCGGCGCGATTTCAGCCGCTCGCGCAGTTCAAGGCCGAAGTCGATCGCCACATCCGCGAGATGCGCGACACTAAGCCGCTGCCCGGTCACACGGTCAGGCTGCCGGGCGAGCAGCGCGCAAAGCGCCGCACCGACCGGCTCCACAATGGGTTACCGCTTGCGCCGGAGTTAATTGCGCAACTCGACAAGCTTGCGGGCGAGTTGTCGATCAGGCCACTCCGCGAACGCATCTAGGCCATCCTGGGCCAATCACATAACTGCCGCATTCTTCCCGTCTTGGGAGCAAATCGTATGTAATCCATTCAGAGATCTCGGCTGGTGATTCGCGCGAGACAGTCGCGGGGCTTGGCAAAATCTTTTGCGGAATTAGATCGATGCACGTCATCGAGAAGCGGGGACTCACTGCACGTGCAAGGCGCGCCGTGCTGCGCCTTTGCGTCGTACTGGCAGGGGGGACTGTATTGGCGGCTCTTTCGATGTCGAAGGTCTCCAGCGAGAACACCTTGGACCGAATTCAGGCAGGCCAGTGGGTCGTGGCGTCGATGTACTGGGAGGACAAGTTGGTTTCGACCGGCAAGAGCTTCAATCCGATAGGCTGGCACGCCGCGCACAAAACGCTCCCGATCGGCACGCTGATCCGCGTCTCCAACCCGAAAAACCACCGATCGATAAATGTGACGATCAACGATCGCGGGCCATTTGTCGCCAACCGTGATCTGGATCTCACTCTCGGCGCCGGCACTCTCCTGGGCCTGCAGGGGCTCGGGACGGTCTATATGGAAGTGCTCTCCATACCGCCGGTCAGGCATATGCGGCGGCCGGTGGTGGAGAGCCTGTTCGCAGTCAACGATGCCAATGCCAACTGCATCGGCGCCTCCGCCTGCTGATCGCGCCCGCCAAAGCGGCGCAACTATAGTTAATCTCGCATTAACCTAATTGGTTAATCGGCGTTTAAGAATTCTTACCAATTTGTTAATTTTTGACGGTAACGGGGCGGGGCGAGATCGCGCTCAATGCGGCCCTAGAGATGCGGCCATCGTCAGCCGGCCAGTCGGCGATATCACCGCGAAGTCCCGCCGCAACGCAGCCAGTCCTGTCTCGTCCAATCGTCCGCGCAGCGACACGCGGACGGAGTGCAGCGGCGTGCACGGAGGAATGGTGCGGTGACGGCGGGAATTTTGCTCAGCGGCCAAACGCGAGGCGACTGGGTCGAGCTCAGTGCCGCCGGATCGTGGACTGCCGAATACGCCAGCGCAATCGAGCCTCAGGTTGAGGCGGCCACGCGCGGGATTACAGCGCGCAGCATCGCAATCAATATCAATCGCATCGAATATCTCGATACCTACGGAGCGTGGCTGATCGAGCGTGCGATGCGCCAGTGGGCGAGGGAAGGACGTGAAGCACGCCTGGTCGGGCTGCGTGAGGATTTTCGGGGACTCTTCGAAAAAGTCCATGCGGGCACGCAGACCCTTTCGGCGCCGCCGCCTCGTACCAACAGCATCGTCGCGACACTCGTCAGCGTCGGCATGACGATGTCGGCGGTTGCCGCCGACCTTTATCTGTTCGTGCAGATGCTCGGCTCGCTGATAGCCGCCTTTGGGCGCGTCATGCGGCACCCGACGACCTTTCGATTCACATCGACCGTCCATCAACTTGAGCGGGTCGGATGGCGGGCGGTGCCGATTGTTCTGCTGATCACCGTTTTGATCGGCGCGATTCTCGCACAACAGGGCATTTTTCATTTCCGAAAATTTGGAGCCGACATCTACGTCATCGACATGGTCGGCGTGCTCGTGCTGCGCGAAGTCGGCGTGCTCATCGTCTGTATCATGGTCGCCGGCCGGTCAGGGAGCTCCTACACCGCGGAACTCGGTGCAATGCGGATGCGCGAAGAAGTCGATGCGTTGCGCACGATGGGCTTCGATCCGATCGAGGTGCTCATTCTTCCGCGTATCATCGCGTTGGTGATAGCGGTTCCGACGCTCACTTTCCTCGGATCGATGGCGGCGCTCTACGGCGGGGGCCTGGTCGCCTGGCTTTACGGCGGCATCGCGCCGGAAGTTTTTCTCACGCGGCTACGCGAGGCAGTTTCGATCAACACGTTCGAGGTCGGACTGATCAAGGCGCCGTTCATGGCGCTGGTCATCGGTGTTGTCGCCTGCGTCGAAGGTCTGCAGGTCCAGGGCAGCGCCGAATCCCTCGGCGAACAGACAACCAATTCGGTGGTCAAGTCGATCTTCCTGGTCATCGTGCTCGACGGCATTTTTGCCATGTTCTTCGCGTCGATCGGAATGTGACATGGCGATCGATCGCAAGGCTCCAATCATCGAAGTGCACGACCTGGTTGTTGATCTGAATGGGCATCGGATCCTCAACGGCGTCACACTCGACGTCTACCGGGGCGAAATTCTCGGTTTTGTCGGAGCTTCGGGAGCAGGCAAATCCGTGCTCACGCGTACGATCGTCGGGCTTTTGCCCAAACAACAGGGCCGTATCGACGTTTTCGGCGTCGACCTCGACCACGCCGGCGAGGTGCAACGCCAGGAAATCGAACGCCGCTGGGGCATCTTGTTCCAGCAAGGCGCTCTTTTCTCCTCGCTGACCGTCGGCGAAAACATCGAATTCCCCATCCGTGAATATCTTGACGTTTCCGACAGGTTGATGACCGAAATTGCGATCACCAAGCTCGAAATGGTCGGCCTTAAGCCTGATGTCTATCGCAAGTACCCCTCGGAACTTTCAGGCGGCATGATCAAGCGGGTGGCGCTCGCACGCGCTCTCGCGCTCGATCCGGAGATTCTGTTTCTCGACGAGCCGACTTCAGGCCTTGACCCGATCAGCGCGGGCGATTTCGACCAGTTGATCTTGACCTTACAACGGACTTCGGCAATGGCGGTTTTCATGGTAACCCATGACCTCGACAGCCTTCACACGATCTGCGACAGGATCGCGGTCCTTGGCGAGGGCAAGATTCTTGAAGCCGGAACAATGGATACGATGCTCAAGTCCCAGCATCCATGGCTGAAATCCTATTTCCATGGCGCGCGTGCGCGCGTGCTGCATGCTGTGGCCAAGAACTGACGGAGCGGAGCGATGGAGAGAAAAGCACACTACGCACTGATCGGACTGTTCACGTTCGCGGTCGTCGCGGGCGCGTTCGGGTTCGTGTTCTGGCTGCACCACTCCTCCGGTAAGAAGCAGGCCGTTGCCTACCGTGTCATCTTCGATAGTACAGTGTCGGGTCTGCACGTCGGCGGCAATGTTCTGTTCAACGGCATTCGGGTCGGCGAGGTAACCAAGCTGACGCTCGATCCGGAAAAGCCGTCACAGGTGATTGCTATGCTGGCGGTCAACAAGGCAACACCGATCCGTTCCGACACCAAAGTCGGCCTCGAATTTCAGGGCCTGACAGGCGTCGCAGCTGTGTCGCTGAAGGGAGTCTCCGCGACCACGCCGTTGATCGAGCGGGAAGAGGGCGAGCCACCGACCCTGAAGGCCGATCCCAGCGCCAGCCAGGACATGATGCAGGCCGCGCGCGATGTGCTCAACAGGGCGGAAGAAGTTATTGCCGCCAACCAGGAGGCAATACGCCAGGCGGTCAAAGACATCGCCACGTTCAGTGCGTCGCTCGCACGCAACTCCGATAATGTCGACATCATCGTGAGTGACGCAAAAGACACGATGAAAAATGCCAAGGAAGCGACCGCGTCTGCGCGCACCTTGATGGATAATCTGGACAAGCGCACCGAGGAGATCACCGTCGGCGTTAACAGGATGACGAGTACCGCGACGCGCCAGATCGATATTGCGGGCCGGGCAATTACCGACCTTGCGCATAATCCGCAGCGTTTCCTCTTTGGCGGTAGCAGCAGCAGTAGTAGTAGCTCAGCGCCGCCGCCGGCATCGACAGCGGCGCCGGCGCGTCCCACAACGCCGCTGCCGCAGGCGCGCACTCAGCGATAAATCTGGCCGCTGGGGTGAGGCCACTCCTGGCCATGAGGCAATTGTGGCCTCCTGCATCGACGAATGACGGTTTGCGCCGTCCGCGCCCCCTGCTAGTTTAGCGACCCTAAGGGAGCAGCCGGGGGGTCGCTCGTCATGCAAGTGAGCAGCGACCACGTGCTGCCTGCGCCGCCGCATCTTCGGCCGACAACAATTGCAATACTTTTCGTCCTCCTGATGGCGGCTGTGTCGATTCCGGTCGCGACGCATCCGCTGCCGCCGCTGGAGGACTACATCAACCACCTGGCGCGTACCCACGTCATCGACGCGATCGGCACAGATTCCAATCTCAGCCGCTACTACACGGTCGAGTGGCAGATCATTCCCAACTTGATGATCGATCTCATCGTTCCTGCCTTGCACCGGTTCATGAACGTCTATCTCGCCGGGCAGATTTTCACGATCCTTGCCTTCGTGCTGATTGGCTCGGGCACGCTCGCATTCGGGCGCGCTCTCAATGGCCGCTGGTCAGCACTGCCGCTCGTTGCAGTGCCGCTGCTCTACAACGGCGTGCTGCTGGTCGGCGTCATGAACTATATCTTCGGTATCGGGCTCGCACTTTGGGCGCTCGCGTCCTGGGTCATGCTTCGCGAGTGCGCCTGGCCCTGGCGTTTTGCGGCAGCGACGCTGTTCGCCTTTGCGCTATTCGTCTGCCACCTTTTTGCGGCAGGCGTGTATGGGCTCGGCCTGCTCGCGCTTGAATTACATCGTCTGTGGCTGCGCAGGCATGAACCCTGGTCGCCGCGCCTGGTCGAGTTTGTTGCGGTCGGCATACCTTTTGTGCCGCTCGTCGTGCTTCTTGTCGTCAGCCCGACCTGGAATGCCCCGGGCTCGCGGGCATTTTGGGAGCTCAGCGGCAAGCTGCAGGGCCTGGTCGCGGTGTTCAATGTCTACTATCTGGCAGTGGCCGCCGGCTTGCTGGCCGCCACCGTTGCGGGCGCGGGCTATGCCTGGCGCCGTGGCATCCTGACGTTCAATCCGGCCGGATGGGCCATCCTCGCGGTTGGCTGCATCGCCTATCTCGTCCTGCCGCGCGCTTTGTTCGGCGCGCATCTCGCCGACCAGCGTTTGCCGATTGCAATCGCGTTTATGCTTGTCGCCTGCTTCGACGTCGACATGCGAGATCGCACGATCCGGTATGGCTTCGTGGCTCTGGTCGTGGCGCTGCTTACTGTGCGCGTTGTTGAAGTCCAGCTGGTCTGGAATCACCTCGATCGCGGCACCAACGAATTTTTCCAATCGGTCGAGAAGATCAAGCGCGGTGCGCGGGTGCTTGTCGTCTATGGCGATCGATCAACCGGCAAGGAAATAAGTGATTTCAATCTTGTGCATGCGGCATCGATGGCGATCATCGAACGTTCGGCGCTTGTCTCGACGGAGTTCACCGTCAAAGGCAAGCAGATCCTGCATGCGCGCAAGGAATTCCGGAAATACGTGGAAACCGAGGACTGGCTGCCGCCCTCTTTGCCCTACGTGCTGCAGGTCGCCGAAGGCGACAAGGCGGACGTTTCATATTTCTGGAACGACTGGCCGCAGCACTACGACTACGTCTATATCCTGTTCACGACGCTCGGTATGCGCAATCCCGACAGGAACCATCTTGGACTTGTCTATGAAGGTGACGCGTTCCAGCTCTATCGCGTGCTCCCGACCATCAGCGCGGTCGGCCGCTAGCTGAACGTCTCATTCGGTTTCGAGCGGCAGCTTCACCGGCTGCTTGCGCTTGGCCGAAAGGTCTAGCGCCTTTGTCAGCATCAGGTTTCGGTGCGCTTCCTCGACAGTTGCGGCCGCTGTCGGCAGGCCGAGCGCGATGCGGTTGAGCCACGAGTCGGTTTCTTCCGCCATGGGCCCGCGTAGTTCGCCGAGCGCCATGTCGCCGGGCGGGTAGCTGCCCATGAAATCGACCAGCCGGCTGGCATCGGGATTGTAGCCTTCCGATTGGGGTTTGGAGACCGCAAGGACGATGTCGCGGTGTGTGTCGTCGATGGTGAGTACGCCGGTCGTCCCGACAATGCCGACTTCGAGAGAATACACGGCGGCCGGCCACGTCACCGGCAGCGCCCACGACATGTTGAGGTGATAAATGGTGCCGTCGGAGAAATTGATCATGCCGGCCGTGCCGTCGATGCCCTTGTAGGAAGGGCCGAGTACCTTGTCGACCGAGCGGGCGTAGCATTCGACCGCGGTTTTTCCTTCCAGGCACCACATGCAGATGTCGAGCGCATGCGTGCCGGAGATCACCATCGGGGAGATGGTCGAGGGATCGTCGGTGCGCTTGTAGTTGTCGATGGCGACGAGCCGATTCATGAATGCGCGCGAGGTCACCATCGTGACGTCGCCGAGCGCGCCGGTACGGCATTTTTCCTTGGCC
>DASSRJ010000102.1:0-46204 GCA_035701845.1 Pseudolabrys sp. | reverse complement strand
CGCAAAGGACAAGACCGAGTTCGACCAGTTCATGGCCGAGCGACGCAACCGCCCCGACCCTGACGCTCAGCAGCCCCAGAACTGAGGCAAGTGGTTGTCACCAAGGACAGGGCCGCCCCCTCGGGGCGGCCCTTGTGCTTGCGGCGTTTATGAAAGTAACCACTCCTTAACCATAATCAGCGCTGTTTAGGGCTGAAAGCCCGCTTCCGCGCCCAAGTTTGGCCAAGTTTCGCGGGGATTTCGTAGGTCACCGGTGGACGGGACATACGAACTTCGCGAGACATTCGGTTTGCGACCAGGCGCGTGGGGCGGCATCGTCGCGCGCGCACGTTGATTGCGGATATTGCGCCGCGCCGGTTCGACCAACGGGATCGGATTGAGCGGAAAGGACGTGCCTATGAATCCTGCCGACGTGGCGCAGTCGGTGCTCCCGATGACCTCATCCGATCTTTCGCTGTTCACGCTGTTCTGGAACGCGCATTGGGTCGTCAAGACAGTGATGGTCGGATTGCTGGTCTGCTCGGTTTGGGTTTGGGCGATCGCGATCGACAAGACGGTGCTCTACACCCGGAGCCGGCGGGCCATGGACCGCTTCGAGCAGGCTTTCTGGTCCGGCCAGTCGCTCGATGAACTGTATCGGACGCTGTCGAACCGTCCCGCCCACTCGATGGCGGCGTTGTTCGTCGCTGCCATGCGCGAGTGGAAGCGAAGTTTCGAGGGTAACGCGCGCGCGGCCGGCGGCCTTCAGATGCGGATCGAAAAGGTGATGGAAGTGACCATCGCCCGCGAGGTCGAGCGGCTTGAAAGGCGGCTGCTGGTCCTGGCAACCGTCGGCTCGGCGGGACCCTTTGTGGGCCTTTTCGGCACCGTCTGGGGCATCATGACAAGCTTCCAGTCGATCGCTGCGTCCAAAAACACGTCATTGGCCGTGGTTGCGCCCGGCATTGCCGAGGCGCTGTTTGCGACCGCACTTGGCCTTGTCGCCGCCATACCTGCGACGATTTTCTATAACAAGTTCGCGGCCGAGGTTAACAGGCAGGCGCAGCGGCTGGAGGGCTTTGCCGACGAGTTTGCCGCCATTCTGTCGCGCCAGATCGACGAGCGCGGGTAGGGGTTCATACCATGGCTGCCAACGCCGGCACGCCGGTGATCGGAAAGCGCAAACATCATCGTCAGCGGGTGATGAGCGAGATCAACGTCACGCCGATGGTCGACGTGATGCTTGTGCTGCTGATCATCTTCATGGTCTCGGCGCCGTTGCTGACGGTCGGGGTTCCCATTGACCTGCCGCAGAGCCAGGCCAAAAGCCTCGAGCAGGACAAAGAGCCGCTCACGATCTCGGTCAACGAGAAGGGCCAGATTTTCCTGCAAAATAGCGAGATCGCCGCGGACGATCTGATCCCCAAAATGCAGGCGGTGGCTGAGGCGCGCGGCGGCACCGAGGCCCGGGTCTACGTGCGCGGGGACAAGAAGGTCGACTATGGCACCATGATGAGGGTGATGGGACGGCTGTCGTCGGCCGGCTTTCATCGTGTAGCCTTGGTCACTGAATTTGAGCAGGGCGCGAAAGCGCAGTGATGAGAAAGGCGACCGCAATCTCGGCCGGCCTGCACGCGGCAGTGCTGCTGTGGGCGACGCTGTCGTTTTCCGGCAAGAGCTTTGATGTGACGCCGGCAGAGTCGCTGCCTGTCGACTTCATCAGCGAGAAGGATTTCTCGGAGATGACCAAGGGCGTCAAAGACGCGCCCAAGGTCGAAACGCCGAAACCGATGGTTGAGAAAAAGTCCGAGGAGCCGCCCAAGCCGGTCGAAGAGGCCAAGCCTAAAGTCACCGAGAAAAAGGAATTGCAGGCCGCGAAAGAGGCCGCGCCGCCGCCCGAGCCGCAGCCGCCGAAGCCCGACCCGATCGCCGAAAAGCTCAAGCAGCAGGACGAGCCCAAGCAGGCCAAGACCGAGCCGCAGCCTCTGCCGCCAAAGAGGCCGCCGCAAAAGCCGCAGCCGAAGTTCGACGCCGACAAGATCGCGGCACTGCTCGACAAACGCGATCCGCACCGTAACGCAGCAACCGGTGTTGAGGCGAACGCAACTCCCTCGCTCGGCACCGCAACCGGCTCGGCAGCCCAGCTCTCGCAGTCGGAAATCGATGCGTTGCGCGCCCGGCTGATGGCGCTGTGGAATCCGCCGGTCGGGATGCAGGACGCCAGTCAGACACAAGTCACGATCCGGATCAGGTTCAGGAAGGACGGAACGCTCGCAGTCGGGCCGCAGGTCCTGACCAGCGGCAGCGGCGCGCAGTTTAACGCCATGCGCGACAGCGCCGTGCGCGCGGTATTTGTCGGACAGCCTTACACCATGCTGCGACCCGAGCATTACGAGCAATGGAAGGAAATAGACTTTACTTTCGACACAAAGCAGATGTTTCACGATCTTCCCGCAAGGTAATGCAATCCCGTGACTGACAATTCTTTTCTCAAAATAAGCCGTCGCGGACTGCTGGCCGGTGCCGGTGCGTTGGCGGCGATCGGCCCGCGTCCGGCGCGAGCCGTTCTCAACATCGATATCAACCAGGGCAACGTGCAGCCAATGCCGATTGCACTGCCGGACTTCCTGACCGGCGGATCGACGGAAAGCGACACCGGACGAAATGTAACGGCGGTCATCACCAACAATCTGCAGCGCAGCGGCCTGTTCGCGCCGATCAATCCGGCAGCCTTCATCGAAAAAATTACGAACAGCGATAGCGTGCCGCGCTTTCCGGACTGGCGGACGATCAATGCGCAGGCGCTGGTCACGGGCCGTATCACGCGCCAGGGTGACGGAAGGCTGAAAGCCGAATTTCGCCTATGGGACGTGTTTGCCGGCCAGCAGCTCGACGGCAAGCAGTATTTCACGACACCCGACAACTGGCGGCGCATCGCGCATATCATTTCGGACGCGATCTATGAGCGGCTCACCGGCGAGAAGGGCTATTTCGACAGCCGGATCGTGTTTGTCGACGAGACCGGCGCGAAAGACCGGCGCGTGAAGCGCCTCGCGATCATGGATCAGGACGGCGCCGCCGTGCGTTACCTGACGCGCGGCGACGATCTGGTCCTCACGCCGCGCTTCAATCCGTCCACCCAGGAAATCACCTACATGTCTTACGGGCAGGGTGATCCGCGCGTTTATCTGCTCAACATTGAAACCGGGCAACGCGAGATCGTCGGAAACTTTCCCGGCATGACCTTCGCGCCACGGTTCTCGCCCGACGGGCAGCGGGTGATCATGAGTCTGCAGCAAGGCGGCAACGCGAATTTGTTCGTGATGGACCTGCGTTCGAAGCAGACCACGCGTCTTACCGATACCCCCGCGATCGACACGGCACCCTGCTACTCGCCGGACGGTTCCCGCATCTGCTTCGAGAGCGACCGGGGCGGCACTCAACAGATCTATGTGATGTCTGCAAACGGCGGGGCAGCACAGCGCATCAGCTTTGGCGAAGGCCATCACTCAACGCCGGTCTGGTCGCCCCGTGGTGATTTCATTGCCTTTACGGGCCAGGCGCGCGGCAACTTCTCGATTGGGATTCTCAAGCCCGACGGTTCCGGCGAGCGCGTGCTCACGCAGGGTTTCCACAACGAAGGCCCGACTTTCGCCCCCAACGGCCGGGTACTGATGTTCTTCCGGGACATCGGGCAGGGACCATCGCTCTATACCATCGATATTACCGGGCGAAATGAGCTGAAGGTTCCGACGCCAAGCTACGCGTCGGATCCGGCCTGGTCCCCACTGTTATCGTGATGGTCCTAAACCAGCCTTATTTTCACTCTGTCTTAACCATCAGAAACGGTTTAAGGGACCCTTGGAGTCTTTATGGGTCCACGCAAGGTTCCATCAAGGTTGACGGAACGTTCGCTTAACGAACGACCTGCTAGACCGTCACGCAAGCTCCGGGCGGTACGCGTGAATGGAGGCACCGGATATGATTGATATGAGGAAGACGCTGCGCGTTGCTCGCTTCGCGGCTGTTTTCGCCGCTGCACTGGCGATATCCGCCTGTGCCAAAAACGCGGAGGATGCACAGGCCAATGCCGCAGGCCAGGCAACGCCCGGCAGCCAGCAGGACTTTGTGGTCAATGTCGGTGATCGCGTGTTCTTCGAAACTGATTCGTCCGAGCTCACGCCGCAGTCGCGCGCGACGCTCGACAAACAGGCGCAGTGGCTCACGAACTACAGTCAATACACCCAGTTCACCATCGAGGGTCATGCCGACGAGCGCGGCACGCGGGAGTACAACATCGCGCTGGGCGCTCGGCGCGCACAGGCTGTGCGTGACTATCTGATTTCCCGCGGCATCCAGGCGCAGCGCATGCGCACAATCTCGTACGGGAAGGAGCGGCCGGTCGCCGTCTGCAACGATATTTCGTGCTGGTCGCAGAACCGCCGCGCGGTCACCGTCCTCGGTGTCAGTTCATAGACCTTCAGGGAAATGTTCGGGTGGTGGCACGGCGGCCTTCGGGCCGCCGCTGCTTTATTGCCAGCCCGGCACGTTGCGCATGTCGGGCAAATTATGGGCAATGCCCTTGTGGCAATCGATACAGGTTTTCTGGCCCGTGAACAGGAAACGCCGATGCGCTTCCACGGCGCGCGGGCTTTGGCGCGTAATGTCCATCGACTCTGAGCTGTGGCAGTTGCGGCATTCCAGCGAATCGTTTGCCTTCATTCTGGCCCACTCATTGATCGCAAGCGTGAGCCGGTGATCGAGAAATTTCTCGCGCGTATTGATCGTACCAAAAATCTTTCCCCACACTTCCTTTGACGCCTGCATTTTGCGCGCAATCTTGTCGGTCCAGTTATGAGGCACATGGCAATCCGGGCAATGCGCGCGCACGCCGGACCGGTTGGTGTAGTGCACGGTGGTTTTGAGCTCCTCGAACACGTTGGTCCGCATCTCATGGCACGAGGTACAAAATGTCTCCGTGTTTGTGAGCTCCAGGGCGGTGTTGAAGGCGCCCCAGAAAATGATGCCCGCGACAAAACCGGCCAGCACCAGAAACCCCAGGCTGAAGATCGAGCTGGGCCGGCGCAGCACGTCCCAGATTCTGAGGGCAAAATCGAGCGCGCGTTGCCAGAACGAAGGCCGCGGCGCTTCCGTCGTCGTCATCGCGGTCTCCCTGGGCCGCTGCGAGTCAAAAGCGTGTCGATGTCGACAAAGTCATTCGTGACTGGAGCCCGCACATTATGTTGAGGAACATGGCATTGCGTGCAGAAATACCGGCGCGGCGAGATCGATGCGAGGAATTGCCCGTCGCGGTCGGTAAAATGCGTGATGCTGATCATCGGCGCCTGCGATTCGCGAATGCGGGTTCGCGCATGACAGGAGAGGCACTTGTTGGCGTTGGCGCTGATCTCGTAGCCCTCGGTCGAGTGCGGGATCACCGGAGGTTGTTCAGGATAATTGCGCGGCTCGCGTATCGATGAATTCTGCTCCGGGGTCATTGCCGGCGGCGGGCCCTCCTCGTTGAGGGGAGTGGCGCCGCGTAGCGCAGAGAAGGTCTGCGCCATGACCACGGTCGAAAGTGCCGCCACGAATATTGCCGCTGACAGGAGTTTGAGATTGCGGTTCATGGTCTCGCTCCCTACACGCGTTCGATCCGGACCGCGCATTTCTTGAAGTCGGTCTGCAGAGATATCGGATCGGTTGCGTCGAGCGTCACTTTATTGATCAACTGCGCCTCGTCGAACCACGGCACGAAGACGACTCCTCGCGGCATCTTGTTACGTCCACGTGTCTCGAGCCGCGTGCGGATGAAGCCGCGCCGGGATTCGACTTTCACCTCGTCGCCTCGCCGCATATTGAGCTTGGCCGCATCATCGGGATGAATGAAGCAGACCGCATCCGGAAACGCGCGATAAAGTTCAGGCACGCGCCGGGTCATCGAGCCCGAATGCCAATGCTCAAGCACACGCCCGGTGACGAGCCAGTAGGGATAGGTGGCGTCCGGAGATTCCGCAGCCGGTTCGTAGGGCAGCGCGAAAATGCGCGCCTTGCCGTCCGGGAATCCGTAGAAGTCGACACCCTTGCCGGGCTTCACATAGGGATCGAGACCCTCGCGGTAGCGCCAGCGCGTTTCCTTGCCGTCGACCACCGGCCAGCGCAGTCCGCGCACTTCGTGATAACGATCGAAGGGCGCAAGATCGTGCCCGTGGCCGCGGCCGAACGCGGCATATTCCTCGAAAAGCCCTTTCTGGACGTAAAAGCCGAACGCTTTCGATTCCTGGTTTTCGAAACCGGCGGCAATATCGGACGTCGGATATTTGTCGACCTCGCCGTTCTTGAAAAGGACCTCGAACAGCGTCTTGCCCTTGTACTCCGGTTTCTTGGCAATCAGATCCGCCGGCCAGACTTCTTCGATTTTGAAACGCTTGGAAAATTCCATCAACTGCCAGAGATCGGAACGTGACTCCCCGGGAGCGTTCACAAGCTGATGCCAGAAATGTGTGCGGCGCTCGGCGTTGCCGTAGGCGCCTTCCTTCTCGACCCACATTGCGGTCGGTAACACGAGATCCGCAGCCTGCGCGGTGACTGTTGGATAGGCATCTGAAACGACGATGAAGTTGTCCGGATTGCGGTAGCCTGGATAGGCTTCCTCGTTGACGTTGGCGGCGGCCTGCAGGTTGTTGTTGACCTGCACCCAATAGGCATTGAGCTTGCCGTCGCGCAGCATGCGATTCTGCAGCACCGCGTGATAGCCCGGCTGCGGCACGATCGTGCCTTCCGGGACTTTCCAGATCCGCTCCGCCACATCGCGGTGTGCTTTGTTGGCGACCAGCATGTCGGCCGGCAGCCTGTGGGAAAATGTGCCGACCTCGCGTGCCGTGCCGCAGGCGGACGGCTGGCCGGTGAGCGAGAACGGGCTGTTGCCTGGCTCGGCGATTTTTCCCGTCAGCAGGTGAATGTTGTAGACGAGGTTGTTGCACCAGACACCACGCGTGTGCTGGTTGAACCCCATCGTCCAGAAGCTCACGACCTTCGTCTTCGGATCGGCGTAGAGCTCCGCGAGGTCGCGTAACCGGTTGACCGGCACGCCCGACATGCTCGACGCCTTCTCGAGTGTGTATTCTGAGACGAACTTTGCGTATTCCTCGAACGTGATATCGGTCGCATCGCCTGCCTTGGAGCGGCCAGCCGCCTTCTTCTCCAATGGATTGTCCGGCCGCAGCCCGTAGCCGATATCGGTCTGGCCGCGCTTGAACACCGTGTGCTTGTCGACGAAATCCTTGTTTACGCGCCCTGTCTTGATGATGTGGTTCGCAATGGCATTGAGAATTGCGAGGTCGGTCTGCGGCGTGAACACGATCTCGATATCGGCCAGTTCGAATGAACGGTGCTCGAACGTCGACAGCACTGCCACGCGAACATGCGGCGCGCTCAGCCGGCGGTCGGTGACCCTGCTCCAGAGGATCGGGTGCATCTCCGCCATGTTCGATCCCCACAGGACGAACGCGTCGGCGACCTCGAAGTCGTCGTAGCAACCCATCGGCTCGTCCATGCCGAACGTGCGCATGAAGCCCATGACCGCTGACGCCATGCAGTGCCGCGCGTTCGGGTCGATGTTGTTGGAGCGGAAGCCGGCCTTGAACAGCTTGTTGGCGGCATAGCCTTCCCAGATGGTCCACTGGCCGGATCCGAACATGCCGACTGTGGTGGGGCCACCTTTCGCGAGCGCAGCCTTGAACTGCTGCGCCATGACGTCGAAAGCCTCGTCCCACGACACCTGCGTGAAGTCGCCATTTTTGTCGTACTTGCCGTTTTTCTTGCGCAGGAGCGGCTGCGTCAGCCGGTCGTGGCCGTACATGATCTTCGACAGAAAATATCCTTTGACGCAGTTGAGGCCGCGATTGACTTCAGCCTGCGTATCGCCATGCGTGGCGACGACACGGCCGTCCTTCGTCGCGACCATCACGCCGCATCCTGTGCCGCAGAAGCGGCACGGCGCCTTGTTCCACTTGAGCTCGGTGATCGACCGGTCGGTCACCAGATTTTGCGCGGCAAGCGGAGCGGGGAGACCGCCGACGGCTGCCGCCATCGCCGCGGCTTCCAGTTTCAGGAATTCCCGGCGGTCGAGTCGTTTCTTTTTCATCGCCGTTCTCCCTCTTGCTTGGTTTTCAGCCGGCATCGCTGCCCTGAAAAACCAGGGCTGCTGTCAGGACGTGAGGCATTGAAGAAATTGTATTGAGCGTCGCGCCGACGGAGCCGGTATCCGCAGCCTCGATCACTACGACGAGCTTTCCCTTCGGATCGCGGCTATAGATTTGCGTGCCCGCCAGCGCTTCGATGGCGGCGGCGACTGCGTCGAGGCGTTCCGGGCGCGTCTGCACGAGGATGCTGGCGATTTCCACGGTGTCCACTGACTGGCCGTGATTCTGGTTGATCCATCCGCCATTCATGAATTTGCGACGGTCAATGCTGCGCAGCGTCGGAGGTTCAGACATGGCTCATCTCACTTCGGCGGCGGACCAGGAGGTCCATTGATTGTCTGATAGATCCAGACAGTGAGGCCCCACGTGCCGACCGTCGCGACCGCGATGGCCGGCATGAGAACTGCGGTGACAATGAGAAACGCGTAAATTTCCATGCGCCGTTTTTGCGACGTGGTCTCATTCGCATCAGGTGCCGAGCTCGACATCGTAGGCCCCGGTTCAACAACGCAGAAACGCAAGTCGAATTTCAGTGAGCGCGCAATGATTAGGAACCAAACTGCAAAATTTCACAAGCGAATTTGATTCGATCCTTGCCGCTCACATCGGACACCGGCTGTATGAGACCGACATTTCGGGAGCACCGGGAAAAATTCTGGTTATCCTGTTGTCGTCGTCAATCTTGAAGCTGAGTTGCACTGTCTGCAGTGCCACATCGGTGGAGCACGACGTGATCAGGTGTACGAGACCGCCTTCCTCCTTGCGCGACTTTATGTTGCAAGTGGCTATTTTCCCGCGAACCTGATTGCCGTCGACGACAAATCCGCTGCCGTAGTTGTCGGCGTCTGATGTCATCACAAGCTTCGCGTTTTGTTTTACAAATATCTTGCTGCATATGGACGGATCGCTCGCCCACGCGCCACCAAGTTCGAAGCTGTAGGCGGAAGTGCCGAAAAGCAGAAAAACCGCTGAAGAAATCACAAAGGTCCGGGCACTGGTGAATGGTGTCATCGTCTGGCTCCGACGATTGATTGGACGTTCAATGAACTATTGCGACGAAATTCCAGCAGCCTTTTTGATGTAGATCAACACTGGCCGGGAAACGATCGGCTGACCTCTGCTTTTCACGTATGCTCTTCTGGGATAAATTTGGTTCCCCACAAAGGCTGCCAAGCGGATTTGGGTGGAGGCATTTTGGCCGTGCATCGATTTCTGGCGATTTCGTCGACGCTCGTTTTGGCGCTTGCCTCGGCGCCAGGGGCGGCCGTCGCGCAGACGCATCCCGCGGCTACTCAACACCTGCCGATATTCATCACCGGGCCGGGCGAGACCGACGTGCTTATGGTGGTGATGGCCGTCGCGCTCGGCCTGGCCGTCGTAGCTTTCGGGGTCCTGTACTTCCGTCTCCATTCGCTGCCCGAACACGTGGCGCACAGGGGACAAAAGGTGCAGTTCGAAATTGTGGCCATCCTGGGTCTGATTGCGCTCTTCACGCACATGCATATTTTCTGGATCGCAGCCCTGATCCTGGCATTCATCGATATCCCGGATTTCGGCGGCTTCCTTGGCCGCATTGCGGGCTCGGTTGAGAGGATCGCGGGCGTGAAACCGGGTGCAGGCGCAGAAGGCGTACCCGAGCCCAGCAAGACGGCGCACGGAGCGGACGGCAGCCATGCTGACGACCAGGCAGCTGCACCGCGAAAACCCGCGCGCGTTGTGGCCGGCAGGGAGGTCGACCATGCTTGAGATGCTTCTCTGCTCGCTGGTGACCCTTTTGCCGGACTACCTCTATCGCCGGTACGTTCAGGGCAAACGATTTGGCAAGGAAATCACCTTCTACTCGGTTTGGTTTGAGCTGCGGTGGGGCATTACCGGCTGCCTCATTCTGACCGTGCTCCTGATCACGACCGTATTTTACAATCACCCGTCCACGACCAACGTCACTCTTTTCTTCCGGACGGTGCCTATCCTGCCTGAAACGATCGGCCGCGTGGCCGAGGTCAATGTCGGCTTCAACGACTCCGTCAAAAAAGGTGCACAGCTTTTCAGGCTCGACAGCTCGAAACAGGAGGCTGCGGTTGAATCGGCGCGGCGCAAGATCGCCGAGATCGACGCGCAAATGGTCGTTGCGCGATCCGACGTCGTGAAAGCCGAGGGCCAGCTGCAGGAGGCGAAGAGCGCGCACCAACAGACCATGGATGAGCTTGAGACCAAGCAGGAGTTGTATCGGCGCAATCCCGGGAACGTTCCCTTCCGCGAGATCGAGCGCCTGCAGGAGCGGGCGAAGGGGCAGCTTGGCGCAATCGATGCGGCGGCCGCGTCGAAACAGGGCATCGAGGAGCGCATCTCGTCGCTGCTGCCTGCGGAAAAGGCCAGCGCCGAGGCAGCTCTCGCGCAGGCGCAGGTCGATCTCGACAAAACCGTGATCCGCGCAGGCGTTGATGGACGCGTCGAGCAGTTCCTGCTGCGCGTCGGCGACCTCGTCAATCCGATGATGCGTCCCGCCGGTATACTTATTCCCGAGGGCGCGGGGAGACAGGTCCTGTCGGCTGGTTTCGGCCAGATCGAGGCGCAGATCATAAAGGTCGGGATGATTGCGGAGGTTACCTGCATCTCGAAACCGTTCACGGTCATCCCGATGGTGGTGACGAATGTGCAGGACTATATCGCCGCCGGCCAGTTTCGGGCCGGCGAGCAGTTGATCGAGGCGCAGCAGGTGACAAAGCCTGGCACGCTTCTCGCGTTTCTGGAGCCTCTCTACAAAGGCGGCCTCGAAGGCGTGACGCCGGGCAGCAGCTGCATCGCCAATGCCTATTCCAACAATCACGATACGATTGTCGCAAAGGACACTGGTGCCCTGAAGGCCTTTGCGCTGCACGCAGTGGATGCGCTCGGCCTTGTGCACGCCCTGATCCTGCGGCTGCAGGCGCTGGTGCTTCCATTCCAGACGCTGGTATTCAGCGGACACTGAGGCAACCACCTTTCACCACGGACACTCGGTGCCGTGCATCGTAGGAGCGATGACAATGGCAAGAGAGGCATTGAGCGTCACGGAGCGCTTGGTGGCAGCGCTCCTGGTGTCGGGCACGCTCGCCGGCTGCGGTGAAAGCAACACATACGTCCCGCCGCCGCCGCCAAAGGTGACAGTCGCACCACCGGTAAAAAAGACGATCACGCGCTATCTGCAGGCCACCGGCAATACTGCTGCAGTCAACACTGCGAATCTCGTGGCGCGTGTCCCAGGATTTCTGGAGACCATCAACTACAAGGACGGTGACTTCGTTAAAAAGGGGACTGTCCTGTTCACGATCGAGCAGGAGACCTACGATCTCAAGTACAAGCAATCTCAGGCGGCGGAGCAAAGCGCCCAGGCGACCCAAATCCAGATGCAGGCCGAGTACGAGCGCCAGGCCGACCTTGTTCCGCGCGGTGCAGCTTCGAAAGCCGCCCTCGATAACGCGCTGGCCAATCGTGACAGCGCGCAGGCAAATTACCTGCAGGCCCAAATCAACACCAAGCTCGCGGCCATCAACTCCGCCTATGCGAGCGTGACCGCGCCATTCGACGGCATCGTCACCGCGCGCACCGTGTCGATCGGGGAGTACGTCGGCGCCACTTCACAGCCGACGGTTCTTGCGACGATTGTTCAGCTCGATCCGATCTACGTCAATTTCAACGTGGATGAACAAGAGGTGATTCGAATTCGGGCCGGAATCAGGGAGCGTGGGATTAGGCCCGAGGATCTCAGGAAGGTTCCGGTGAGAGTGGGGCTGCAGTCTGAGCAGGGATACCCGCATGTCGGCACTCTCGACTATGCGGCGCCAACCATTGACGCTTCGACCGGCACGCTGGCGGTGCGGGCAATTCTGCAAAACGGCCAGCGCGCGCTCCTGCCAGGCTACTTTGTCCGCGTGCAAGTTCCACTTGCGCAGCAGGCGGATGCTTTACTCGTTCCCGACGTCGCGCTTGGTGCCGACCAGAGCGGTCGCTACCTGCTGGTCGTCGGGAAAGACAATATCGTCGAGCAGCGCAAGGTCGAGATTGGTCAACTCGAAGGCACGCTGCGCGTGATCGAAAAGGGCATTTCGCCGACTGACCAGGTGATCGTGAGCGGTTTGTTGCGCGCGATTCCGGGGCAAAAAGTCAATCCGCAGACCTCGGCAGCAGCCGAAGTGCCCGGCGGCGGCCGCGCGAACTGAGGGATCGCCCATGATCTCGAAGTTCTTCATCGAACGTCCGATTCTGGCCAACGTCATTGCGATCCTGACGATTGTGATCGGCGCAGTGGCGCTGCTGGCCTTGCCCGTTGCTCAATATCCCGACGTGGTGCCGCCGACCGTGCAGGTCACGACACGTTACCCCGGCGCAAGCGCGCGGACGGTGATCGACACCGTCGCGCTTCCGATCGAGCAGCAGGTCAACGGCGTTGAAGGCATGATCTACATGCAATCTTACGCCGCGTCGGATGGCTCCTATAGTCTCACGGTGACGTTCAAGATCGGCACCGACCTCAACTTTGCGCAGGTGCTGGTGCAGAACCGCGTATCGTCGGCGCTCTCGCAACTGCCGAGCGCGGTGCAGGCGCAGGGCGTGGTGGTGCAGAAGCGGTCGACCGCGATCCTGCAGATCGTGACGCTCTCCGCCGCCGACGGCCGCTACGACAGCCTCTATCTTGCGAACTACGCCACGATCAATCTGAAGGACGAACTCTCCCGCTTGCCGGGCGTCGGCAATGTCTCGGTTTTCGGCTCGGGCCAGTACGCGATGCGCGTATGGCTGGATCCGGAAAAAATGAAGGCGCGTGGATTGGCCGTGCAGGACGTGATCAATGCGCTCACGCAGCAGAATTCGCAGGTGACATCCGGGCAGATCGGGATGCCGCCCGCACCAGACGACGTATCGTTTCAATATACGTTGAACGTCCTCGGCCGCCTCGATGATCCCGAGCAGTTCGGCGCAGTGATCGTCAAAACAGGGTCGTCCGGACAGATCACGCGTGTTAGCGATGTCGGCCGGGTCGAACTGGGCGCGCAAACCTACAGCCAGATCTTCACGCTGGATGGCAAGCCGGCGGCCGGCGTCGCCATCTTCCAGGCGCCCGGAGCCAATGCGCTCGCAGTCGCCGAGGAAGTGAAAAAGCGGATGAAGGAGCTGTCGGGGGCCTTCCCGCAAGGACTCATCTACGCTGTCCCGTTCGACACCACCGTGTTCGTGAAAGCATCGATCGATGAGGTGTACAAGACGCTCATCGAGGCGGCGATCCTCGTGCTCATCGTGATCATGGTGTTCCTGCAGGACTGGCGTGCAATGCTCGTGCCGGCAACGACCGTGCCCGTCACGATCATCGGCGCTTTCGCCGCGATGGCGGCGCTCGGCTTCACGGTCAACTTCGCGACGCTGTTTGCCATTGTGCTGGCGATCGGCATCGTTGTTGACGATGCCATCGTCGTGGTCGAAGGCGCCGCGCACAATATGGACCGCGGCCTCGCCGGCCCGCAGGCGGCGATCGAGGCGATGCGCGTCCTGCTCGGGCCGATCATCGGCATTACGCTCGTGCTGCTGGCGGTCTTTCTGCCGGCGGCGTTCCTGCCCGGCCTGACCGGGCAGATGTATGCGCAGTTCGCGCTGGTGATCGCGGCGACCGCGCTGATCAGCGCGATCAATGCCGTGACCCTGAAGCCGACCCAGTGCGCCTTGTGGCTGCGCCCGTCGGTGCCGCCGGAGCGGCGCAATGTCTTTTTCCGCGGCTTCAATGCAGTCTATGACCGCATCGAGAACGCTTACGCCGGCCTGATGCGCCGCCTGGTGGGCTATGCAGGCATTGTGGTGATCGCGGCGCTCGCGGTCATCGCGCTTACGATCTACGGATTCTCGCGCATCCCGACCGGGTTCATTCCGGTCGAAGACCAGGGCTACATGGTGGCGACCGTCCAGCTGCCGGACGGCGCGTCGATCGTCCGCACGCAGAAAGTGCTCGATCAGGTCAACGACGTCATACGCAAAATACCGGGCGTCGACCGGGTCATCACCATTGCTGGCGTCTCCGCGCTCGACAACAGCGCGTCGGTCTCAAGCGCCGGCACCGCCTACGTTGTCCTCAAGGACTGGGGTGTCCGCGGCAAGGAGCAAGGCCTGCTGCCGATGCTGGCCAGCCTTAACAATGCGGTTGGCGGGATCGAGGAGGGCACGGTGCGCGTTCTGCCGCCGCCGCCGATCCAGGGCATCGGCTTTGCGGCCGGATTCACCTTTCAGGTCTTGCTGTCGGACAACAGCATGGACTTCGGCAAGCTCGCGAATGTGGTCGACACGACGGTTGCGAACGCCGGCACCCAGTCGAGCATCCGCCTGGTGCTGTCGTCGTTCCGCGCCAACGTTCCCGAATATACGATCGAGGTCGACCGCGTGAAGGCGCAGTCGATAGGGGTCTCCGTCGACCAGGTCTTCAACGCGCTCGCGGGCTATCTCGGCTCGAGCTACGTCAATCAGTTCACGAAGTTCGGGCGGACCTTCCAGGTGTTCGTGCAGGCCGACGCGAAGTTCCGCCTGCGTCTCGAAGACCTGCGTGATCTCACAGTGCGCAACAATGCCGGAAACATGATTCCGCTTGGCACCCTGGTCAAGATCACGCCGCAGACCGGTCCTTCGCTGATCAGCCTCTACAATCTCTATCCGTCGGCAACGATCGTCGGCATTCCCGCGCGCGGATACTCGACCGGCCAGGCCATGACACTGATGGAGCAGGTGGCCAAAGCGACCTTCCCGCCGCGGGTGAGCTACGATTGGTCGGCAATGTCGTATCAGGAGAAGCTTGTCGGCAACCAGATGTATCTGGTTTTCGCGATGGCGCTCGTGCTCGTCTACCTGGTGCTGGCGGGACAATATGAGAGCTGGTATCGCCCGCTGGCGGTGATTCTTGCCGTGCCGATATCTCTGCTCGGCCCGGTCGCGACGCTGATGGCGTTGCGTATCGACAACAATCTCTACACGCAGATCGGGATCGTCCTGCTCATCGCGCTGTCGGCAAAAAATGCGATACTGATCGTGGAATTCGCACGCGAGCTGCGCGAAACCGGAAAACCGGTCACGGATGCTGCCGTCGAAGCGGCGCGCGCGCGGTTCCGCCCGATCCTGATGACGTCATTCGCCTTCATTCTCGGCGTCGTTCCGCTGGTGCTGGCGACCGGCGCCGGCGCAAACGCGCGGGCCTCGATCGGCATCACCGTTTTCACCGGCATGCTGGCCTCGACCTGCCTGGCGGTGCTGTTCGTGCCGTCCTTCTTCGTGATGACCCAGAGAATCGAAGAGTGGCTTCTGGCCCGGAAAGCCGCCAGGGCGGCGCCGGCGGAGTAGCGCGGAAATCCCCTAGTTGCAGGCGTTTCGGCGGCCCCGGCCACAATCTGGTCGTACTCACTATGCTATGCTACGCAGCCGCTGCGGTCACCAAACCAGCGCAGATTTCCGAAACCTGGGGACCGGTTTTCGGAACCAGACATGCACGAAAAACCATCCAACGGATTTCGACCTTGCCGATGACACGCACACGGCCCTGCACGCTTTTCTCCCTCGCACCCGCAACGATCCTGGTTTCAGCCTTGCTCTTGTCAGCAGGGATGCCGGCAGCGACGGCGGTCGCGCAGGAGCGCGGCTCGTCCGGAAACTTTCTCGACAATCTGTTCAACCGCGGCGAACCGCAGGCGCAACAGCGTCAGGCACCCCAGCAGCCCCAGGGTGGCCGCGTTGCCCAGTCCGATGCGGGCGATCTGTCGGTCCGCCTCGACCGCATGGAGAACGCGCTTCGTCAGCTGACCGGCACGATCGAGAATCTTCAGTACCGGAATCAGCAGCTCGAGATGCAGCTCAAGCGCATGCAGGACGACACCGAGTATCGCTTCCAGCAGCTTGGATCGAAAGGCAGCACGCCGCCGCCCGCGCAGGCTGCGCCGATGAATCCGGGCAATGCGCCAGGCGGCTCGCCGCCCAATCCGGGCCGCCGCTCGGATGTCTTCGATCCCTCACAGCATCCGAGTGCGCCGGGAGCGCCACGTGTTCTCGGCAACCAGGCGGCGATCGCCCTGCCGGAGCAGGGACGCGACAGCGGACCGGTCGGCGCTCCGGGCGGCCGCGCCGCCGGCGCCCCGCTCGATCTTGCGACAATGGCCGGAAATAACGACTCGCCTTCCCCGTCGCCGCCGCCCGGGGCTGTTGCTTCGGCCGGCGGGGCGCCGGTGCCGGTCACGCCGCCGCGGGTCCGCAATGTCGCGCCCGCCGGCCAGCAGCTTGCCACCCTGCCGCCTTCGGCGTCGCCGAAGGATGAATACGATATGGCCTACGGCTACGTGCTGCACAAAGACTATTCGCTGGCCGAGCAGGCATTTCGCGATTTTCTGAAGAAGTATCCGAACGAGCAGCTTGTGCCCGATGCGAATTATTGGCTGGGCGAAAGTCTGTTTCAGCAGCAGCGCTATCGGGACGCCGCGGAATCATTCCTGAATGTTTCCACCAAATATGAGCATTCAGGCAAGGCGCCGGACGCGCTGTTGCGCCTTGGTCAATCGCTTGCGGCGATGAACCAGAAAGAGGCGGCCTGCGCCACGCTCGCCGAAGTCGGGCGCAAATTTCCGCGTGCCTCTGCCGGCGTGAAACGCGGGGTTGCGCAGGAACAGAAGCGTGCGCACTGCTGAGGCGAAAGCCGTCTCGGCGTCGGAAGTCACATCACTTTTTTCCGGGCTGCAGTCGTTGCCTGTTCTGGTGCTCGCAGTCTCAGGCGGGCCGGATTCCACGGCGCTCCTGGTTCTCGCCGCGCAGTGGCGCGATTCACTCAAGGCCAAACCGCAGCTCGTCGCTGTTACAGTCGACCACGGGCTGCGGAAAGAATCCAAAGCGGAGGCCGCCGCCGTCGCGCGCCTCGCGCGAAAGCTCGATATTGCGCATCGCACGTCGCGCTGGACCGGCCGCAAGCCGACGACCGGTTTGCAGGAAGCCGCTCGCCTTGCGCGGTATCGATTACTTGGCAATGCCGCCCGCAAAGCGGGCGCGACGCATATTCTCACGGCGCACACGCTGGACGACCAAAGCGAGACGGTCCTCATCCGCATGAGCCGCGGGAGCGGGATCTCCGGTCTCGGTGCGATGCAAAGAATCTCCCCGGTGCTGCAGGACGAAAGCCTTTTTCTCGTTCGTCCGCTTCTCGATATTCCAAAAAGCCGGCTCATCGCGACTTTGCGCGCTGAGGGGATTCCATACGCCGACGATCCGTCCAACCGCGATCCGCGCTTCACACGCGCGCGGTTGCGCGGCCTGATGCATTTGCTTGCCGAAGAAGGTCTCGATGCTGCGCAGCTGGCGCGGCTCGCGCACCGGCTCAAGCGGGCGGATACCGCGATCGAGAAAGCGGTCGAGCGCGCTGTCGCGGAACTGTTCGTCGAATTGCCTGGCGCGCCTGCGATCGCGATTGAATCGCGACGTTTTGCCGATTTGCCCGCCGAAGTCGCGCTGCGTCTGCTCGGCCGGGCCATGGCCAGGGTCGGGGACGAGGGTTCGGTGGAGCTCGGCAAGCTCGAAGCCTTCAAAAACGCGCTCGATGAGGCGCAAAACAGGGCAGAAAATCGCTTCCGGCGCACTTTGGCGGGCGCAATTGTAACGCTTAAAGATCCGCAAATTCTCGTCGAAAGGGCGCCGCCGCGCCGTCGCAAGGTCTTAACCAAGCACCGACCTGATCGGCGGAATCATACGAAAAGACGCTAGAATATTAAGGCTTAAGGCCTTTTCATGGGGGCGGGCGCTGCCTACATTGGCTAGCGAGTCCGACGTGAAGTCGCCACGAACCGGATGCATAGAGTTTATTGCCGTGCGGCTTTTGTGCGGCGGGGTCAGGACGGGTGATGAACGCTAATCTACGAAATTTCGCGCTTTGGGTGATCATCGTCCTGTTGCTGCTGGCGCTGTTCACGCTTTTCCAGAATCCCGGCCAGCGCACCACCGCGCAGGATATTTCGTTCTCGCAGCTACTGTCCGAAGTCGACCAGGGTCGCGTCCGCGACGTCGTGATCCAGGGTCCGGACATCCACGGCACCTTCTCGAACGGCACCAGCTTCCAGACCTATGCACCGAACGATCCCGGCCTGGTGCAGAAACTTTATTCGAAGGGCGTGGCGATCACCGCACGGCCGCCGTCCGACAACGTTCCTTGGTTTGTCTCGTTGCTCGTCTCCTGGCTGCCCTTCATTGCGCTGATCGGCGTGTGGATCTTCCTGTCGCGCCAGATGCAGGGCGCCGGCGGCAAGGCGCTCGGTTTCGGCAAGTCGCGCGCCAAGCTTTTGGCGGAAGCGCACGGCCGCGTCACCTTTGAGGACGTTGCCGGCGTCGACGAAGCCAAGCAGGACCTGCAGGAGATCGTCGAATTTTTGCGCGACCCCGGAAAATTCCAGCGTCTCGGCGGGCGCATTCCGCGCGGCGTACTGCTCGTGGGTCCCCCGGGCACCGGCAAGACGCTGATTGCACGTGCGGTCGCCGGCGAGGCGAACGTTCCGTTCTTTACCATTTCAGGTTCCGACTTCGTCGAGATGTTCGTCGGCGTCGGTGCTTCGCGCGTGCGCGACATGTTCGAGCAGGCGAAGAAGAACGCGCCGTGCATCATCTTCATCGACGAAATCGATGCGGTCGGCCGTCATCGCGGCGCCGGTCTCGGCGGCGGCAATGACGAGCGCGAGCAGACGCTCAACCAGTTGCTGGTCGAGATGGACGGCTTCGAAGCCAACGAGGGCATCATCCTCATTGCCGCAACCAACCGTCCCGACGTGCTCGATCCCGCACTGCTGCGCCCGGGCCGCTTCGACCGTCAGGTGGTCGTGCCGAATCCGGATGTCGTCGGCCGTGAGAGCATCCTGAAGGTACACGTGCGTAAAGTGCCGCTGGCGCCGGACGTGAACCTGAAGACCATCGCGCGTGGAACGCCCGGCTTCTCCGGTGCCGACCTGATGAATCTCGTCAACGAAGCGGCTTTGATGGCGGCGCGCCGCAACAAGCGCATGGTCACGCAGGCGGAGTTCGAGGACGCCAAGGACAAGGTGATGATGGGCGCCGAGCGCAAGTCGCTCGTGATGACGGAGGAGGAGAAGCTCCTCACCGCCTATCACGAAGGCGGCCATGCGATCGTTGCCTTCAACGTCAAGGCCACCGATCCGGTGCACAAAGCGACGATCATTCCGCGCGGCCGTGCGCTTGGCATGGTCATGCAGCTGCCTGAGCGCGACAAATTGTCGATGAGCCGGGAGCAGATGACGTCGCGCCTTGCGATCATGATGGGCGGCCGCGTTGCCGAGGAAATGGTGTTCGGCAAGGAAAAGGTGACGTCGGGTGCCGCATCCGACATCGAGCAGGCCACCAAGCTCGCGCGCATGATGGTGACGCGCTGGGGCCTGTCGGATGAGCTCGGCACGGTTGCGTATGGCGAGAACCAGGACGAGGTTTTCCTCGGCTATCAGGTTTCGCGGCAGCAGAACATTTCGGAAGAGACGTCGCGCAAGATCGATGCCGAAATCCGCCGGCTGGTCGAGGCCGGCTATGCCGAGGCGACGCAGATCCTCACCGAGAAGCGCGCCGATCTCGAGGTGCTTGCCAAGGGCCTGCTCGAGTTCGAGACGCTGACCGGGGACGAAATCGCCGATCTGCTCGCGGGCAAGCGCCCGGTGCGCGAGTCGGTCATCGAGCCGGCCACGCCGCGCTCATCGGCGGTGCCGCCGGCGGGCAAGCCGCGGCCGCGTCCCGAACCGCCGACCGGCGAAGTCGCACCGCAGCCGCAGGCGTAGAACAGATTTTAACATCGTCATGGCCGGGGGGCTTGTCGCGGCCATCTCGATTCTTACGGTAAGGCTGTGCAAACCTTAGCGGGATGCCCGCCACAAGCTTTCACTCGGGCCGGCCGAAGGCCGGACCCGGGTGGCCGGGCATGACAAGCATCAAATGCCTCTCCAATCCCGTGTCTCGCCCTTCGGTGACCTGTTTGCGACGCCTGCGCGTGGAACGCTGATGGGAAACCGGGGCGGGCGGCTGCATGACTCGCAAAGAAAATTAGGCGCTCGCCGCTGGGTCAACCGCGCCTGGATCTGCTGCAAGCTTGCGTTCAACGACCGTCACCGGAAAGTCTGGGGCAACAGCTACACCGAGCTGTTTTTCCTCGATGAAGTGACGGCCTTTGCTGCCGGTCACAGGCCGTGTTTCGAATGCCGGCGCAAGGATGCCGAGCGGTTTGCGCTTCTGTTCTCCGGCCAGAAACAACGCGCATCGGCTGCGGCGATGGACAGGATACTTCAGGCCGAACGGCTTGATGGAAAGGCGAAGCGGAGCCACCGCATCAGGCTCGATACGCTTCCCGACGGAGCGATGATCTCCGAGGACGGGCATGCAATTGCCGTGCGGGGGAACTATGTATTGCCCTGGACGCCTGATGGATATTCGCGAAGCCGGTTGCGCCCGCACGGAATCGATGTCGATGTTCTGACGCCGCCGTCGATCCTCTCCGTGCTCAGGCGCGGCTATAGTCCGCTCTGGCATCCGAGCGCAACGCGCTAAGCTGGCAAAAGAAGAAAGGCCTGCAATGTCGACGCCCGCCGCCTTGCAACGCCGCCGCGACTATGACGGTCCCGCGCTTTTTTCGTATGGCTTTCGCCCGTTTTTTCTGGCGGCCGGCCTCTGGGCGATCATCGGCATTCTTCTGTGGATCCCCCAATACATGGGGAAAATAAGCGTGCCAACGCATCTGAGTCCGCTCGATTGGCACGTTCACGAGATGCTCTACGGCTACGTCGCCGCGACCATCGCCGGCTTCCTGCTCACGGCAATTCCGAACTGGACCGGGCGCTTGCCGGTCAACGGCTGGCCGCTTGCCGGTCTCGCCGCGCTTTGGCTCGCCGGCCGCGTTGCAATCCTGATTTCGGTGCAGCTCGGCGGTCTTGTTGCTGCGGTCATCGACACGGCGTTCCTTGCCACGCTTGCGCTGGTCGCCGGACGCGAGATCGTCGCCGGCAAAAACTGGCGGAATCTCCGGGTGCTGATGATTCTGGTCGTTCTTGTGCTGGGCAATATCGTTTTCCATGCCGAGGTGCTGATGAGCGGCCATGCCGACTATGGCTCACGCATTGCCATTGCCGCCGTCATCCTGATGATCTCGCTGATCGGCGGACGGATCGTGCCGAGTTTCACCAACAATTGGCTCAACCGCAACAATCCCGGCCGCTTGCCGGTCCCGTTCTCGCGGTTCGACATGGGTGCGCTCGTCGTCAGCGCGATTGCGCTTGCCGCCTGGGTCATAACGCCGATGCACTGGCTTACAGGCGTGCTGCTGATCATCGCCGGCTGCCTGCAGGCGGTGCGGCTGGCGCGCTGGGCCGGCGACCGCACGGCGGCTGACCGCCTCGTCCTGATACTGCACATCGGCTACGCCTTCGTGCCGCTTGGCTTTCTCATGCTTGGCTTGGCGATTTTCACCCCGGAGGTGCCGGCGACGGCGGGAATCCATGCCTGGACCGCAGGCGCCGTCGGCCTGATGACGGTCGCGGTCATGACGCGGGCGACGCTCGGTCACACCGGTCAGCCTTTGCAGGCCGGACGCGCGACGCAGGCGATCTATGCTTTGCTGCTCGCCGCGGTGCTCGTTCGCATCGTGGCGGCTTTCATGGGCTCGGTCGATCTGCTCGAATTCGCGGGCCTTTGCTGGACCGCGGCCTTCATCTTGTTCGTCATGCTGTATGGCCCGCTGCTCGCAATGCGAAGTCCCGGCTGGAACGAAACACGCCGCTAGCTCACGGCGGTTCGATCGGGCTCGGCTGTTCCCGGCGGGTGGTTTCGCTCCACGCGAAAATAACGATCGCGGCCATGATCACGAGCATCACCGCCACCAGCGCCGTGCAGGCCGGCCAGCCGCCGAGTGTCCAGGCGATTGCGCCTGCCGCGGCTCCGAAGCTGCCGCCCAGATAGAACGACGTCACATAGAGACCTACCGCCGATGAGCGCCCAGCCCTGGCGGTGACCGTCACGTAACCGGTCGACACCGCCTGACATATCAATCCGCACCCGGCAGCGAGCGCGAGACCCGCAACTATCAGCAGAAGCGATGGCGCAAGCGTAAGCGCAATGCCGGCGAGCCAAATGGCGATCACGCCGACCATGAACTGGCGCCGCCCGAAGCGGCTGACCGCCCAGCCGATCCAGGGCGTGAGCGCCGAGCCGACGAGATAAGTGACGAAGATCGCGCCAAGCCAGCTGGCGGAGAGGCTGTAAGGAGGCGCGGCGAGGTGAAAGCTGATGAAGGTGAAGGTGCAGATGAAATTGAACAACACGCCGAAACCGACCGCGAAAGTCGCGACCAGCTGACTGTTGCGAAAATGCCCGAGCATCTGGCGGCCCGACGCGAGCAGCCCTTCCGAGCGCACGAAGCGCCGTTCGCGCGGCAACAGGAATGCAACTGCGATGGCGCCCGCGGCTGCGACGCCCGCAAGCACTGCAAATCCGGCGCGCCAGCTGATCAGGTCGGCGATCACACCGGTGACCAGCCGGCCGCTGAATCCGCCGAGACTCGATCCAGACGAATAGATGCCGGCGGCGGTCGTTGCTTCCTTGGCGGGCCATTCGTCGCCGATATAGGCAACGGTGACGGCAAAGATCGGCGGCAGAACGAGCCCCTGTACCGCGCGCCAGAAGATGATCGCCGACAGGCTGGTCGAAAGCCCGACCATCAAGGTGGGGATGACCAGAACGAACATCGCCGCCACGATCACGCGCTTGCGGCCGAGCACGTCGGCGACAGCGCCAGTGAAGGGAGCGGTGAGGGCAACCGCCAAAGTGCTGACGGTGATGATGGCCGAAACTTCCGCCGCGCTGGCATGAAATTCTTCGGAGAGCAAAGGCAGGATCGCCTGCGGCGAATAGAGATTGATGAAGGCGCAGTACCCGGCAAGGCCGACCGCGAGATGACGCGCGGAATGCGTTCGGCGTCTGGCAGTGGCACTCATAAGGGAAAACCTGGCGGGCGGGTACGTGTCAACGCCCGCAGCTATGCCTTGGTTCGCTGTCCTTCGCCAAGGGAAAAGATGGCGGGACTGCGGCTCACGCAGCGCATAGCTTTGTCATTCGAGATCGAGCGCTACCTTCGCACGAATGAGAGTTTCTTCCGGGGTGTCGGACGCATCGACTTTTCCCCAATTGATCCGGCCCAGCTCGAATTGTTCCTGCTCCTGCACGACGGCTGCGTTCGCATCGGACGCGTCGCCCGCCCGCGCGCCGACGCGTTCAAGCCGTGACCGGAGGTCGGCGGTGAGAAAAAGGCCGGCAAAATCGGCGGAATCCGCTGCTTTCGCAATATCTGCCCGTTCACCGGGCTGCGCAAACACGGCGTCGACGATTGCCGAATGCCCCGCCGCAACGACGCGCCGCGCCTTCGCGGTGAGCGTGGCATAGACGTTTGCGGTGGCCTCGGCGGTGTACGCCGACTTCGGCAGCAACTCGGTTTCGGCGACGCCGAACATTGCCTTGCGCTCGATGTCGCTTCGCAATACCACGGCGCCGGGCATCGGCAGGATTTCGGGTGCAAGCGTCCGTGCGAGCAGGGATTTTCCCGTGCCGGAAAGACCGCCGACAGCAACCAGTTTTGCTTTGGCAGGTTTCAGAAGCCCCCGAGCGAGATCGGCATAGCTGCGCGCGTCCCGCGACAGCTTCCCGCGGGAATCGGAATGCTTGCGTCTCGCGGCCGTTACCTTGGCGCGGATCGCGGCGCGCACCGACATGAACAACGGAAGGGCGGCGAGGGCGTCGAGATCGTGGACACGCTGCGTCTCGATCAGATAGCGGTTGAATACAATGTTCGCCGCCGGCCGCAGTCCCCGCTCGACGAGGTCCATCAGCAGGAACGCCAGATCGTAAAGCACGTCGCCCGTTGCGATGCGGTCGTCGAATTCGATGGCATCGAACAATACGGGCTTGTCGTCGATCAGCACGACGTTGCCGAGGTGCAGGTCGCCATGGCACCGGCGCACGAGGCCTGCACGCTCGCGGGCCTGCAGCAACGGCTTCACGCGCTCGAATGCGTCGCGTGTTGCTGCGGCGAGGGCGCGCAAGTCCTCCAGGGAAAACAGGTCCGGCTCCGCGGCGAGCTCGGTCTCGTTTTGCGCGATGATGTCCGCCAGCGTTTCCGCAAAGTGCGCGTTCGTTACCGTCGGCGCGACGCGGTGCGCGGCGGCGACGGTTCGGCCGAGCCGATCGGCGAGGGCCCCGTCGACGCGTCCGGCTTCGGCGATCCGGTCGAGGGTCTGGTTTTCGTCGAATCGCCGCATTTCAACGGCCCATTCCACCGGCTGGCCGTTGCCGCCGACCGCGAGCCGTCCTGCGCCGTCGCGCGTAATAGGCACGACGCCGCGGTAGATCGCCGGCGCAAACGCGCGATTGACCTTGATCTCGGCCTCGCAGGCGGCCCTGCGCTTGCCGAGCGTGGAAAAATCAAGAAAGGGAAAGCGCACCGCACGCTTGATCTTGAGCACGCGGTCGCCGGCCAGAAAGACCATTGCGGCATGCGTGTCGATGCGTTTGACCGGGGCACCGCCATGGCTGGCGGCATCGCCCAGAAAATCGATTACCGGTTGTTGCGCCTCGTCACTCATCCCCGGCCGCGGGCATTTGTCTGAGTGAATATGTATCAACTCGCGCCGAAAAGAGGAGAGGCGCCCGCATCGATGGAACTGGACGTTCATGCGCGCCCGCTTATGACGCAAACGGACGCTGTAACAGTTCGCAGCAACCCCCGCCGGGAAGCGCCCGGCGGGGCAATCACGTCGCAAATCTTACGGCACTTTCCGGTCCATTTCGGGACGCAGGACAACGCTCTCCTGAGCCGTAGCTTCATTGCGCGAGCCGATGAACACCGCCGGCTGCGAGCCTCGATTGACGGCAACGTGGAGCATGTTTGCGGGAATGAAGATGTAATCGCCCGGCTGAACGACGTCGCGATACTGAAGCTGATCGCCGGTCCACAATTCCATTTCCTCGCCGCTGAGCATGTAAAGGGCGGTTTCATGATGCTCGTGGACATGCGCCCGCGTTCGCTTCCCCGGTGGCAGCGAAATCATCCCGAGCCAGAGCGATTCTGAGCCGACGGTTTCGGCGCTGACTCCGGGCTCATAATCGCTGCCTTGTTCGGCGCGATAGCCTGCGCCGCTCTTCACAACTGATGCTTTAAGCGGTGCGGCGTTTGCGTGCGGTTTAATAGCCTCGAGGGTAACCATGGAGAAACTCCTCTTCGCTCGGTGAAATCACGATCCGCAATTTCGGCGAAATGGCCCGCAAAAGTCCTGAATCCGGCCCCGAAAAGTTACGAAATCTTGCGAAACCCGTTAGTCTTTGCGCATGTCCACGGACTTCGCCTTCGGACCGTTCATCCTCGACAGACAGCGCGGAAGGCTCCTCAGGGAGGGCCGGCCCGTTGCTGTGAGCAGCAAAGGGCTGCAGTTGCTGGATGCATTGGTTGCCGCACCGGGCCGGGTGTTGCCGAAAACCGAATTGATGCGAGCCGCATGGGGCGACGCGGCTGTCGAGGAAAGCAATCTGTCGGTTCAGATTGCAGCGCTCAGGAAGCAATTGGGACCGAATGCGGAAGGCGGCGATTGGATCGTTACAATTCCACGAGTCGGCTACCGGTTCATCGGACTTCCCGTTCAGAAGCAAACCGAAAGTACCGCGGAGAACAAGGCGGCGCTGACCGAGCGCGAGCATCGACCATCGATTGCCGTTCTGCCGTTTGCCAATTCAAGCGGCCAGAAAGAGCAGGAGTATCTCGCCGACGGCATTACTGAAGATATCATTACAGCCCTGACACGGTTTCGCTGGTTTTTCGTGATCGCCCGCAATTCGAGCTTTGCCTACAAAGGCAAGTCGATTGACGCGAAGCAGGTCGCACAGGAACTCGGTGTGCAGTATCTGCTTGAGGGAAGCGTACGGAGTTCAGGCCAGCAAATTCGGATTTCCGTCCAGCTGGTCGACGCCACATCAGGCAAACAGATCTGGGCCGAGCGCTACGACCTCGAACTGGCCGACGTGTTTGCCATTCAAGACGACATTGCCGAGCGTGTGGCAGGTGCTATTGAGCCGGAGCTGCTTAAAACTGAAGGTGTGCAGGCGGCGGCACGGCACACCGGCAATATGACGGCGTGGGATCTCGTGCGGCGCGGTACCTGGCACTTTCATCACGTCACGCGCGAAAACCACCTCAAGGCACGAGAGCTGTTTCGCCAGGCGTGCAAGCTCGATCCCGATCTGCCCGAGGCGCATCTCTGGCTCGGCCGGGTCAGTGCCGGGGTCGTTCCTTATGGCTGGTCGGACAATCCGGTTGCGGATTTACAGGAAGGCATGCAGGCCGCCCTACGGGCGATCCAGCTTGACGAACGAAACCCCTACGCACATTACGCCCTTGCAATAGTCAGCGCATATGGTGAGCAACTCGAGCAATCGATCAGCGCCGCTCGAAAGGCGATCGACATCAGCCCCAGCTTCGCATTGGGCCACCTTGTCCTTGGAATGGCGCTCCTGTTCAGCGGGCGCGCACCGGAGGCGATTGCGCCGCTTGAATATGGGCTGCGCTTGAGCCCTTACGACCCGCAGAATTTTGTCTGGTTCAACCTTCTTGCGCTGGCGCGCCTGTTCTCCGGCCGCGCGGAGGCAGGTCTTGAAGCAGCGGCGCGGGCGCTGCAAGTCCGCCCGAACTGGTGGACCAGTCTGGAAGTTCTTGTCTGTTGTTATGCCGCGCTGGGACAATGGGATGAAGCACGGCGGTGTGCCCAGCAGATGGCGGGCGTTACAAAACAGCCCGGCGATGTGCTGGCGCCGCTTAAGTCGCGCAATCCGGTATGGGCAGAGCAAATGGACAGCGCGCTCGGCAAGGCATCGCGCCAGTAAAAATACCTTCGTGGAACCGGGAACCTCGGCCGCGCGTTGTGAAGACAAGTGGGCGGCCCTCGCGGCGTGACATGATGCGTGCCCTGACCGTCAATCCTGGCCAACCTCACTCCCTCAATCTCGACAAAGTGCCGCCGCCTCCGGAAAGCGATGGCGCCGTGCTGGTGCGTGCAATGGCCCTCGGCATCTGCGGAACGGATCGTGAAATCATTGAAGGCCTTTACGGATCGGCACCGGAGGGCGCCGATCGGCTGATCATTGGTCACGAGTCGCTCGGCGAGGTCGAAGAAGCGCCCGCGGAATGCGGGGTAGCGCGCGGTGACCTGGTTGTCGGGATCGTGCGGCGGCCGGACCCGGTGCCTTGTCCGGCCTGTGCTGCCGGGGAGTGGGATATGTGCCGCAACGGCCGATACACCGAGCGCGGCATCAAGCGACGCAATGGTTATGGGTCGGAGCAGTTTCGCGTGGAGCCGGATTTTCTGATCAAGCTCGATCCGGGGCTCGGGCTCATCGGCGTCCTGCTCGAGCCTGCGAGCGTGGTCGCGAAGGCATGGGAGCACACTTTGCGCATCGGTGCGCGCAGCGCCTCGTGGCATCCGCGCACGGCCCTGGTCACCGGTGCCGGGCCTGTCGGACTGCTGGCGGCGTTGATGGGCGCGCAGCGCGGTCTTGAAATGCATGTGTTCGACCGCGCGCAAAGCGGGGCAAAGCCCGCGCTCGTGCAGGCGCTCGGTGCCACCTACCACACGGGTTCGTTGGGGAACCTTTGCCCCGACATCGTCATCGAATGCACGGGAGCGGCTTCGGTCGTGGTCGATGTGATCGGCAGAACCGCCGCGAGCGGCATTGTCTGCCTTGCCGGCGTCTCATCAGGCGGCCACAAGATTCAGTTCGACATCGGCGATCTCAATCGCACGATGGTCCTGGAGAACGACATGGTGTTCGGTTCGGTGAACGCGAATCGCCGTCATTACCGCGATGCCGCCGAGGCTCTCAGCCGCGCCGATCGACGGTGGCTCACGGGGCTGATCAGCCGGCGCGTGCCGTTGGCGCGGTGGCGCGAGGCATTCGAGCAGCGGGACAACGACATCAAGGTCGTTGTCGATTTTACGGCATAGCAGGGCGGCATGACATCCCGCATCGAAGACTATGCGATGATCGGAGACCTTCGCACCGCCGCGCTGGTCGGACGTGACGGTTCGGTCGACTGGCTCTGCTGGCCTCGCTTCGATTCCGAAGCCTGCTTCGCGGCGCTGCTGGGCAAGCCCGAACATGGCCGCTGGCAGATTGCGCCGAAGTCAGACAACGCGCTGGTAAAGCGCCGATACCGGCACAACACGCTCATCCTGGAAACGCATTTCGAAACAGATGAGGGCGCCGCGACGCTGATCGATTTTATGCCGCCGCAGAGCTCGCAGCTCATCAGGATCGTCAAGGGAGAAAAAGGCAGGGTCACTTTTCACAATGAGCTGATCCTGCGGTTTTCTTACGGAGCGATTGTGCCGTGGGTTACCCGCATCGACGACGTGACCATTCGCGGCATTGCGGGCCCTGACATGGTGGTCTTGCGGTCACCCGTGCGCTTGCGTGGAGAGAATTTCAGGACGGTCGGGGACTTCACGGTCGCCGCGGGCGAGGAAGTCCCGTTCGCCCTGTCCCATGCGGAGTCGCACGAAGACCTGCCTGAACCCGTTGATGTTTGGGACCGGCTGAGCACGACAGAGAAATTCTGGACGGAGTGGGCGGGCCGCAACAAGATCCAGGGCCCGTGGGACGAAGCGGTGACACGATCCCTGATCGTGCTCAAGTCGCTCACTTATGCCCCGACCGGCGGCATGGCGGCGGCGCCGACGACCTCGCTGCCCGAATTCATCGGCGGTTCGCGCAACTGGGACTATCGCTATTGCTGGCTGCGCGACGCCACGCTGACGCTGCTCTCACTGATGAATGCCGGCTACTACGACGAGGCGCAGATGTGGCGGGAATGGCTGTTGCGTGCGGCAGCCGGCAGCCCCCGCCAGATCCAGATCATGTATGGCCTGCGCGGCGAACGGCGGCTGACCGAATGGCAGGTCCCATGGCTGCCGGGATACGAGAATTCAGCGCCGGTCCGCGTCGGCAATGCGGCGCATACGCAACTCCAGCTCGACATATTTGGCGAGGTGATGGACGCGCTGCACCAGGCGCGGCAAGGCGGTCTTGGCGCGAACGAGGCCGGCTGGGCCATGCAGCGCGAATTTCTGCTGCACCTTGCGCGGATCTGGCACGAGCCGGATGAAGGCCTGTGGGAGGTGCGCAGCGGCCGCGAGCACTTCACGCATTCCAAGGTCATGGCCTGGCTTGCCTTCGATCGAGCCATCCGAAGCGCGGAAAAGTTCAAGCTGCCCGGTCCGATCGAACAGTGGCGCGAGACGCGCGAACGCATCCACGCCGACGTGTGCGCGCGCGGATTCGACGCCGGCCTGGGAAGTTTCGTGCGCGCCTATGGCTCGAAGGAACTCGACGCCAGCCTCCTGTTGCTGCCGGCCATCGGGTTTTTGCCCCCGCACGATCCCCGCATCGTCGCGACCGTCAGGGCGATCGAGCGCCGCCTGTTGGTCAACGGACTGGTGCTCCGCTACGACAGCACGACTGCAAAAGACGGCTTGCCGGCCGGCGAGGGCGTGTTCCTCGCGTGCAGCTTCTGGCTCGCCGATGCCTATCTGATGCTGGGCCGCCGCAAGGAGGCGTTGCATCTGTTCAATTATCTTCTCTCGCTGCGGAACGACGTGGGGCTTCTGAGCGAGGAATACGAGCCGCGCAGCGGACGGCTGGTCGGCAATTTCCCGCAGGCCTTTTCGCACCTCGCGCTGGTGAACACCGCAAGCAATCTCGCGCACCACCGGAAGCCCGCGGAGCAGCGCGCAGAGTGGCGCGTTGTCGACAAGCCGCCCATGCAGGCGGACAAGCCGGAAGTCTATTGACCGTTGCTCGTCTTGCCGGGAAAGTGCGCGCCTGACCGCGTCAGGCGGCTGTTTTTCCAAAGGAGACGCTCAGTGATTATCGATCACCGGACCTATCGGATTTTGCCGGGCAGGGTGCCTGCTCAACTGGATCTCTACAGCAAGCTGGCCTATCCCGTGCAGCTCCGCCACATGGGCGAGCCGCACTATTATCTCGTCAGTGAGACGGGACAGCTCAATACGCTCGTGCATGGCTGGGTCTACGACAGCGCCGGTGATCGGGAGCAGAAGCGCGCCAGGATGATGCAGGACCCGGACTGGAAGCACTTTCTCGCGGAAAATGCCAAAGCGGGAAACGTCATTGAGCAGTCCAACTGGCTGATGACGCCTGCTGCATTTTCACCGAAAATCCCGCCAGCGAAAATCGTGAAGTAACCTCGATGGGCGGCAAGGCTAATGCACGTTCGGGCGGCGAAATCCTGATCGACCAGTTGTCGATTCACGGCGTCCGCGACGCATTTTGCGTGCCGGGCGAAAGCTATCTTGCCGCGCTCGATGCCTTCTACGGCAGCCAGATAAGGCTCACCGTCTGCCGGCACGAAAGCACCGCGGCCATCATGGCTGAAGCGGTGGGCAAGATGACCGGCCGGCCCGGCATCTGTTTTGTGACGCGCGGGCCCGGCGCCAGCAATGCGTCGGCCGGAATCCATATCGCGCGTCAGGATTCCTCGCCGATGATCATGTTCGTCGGCCAGGTCGGCCGCGACATGCGCGACCGCGAGGCGTTCCAGGAACTCGATTATCGCGCCGTGTTCGGGACCATGGCAAAGTGGGCAACCGAGATCGACGATCCGGCGCGCATCCCGGAAATCGTCTCCCGTGCATTTCATACGGCGTGCAACGGTCGGCCCGGTCCCGTGGTGATCGCGCTGCCCGAGGACATGTTGAGCGAGCGCGTTGCGATCTCCGATGCCGCGCGATTCGAGCCGGTGGAAACCTCGCCCGGCCGATCCGAGATGGACCGGCTGCAGGACCTGTTGCGCGGTGCAAAGCACCCGGTCGTGCTGATCGGCGGCAGCCGCTGGAGCGAGCAGGCGAGCGCGAGCCTGATGCGTTTCGCCGAGCGATTTGCACTACCGGTCGCAACGACATTCCGGCGCGGGCATCTGGTCGATGCCATGCATCCCTGTTACGCCGGCGACTTCGGCATCGGGCCGAATCCGAAGCTGCTGGCGCGGGTGAAGAGCGCCGATCTCGTCCTGCTGATTGGCGGACGCTTCGGCGAAATGCCGTCACAGAGCTACAGCGTGTTCGATATCCCCGAGCCGCAGACAAAGCTTGTGCACGTGCATCCGGGCGCCGATGAACTTGGCCGTGTCTATCATCCCCATCTTGCCATCAATGCGACGCCGACTGCTTTCAGCGCGGCTCTGGACAGTCTGCAGCCGCCCAAGGAAATCGCCTGGCGCGGCGACAGCGACACCGCGCATGCCGACTTTCTTGCGTGGGGCGAGAAAGCGACCCCGGTGCCGGGCGCCGTCAACCTCGGCGAGATCATGGTGTGGCTGCGCAACAACCTGCCGGCCGATGCGATCATCACGCAGGGCGCCGGCAACTTCTCGGGCTGGGTGCATCGTTTTTACCGGGTGCGCAAATTCGGCGGCCTGGTCGGCGCGACCTCCGGCTCGATGGGCTACGGCTTGCCCGCCGCATTGGCGATGCAGACGGTCTATCCCGACCGCAAGGTTGTGTGCGTCGCCGGCGACGGCGATTTCCTCATGACGGGGCAGGATTTTGCGACGGCCGTCCAATACAAACTGCCAGTTATTGTCCTGGTCGCCGACAACGGCATCTACGGTACCATCCGCATGCACCAGGAGCGCGAATATCCGGGCCGCGTCGTTGCCACCGACCTGCGCAATCCGGATTTCGTGGCTTATGCGCTGGCATTCGGCGGCTACGGCGCGGTCGTGGAGAAGAGCGCGGATTTCCCGGCGGCCTTCGCGGCCGCTCGCGCCTCCGGCAAACCGTCGATCATCCATCTCAAGATCGACCCTGAAGCAATCACTCCGTCCACGACGCTTTCCGCTATTCGGGAGTCGGGGATCAGGAGTCAGGAATCAGGAGTCAGGAACCAGGAGTCAGGAGTTAGACGGGGGGACCTTCCTGATTCCTGACTCCTGATTCCTGTTTCCTGATCCCTGATTCCCGCTTGCCACGCGGACGTGAATCAGCATTCAGTCGATCCATGCCCTATCGCCGGACCGAGAATGTCGTCCGCCGGCTTGCTGCGCGCGAGCAGACGATCCTCGATGCGGCACAATCGATTGCATCGGAAAGCGGAATGGGTGCCGTGCAGATTGCCCCGGTCGCCCACCGCGCCGACATTGCCGCCGGCACGGTCTATCGCTATTTCCCGTCCAAAAATAACCTCATCGCAGAGGTGATCGCGTTGGCCGCCGGGCGCGAGCTTGCCGCCATGCGGGAAGCCGCCGATGCGGCGCCGGGCCCGCTTTCGGCACTTGCCTCCTGTATTGCCACCTTCGCGGCGCGCGCCTTGAACGACCGGCGGTTGACCTGGGCCGTTCTGGCGGAACCGGTCGACGCCAATATTGATGCCCTGCGCGTGGAATTCCGGCGCGCGATTGCAGGCGAATTGGCATGGCGGATCAATATCGCCATCAGCGGCCAGCATCTGCCCGATCAGGACGCTCGTGCGGTTGCACCCGCCATCGTCGGGGCACTGCTGGAGGGGCTGATTGGTCCCCTCGCAGCACCGGGCGGCAATGCGCGCGAGGCCGTGCAGAACGTGACGCTGTTTTCGTTGCGGGCACTTGGCGTGGTTGATGCCCATGCAAGGGGGCTCATCGCGCAGTGCATGATTCCCGAGCTTGGTTCCTACAGCAACAAGGTCACGCGTTTTACGCCATGCTCGTCGGGATCGTCGGCAACATGAAAGCCGAGTTCCTGACACATTGTGAGCATGGTTGAATTTTCGGCGAGGACCTGCCCGTGCACCGTTTTCAGGCCTTTCTCGCGTGCATAGGCGATAATGTGCTTCATCATCAGCCAGCCGAGACCGTGCCCCTTCAGATTCGAGCGCAGCAAGACGGCGAACTCGCCGCCGGTTGCTCCGGGATCGTCGTGCAGGCGCACCACGCCGAGCATCCGTCCGTTCTGCACGGCAACAAAGGCCATGGCCTGCCGCGGATCGTAGTGAACAAGTTTGTCGATCATCTCGGCGGTAACTTCCCGCACCGGGGCGAATGCGCGCAGCCGCAGATCGTCTGGCGTCACGTCACTGAGAAAATCCGGATAGAGGCGGGCGTCTGACGGCTTGAGCGGGCGGATCAAAACTGCCTCGCCGTCCCGCAAGGTAATCCGCTTTTCGAGGAGTTCACGGCCGATCATTCGTCACCCTGTTCAGGGCGAGCCGAAATTATCAGTGCGACATCAGCACCGGCACCGTCATTGACTCAAGCATCCCGCGTGTAACGCCGCCGAGCACGAATTCGCGCAGGCGCGAATGGCCATAACCTCCCATCACGATCATGTCGGCGGAGGAATCGGCGGCATAGGACAAGATCGCCGAGGGCACGTCGGTGTCGGGCGAGGTGATGCGCTTGATGGCAACATTGAGCCCATGACGGGCAAGGTGCTGACCGAGATCGGCGCCGGGCAACTCGTCGTCCTTGGCCGGTTTGCCTGAAACGATCACAATCTCGACCTGCTTGGCCTTCATCAGGAACGGCATGGCGTCGCCGACCGCGCGGCTGGCCGTCCGGCTGCCATCCCAACATACCATCATGCGGTCGACTTTCATGCCGGCTTTCTGGATGTAAGGCACGAAGATCACCGGTCGGCCGGATTCGAACAACACGCCTTCGTCGACGACCTCATCGAGCATGGAATTTTTGCGTTGCGGTTGACCGACCACGACAAGGTCGAAGCGTCGTCCGATGCGCGCGATCTGGTCAGCGGCGCCGGAGACGCTCGTATTGAGGACACGGCTCTCCATCGAAATTCCGGCGCGCTTGCCTGCCTGCTCGAAACGGGCGATCGCGGCCTGCGCCTTCTTGTTTGATTCAGCGCGCTGGGTTTCGATTACTTCCGGAGGGACTCCGCCCATCACCGTTCCTGGAATGACGGGTTCGTAGCAGACCGCGACGCCAAGCAAATGCGCCCCGAACGATTCTGCGATTGAGACGGCGTAATTGCCGGCTGGGTCGCTCGTTCCCAGGCCCAGATTGACGACAATATCTTTGATCATGATGCAAAATCTCCTGATCGATTTCGTCATGATACCGACCGATCTTCGGTCTACATTGACGAAGATCAAACGGCGGTGATCGGTGAGCCTAAGTCTATTTCTTCTTGCCGCTGGCGTCGAATTGCTTGAGGTAGGCCCAAAGGTCGCCGGCTTCCTTTTCATTCTTGATCCCGGGGAAGATCATCTTGGTGTTCGGGATCTTGGCGCGCGGATCCTTGATGTAGTCCTTGAAGGTTGCCTCACTCCAGGTGATGCCGGAATTCTTGTTGGCGTCCGAGTAATTGAAGCCGGGCGCGCTGCCCGAATGGCGGCCGTCGAGGCCATTGAGCTCGGGCCCGACTTTGTTCTTTGCGCCTTCGCCGACGGAGTGGCACGGAAAGCACTTCTTGAATGATTGCTCGCCTGCGGCCACATCCTGTGCGTGCGCAACCTGAACCGTTGCGGCCACGAGCATGGCCGCAGCAAATATCGACTTCATTTCCCCTGCTCCTGTCGTGAAATTGGCAGTCGCCCCCACGAGGAGAACGCCAGTGCCGCTCCCCCGGTTTCCAATGGTTTTGCCAGCCCTATGTGTAAGCCGTCAAATGGCTGGTATCGTTGTTTGGACATAACGGAGTTGCATGGAATGTCGGTGCGTATGCCCGAACCCGATGCCGCGATCCTGGCGCGCCGCGACCGCATCGTGGCTGCCTTGCGCAGCATCGTTCCGGGCGAGGGGGTCATCGCGGCTGAACGCGAGATGCGGGCCTATGAAACCGATGGCCTGACCGCCTACCGGCAGCTCCCCATGGTCGTGGTGCTGCCGGAGACGACCGAGCAGGTCGCCAGGGTACTTCGGTATTGTCATGACGAGGGCATCAAGGTGGTGCCGCGCGGAGCCGGCACATCACTGTCCGGCGGCGCGCTTCCGCTTGGCGATGGCGTGCTGCTCGGCATGGCCAAGTTCAACCGGATTCGCGAAATCGATTTCGACAATCGGGTCGCCGTCGCCGAACCCGGTGTCACCAATCTTGCCGTTACCAACGCCGTTGCTCATGCCGGCTTTTATTATGCGCCGGACCCGTCCTCGCAGATCGCCTGCACGATCGGCGGCAACGTGGCCGAGAACTCCGGGGGTGTGCATTGCCTCAAATACGGCATGACGACAAACAACCTGCTGGGATGCGAGATCGTGCTCATAACCGGCGAAGTGCTGCGCATCGGCGGCAAACATCTCGACGCGCCGGGATACGATCTTCTTGGATTGATCACCGGCTCGGAAGGATTGCTGGGCGTGGTGACGGAAGTGACAGTCCGTATCCTGAAAAAGCCTGAGACGGCGCGCGCGTTGCTCGTTGGATTTCCGTCGTCCGAGGATGCCGGCGAGTGCGTGTCGCGCATCATCGGTGCCGGAATAATTCCGGGCGGCATGGAAATCATGGACGGGCCGGCGATTGCGGCGGTTGAGCAATTCGTGCACGCCGGTTACCCGCTCGATGTCGAGGCGCTCCTGATCGTGGAACTCGACGGCCCCCCCGCCGAGGTCGATCATCTGATCGAGCGCGTCGAGACAATCGCGCGCGATTGCCGCGCGGCCTCCTGCAAGGCTTCGCGCTCGGAAGAGGAGCGCCTGCTGTTCTGGGCCGGCCGCAAGACCGCATTCCCGGCGGTCGGGCGTATCTCCCCCGACTATTATTGCATGGACGGCACCATTCCACGCGCGCAGCTGCCGCTGGTGCTCAAGCGCATGAAAGAGATGTCGGTGAAATACGGCCTGCGGGTCGCCAATGTTTTTCATGCCGGCGACGGTAACCTGCATCCCCTCATCCTTTATGACGCCAATGTCCCGGGCGAACTGGAGAAGACCGAGGAATTCGGCGCCGAGATTCTCAAGCTGTGCGTCGAGGTCGGCGGCGTGCTCACCGGCGAGCATGGTGTCGGCGTAGAGAAGCGCGACCTGATGCCGACGATGTTCTCGGAGATCGACCTCAATCAGCAGCAGCGCGTAAAATGCGCGTTCGATGCCAGGGGGCTGCTCAACCCCGGAAAGGTCTTTCCGCAATTGCACCGCTGCGCCGAGCTCGGCCGCTTGCATGTCCATGCCGGCCGGCTGCCGTTTCCCGATATTCCGAGGTTCTAGTGATGCGTTTCGGCCTGTTCTGTTCTCCGAAAGCCGATGCTCCCGGATTTCGTCCCGAGACCGGACGCGGATTCTTCGACTATCTCGAATTCAACGTCGAGGCCGAGGCGCTTGGATTCCATTCGAGCTTCTCGGTCGAGCATCATTTCAGCGGCTGGAATCAGGTGTCCTCGACCCTGATGCTGCTCGGCGCGCTGGCGATGCGCACGACAACGTTGCGCCTGGGCACCGCGGTGATCGTGCCGCCCTGGCACAACCCGGTGCTGCTCGCCGAAGAAGCAGCCACGCTCGATCTGCTCTCGCATGGCCGTCTCGATTTCGGGATCGGCAAAGGCTATCGGCACAGCGAGTTCAAGGGCTTCCGGATTTCGCCGGACGAAGCGGAGGCGCGCTTCGACGAGGCGGTCGAGGTGATGGCGCGCGCGTGGACGACGCGGGAGCGCTTTTCGCACAAGGGCCGGTTCTGGCATTTCGAGGACATCATCGTGGAGCCGCCGCCGGCGCAACGGCCGCATCCGCCGCTGTGGGTCGCTGCCGGCAATCCGCACTCCATCCGGCGCGCTGCCGCGCGCGGCTTCAATCTCATCCTCGATCAGTACGCTTCGCCTGCGACGCTGGGCGACCGCATCGGCGTCTACAAGGCCGAGCGCGAGGCCAACGGATTGCGGTTTGATCCGATGCAGGTGACGGTCGCCCGCCAGCTCTACGTTGCGAAGGACAAGGCGGACAAGGAAGCAGCGTTGATCCGCCAGGCCGAATATACGCGCCGTACGATCAACGTGGCGCGCATGCCCGATGGCAGGACCGGCTCGCACGTGCTCGCCTATGCCGACAGAGCGGGTGCGACCGAAGAAAATGCGCTGTTCGGGACGCCTGACGAGATCGCCGGCATGATCGAAGCGCTGCGCGATTCCGCGGTAACCTATGTGTTGCTCTCGGTCGCCGGCGGCGTCGATCAATTGCGTCGTTTCGCGCGCGAAATCATGCCGGCATTCGCGCATGAGCCCGCAGCCCGTGCGGCGGAATGAATTATCGCGCGATGGCTGACACGCTCAAACCCCGCAATGGCAAGGAGGTCGAGGAGGCCGTGCGCTGGGCGCTCGGCAACGGCAAGCCGCTTGAAATCGCCGGGCAGGGGACCAAGCGCACAATCGGCCGGCCGAGTCAGACCGATGTGACGCTCGATTTGTCGGGCCTTTCCGGCGTCACATTATATGAGCCGGCCGAACTGGTGCTGTCGGCGCGCGCGGGCACACCATTGTTCGAGATCGAAACCCTGCTCGAGAAGAACAATCAGGAGCTTGCCTTCGAGCCGATCGACTACGGCCCGGTACTGGGCGGCGAGGTAAACCGCGGCACGCTCGGCGGCGCGATCGCTGCCAATCTTTCGGGTCCGCGCCGTATCAAGGCCGGCGCCGCACGCGATCATTTTCTTGGAGTTACTGCGGTCACGGGCCGCGGCGAGACCATCAAATCGGGCGGCCGCGTGGTCAAGAACGTCACCGGCTATGACCTCTGCAAGCTTCTTGCCGGGTCCTGGGGGACGCTCGCGGCGATGACGGACATTACAATTAAAGTTCTGCCGAAGGCAGAGACCGAGGCGACGGTGCTGGTGACAGGTCTCGACGATGCGCGGGCCTGCGCCGCCATGGCTGCCGCGATGGGCTCATCATGCGATGTGTCCGGCGCCGCGCATCTGCCCGACCATGTGGCGTCCTGGTTCGACGGATTGCCCAGGCCCGAGGCTTCGACCGCATTGCGGGTCGAGGGCTTTGCCCCGTCCGTTGCGCGGCGGAAAGAAGCATTATCGGCGTTGCTCAGGAAATTCGGTGCGGTAACGCTGCTTGATGAAAAGCAGTCGCGCGCGTTGTGGCGCAGTGTTCGTTATGTGATGCCTTTCACCACCGAAACGGCACGCACGCGGCCGCTCTGGCGCATTTCCGTCCCACCCAGGCGCGGCCACGAGATCGCTCGCGCAATCACGCCCGCTGCCCAGATGTTCTACGACTGGGCCGGTGGGCTCGTCTGGGTGGCAATGCCATCTTCAGACGAACCAGATGCTACCGCGATCCGCAATGCCGTTACTGCGATCGGGGGACACGCGACGCTTGTTCGCGCGCCGGCGGCGGTGCGCGCGTCGGTTGAGGTCTTCGCGCCGGAGGAGCCGGCTGTACGCGCCCTGGGCAAACGCGTGAAGGAGAGCTTCGACCCGAAGGGCGTCCTTAATCCCGGACGCATGTGGGCGGGAGCTTAGCCGTGCAGACCTCGTTCACGCTCGCGCAACTGCTCGACCCGCAGGTCGCATCGTCGGAAAAAATCCTGCGCGCCTGCGTGCACTGCGGATTCTGCACCGCCACGTGCCCGACCTACGTGCTTCTCGGCGACGAGCTCGATTCGCCACGCGGGCGCATCTACCTGATCAAGGAGATGCTCGAACAGGACAAGCCGCCGACCCGCGACGTGGTGAAACATATCGACCGTTGCCTGTCATGCCTCGCCTGCATGACGACCTGCCCGTCGGGCGTCCACTACATGCACCTGGTGGATCATGCCCGCGAGCGCATCGAGAAATCCTATAAGCGCCCCTTGATCGAGCGCGCGCTGCGCGGCCTGCTCGCGCGCGTGCTGACGGATCCCGGTCTGTTTCGTCTGGCAGTTGTGGCCGGTTTGGTGGCCCGTCCGCTGGCGCCGGTTCTCGATTTGCTTGGCCTGCGCAGAATGGCGGCAATGCTGAAACTGACGCCGCGTCGCAAGCCCGCGCCGCCCGTCGAGCGGACAGGCAAGGTCTATCCGGCCGAAGGCAAGCGCCGCGGCCGCGTGGCCTTGCTGTCCGGCTGCATCAATCCGGTGCTTGCACCGTCGACCGATGAAGCCGCCATTCGCCTGCTCAATCGCCATGGCATTGAGGTTGTGGTGGCAGCCGGCGAGGGCTGCTGCGGCTCGCTGGTGCATCACATGGGCCGCGAGGAAAAGGCGTTGGCACAGGCGCGCAATAACATCGACGCCTGGACGCGCGAAATCGAAGGCGATGGTCTCGATGCCATTCTCGTGACCGTGTCTGGTTGCGGGACGACGGTGAAAGACTACGGCTTCATGTTCCGTAACGATCTGACTCATGCCGACAAAGCGGCGCGCGTCAGCGCGCGGGCGCGCGATGTCACGGAGTACGTCGCAACGCTATCCTTGCAGTCTGGCAAGCTCCCCGCGCCGATGACCGTCGCGTATCACGGGGCGTGCTCGCTGCAGCACGGCCAGAAAGTCATGCGCGAGCCGGTCGATCTGCTTCGCAAGTCGGGTTTCGTGGTGAAAGACATTCCGGAAGGTCATCTGTGCTGCGGCTCGGCAGGAACCTACAATATTCTTCAGCCGGCTCTGGCCAACCAGCTGCGCGCGCGCAAGGTCGCCAACATCGAGTTGCTGAAACCGGATGTGATTGCGGCCGGTAATATCGGCTGCATCACGCAGATCGCAGCGGGAACGACGACGCCCGTCGTGCATACCATCGAGTTGCTCGATTGGGCCAGCGGTGGTCCGGTGCCCGAGCCGCTTGCTGCAGTCGCCAAAGCGCCGGCAAGTTAGCCGCAACGGCCCCGATTGCATCGCCACGATGGGCCGCATAGCATGCGTGATGAGATGGCCTAAATGGCCGGAACTTTTTATGATTTTTGCCAATAAGCAATAAGGGAGGCCGCAATGCCGGCAACTTACAAAATTCTGATCATGGGCGCGTCATATGGATCGCTGCTCGCTTCCAAAATCCTGTACGGCGGCCATTCCGTGCACCTGGTGTGCCTGCCGGCGGAAGCAGATCTCATCAATGCGGAAGGATTTCGCGTTCGGTTGCCGGTGAAAGGCCGCAAGGATCAGGTCGAGATCGATTCGCGCAAGCTTCCGGGCAAAGTCACTGCGGGTGGTGCCACAGGTGTCAATCCAAAGGACTACGATCTCGTCGGCCTCGCCATGCAGGAGCCGCAATACCGCTCGCCCGGCGTTCGCGAACTGCTCGACGCGGTGGCGAAATCGAAAGTGCCCTGCATGTCGATCATGAACATGCCGCCGCTCCCGTACGTCAAGCGCATTCCCGGTCTGAACTACGATGCGCTCAAGCCTGCCTACACCGACCCGACTGTGTGGGACAATTTCGAGCCTGGCCTGCTGACGCTGTGCAGTCCCGATCCGCAGGCGATCCGTCCGCCGGAAGAGAAGGTCAACGTTCTGCAGGTGACGCTGCCGACCAATTTCAAGGTCGCCAAGTTCGACAACGACATGTACACCTCGATCTTGCGGCAGCTCGAGAAAGATATCGACGCGGTCCGCTTCGATGCACCGGAAGGAAAAATCGAATTGCCGGTGAAACTGCGCGTGCACGATTCGATCTTCGTCCCGCTGGCCAAGTGGGCGATGCTGCTCGCCGGCAACTATCGCTGCATCACCAAGGATGGCATGAGGACCGCGCAGGAAGCAGTGCATTCGAACATCGAAGAATCGCGCTCCGTCTACAATTTTGTGTTCGACCTGTGCGTCAAGCTGGGCGCCGCGCCCAGCGACCTTGTACCGTTCGAGAAATATGCGGCTGCCGCGCAGAGCCTGACCCGTCCGGCTTCTGCCGCGCGTGCGCTGCAAAATGGTGCGCCGAATATCGAACGCGCCGACAAGCTTGTGCAGCTCATCGCCAGACAGAAAGGGCTGAGTCACCCCGTGATCGACGGCATCGTGGCCCTGGTCGATTCACGGCTCGAAGCCAACCGGAAAAAGGCGGCGGCTGCCTGACGGTTAGCAACCTTTGAGCACTGAATGGGCCCGGCGGGGTGTTGACAACTGCCCCGCCGCCCGCGTTTGACAGCACGCGCATCGGTTGCCGCCGGCGCCGTTTGTGACATTCACGCAACAGCCTACACATTTTTGTAGACAGACAGGCAAAACGCCTAAAAAGGCAGCAGTTGCCGCTGTTTTCGCCTTGCCGCGCGCTAAGGCGACGGGTCTAAATTTCAGGTAACGCACGCCAAACGCGTATGCGCCGCTCGCAGCCGGAGCTCGCGGCTTACGTGTGGGGAACGTGCGAAGGGGACCGGCGCGAGAACGCGCCGATCGAATTAAAGGGGCAGACTCAATGAAAAAGGTTGTGTTGACGGTTGCTGCGGCGCTCGCAGTTTCGGTCGCTGCGCCCGCATTCGCGGCAGACATGCCGGCGAAGGCGCCGAAAGCGGCTCCGGCCGCCGCGCCCAGCCCGTGGGATATCGCCTTCGGCGCTGCTGTCATGAATGACTACAACTTCCGCGGCATTTCCCAATCGGATCGCGGTCCCGCCGCGTTCGCCTATTTCGAGCCGCGCTACAACATCACGCCGGACGTGCAGCTCTATGCCGGTATCGCCGGCACGAGCGTGAAGCTCGCAACTGATCCGACTGCCGAGATCGATCTGTATGGCGGTATCCGTCCGACCTTCGGTCCTGTGCAGTTCGACATCGGCGCGATCTACTACTGGTATCCGCGTGAGACGCAGTTCTGCGGCATTCCGGGCATGTGCGGCGGGAACCCCGGCTTCCTGAACGGCAACACGACGCTTTCCGATACCGACTTCTGGGAAGTCTATGGGAAGGTCCTGTGGACGGTGAACCCGATCGTCACTCTCGGCGCCAATCTCTATTACTCGCCGAGCTGGCTGCACACCGGCGCCTCTGGAACCTATGCCTCGGGCACGGCGAAGTTCACCACGCCCGAGAACATGCTGCCGCACGGCATCATCGCCTACCTGTCCGGTGAGGCCGGGTATTACTGGCTTGGCACCACCAACCTCGTGCCCGGCGTCTTCGTTGACAACGCAGGGACGGGCGGCTGGGACCTTCCGGACTACGCCTACTGGAACGTGGGTATCGGTTTCAACTGGAAAGTCTTCACCCTCGACCTTCGCTATCACGACACGAATCTGACGAAGGCGGAGTGCAATTCCCTGACGGCCGATCCGGGCGCTGCCGGTCCGATCAATACCATCGTGAACAATTTCACGACGACCGGCCTGTCCAGCTGGTGCGGTGCGGCGTTCGTCGCCAAGCTGTCGGCCGATCTGACGCTCGGCAGCTTGAAGTAAACCCAAAGTCTGCCCTCGTCAGGCGGCGGTCGCGGGTGGCCGCCGCCTTTTCTTTTGCGGCTGTCGGTCGGTCAGGACACCGGCGCGAGAGCGGCCTCCTGCACGACGTGGTGGTCGCCCGCACGGACGAAGGCGAGCCGGCGCCGGTGGAATGCCGCGAGTGTGGCGCGGTGGCCGATCGAGACGATCGTCGCTTGCGGAAGCTGTTGATCGAGGAGCTGATAGAGCGCCGTCTCGCTTGGTTCGTCCAATGAGGCTGTCGCTTCATCAAGGAACAGAAAATCGGGGCGGTAAAGAAGGGCGCGCGCAATACCGAGCCGCTGCTGCTCGCCGAGCGACAGCATCCGGTTCCAATGCGCTTCCTCCTCGATGCGAGGCACAAGGGCAGGCAACCCGGCCGCGCCGACGAGTTCCGCGACCTTTGCGGTATCGAATTGTCCGGGCTCGGCCGGGTATGCGACAGCGGCCGCGAGCGGCGCGATCGGAAAATAGGGGCGCTGCGGCAGGATCATCATGCGTGCGTTCTTCGGAACCGTGATGGTGCCCTCCCCGAAAGGCCAGACGCCGGCGAGCGCACGGAACAAGGTCGACTTGCCGGCGCCCGACGGCCCGCTCACCAGCACCCGCTCGCCGAGCTTGATCGTAAGGTCGGTTGCATTGATCAGGGGCACGCCATTGGGCAGCCGCACCGACAGATCCTTGAAACGGACGGCGGTTGCATCGGTCGGCGCAACCGTGATGACGGGCGGGTTCACGGCAGCGTCGCGTGCCGTTGCGATCGAATGGTCGAAGCCAGACAGGCGTTCAACCACCGCCCGCCATTCCGCCAGCTGCCGGTAGACGTTGACGAAGACGGACAGTGCGCCTTGAACCTGGCCGAAGGCGTTTGCCGTCTGCATGAGCCCGCCCAGCTGGATGGCGCCGGCAAAATAGGCGGGACTTACCATGATGAACGGAAACACCACGGAAGCCTGTGTGTAACCGGCGGTAAAAAAAGTAAGCTTTTTCTGACGTGACATGATCGCCATCCAGTTGGCGACCACGCTACCGAACCGCAGCAAAAGCCGGCTGCCCTCGGCTCGCTCGCCGTCAAGAAGAGCAATCTGCTCCGAGTTCTCGCGCACGCGGACGAGGTTGAAACGAAAATCGGCTTCGTACCGCTGCTGCTGGTAATTGAGCGCGATCAGCGGACGCCCGATGAGATGCGTGAGTGCGGTGCCGATGCAGGCATAGATCAGCGCCGCCCAGAGCAGATAGCCCGGAATGTCAAGTTTTGCTCCAAAAATGTGGAGCGGCGCAGCAGCCGACAAGCCCCAAAGGATCACCATGAAGGACGCCAACGTGACAAAAGAGTTGAGCAGCTGGAGTCCGATCGTCAGCGTAAGCTCAATGAACAGCCTGATATCGTCCGCAATGCGTTGGTCGGGGTTATCCGCAGCGTCACCGAGCAACTGCATGCGGTAATGATTTGCGCCCTCGAGCCAATGATCGAGATAGGTTTGCGTCAACCAGCGCCGCCAGCGAATTTGAAGCCATTGATTGAGATAGAGCTGATAGACAGCGAGGAGGATAAATGCCGTCGCCAGGAGGCAGAAATATCCGAGCTGATAAACGAACCCGTTCCAGTCCTTGTCCTGCAGCGCGTTGTAGAAAACGTTGTTCCACGAATTGAGCAGCACATTTATTCCGACGATCGACAATTCAATGGCAACCACCGCTGCCAGCAGGATGCGTCCCGGCCATTTGTCCTCCGAGCGGAAATAGGGACTGGCAAGTCGCCAGATTGTTACCAGCGTCGCGAAGTGACGTTTCACGAGGGCTCTCCTGTCTCGATAGTTGCCGGCATTGCCGCAATAGATTGTGCAATGATTTCTTTTTCTCTTCGTAGACTTATCGATGTGAATTCCGACGAAAGACTATCAGGTCGAGTCGTCTGGGAAAGTTCCAAGGTCGCGCGTGTCGAAATTCTCTTTGCGCTTGCGTGCGATCGCACCCTCACATTAGCATGACTTTGGGGGAGACAGCGTGGTGTCGAACGAATGTTCGGCGCTCACGCGTGTCTCCTTTTTCATTTTCATAATCCGCACAGATAACGTGCGAAGGAGAATCAAGATGACTACTTCCCTTTGGAAGCCGAGCCGGAGAACCGTCATCAAGACGGGCGCGGCGATCGGTGCGACGGCGATTTTTTCGCCGCCGGTTCTGACGTTCGCTCAAGGCGAAACGCCCATCAAGATTGGCATGCACGATCCGTTCACGGGTACCTACGCGGCCGAAGGCGACAGCGAAAAGCGAGGTGCTCTTATGGCGCTCGCCGAAGTTAATGCCAAAGGCGGCATCAACGGACGCAAGGTCGAATTGCTGACTGAAGACGAAGGCGCCAACGCCGGCCTCGCCGCGCAGAAGGCGCACAAGCTGATCGAGCAGGACAAAGTTGACTTCCTGATGGGTGCCGTATCGTCGGCGACTGCGCTCTCCGTCAATCAGGTCGCGCACGATAAGGGCAAACTCTACATGGTCACCGGCGGCCACACGGATCCGGTCACCGGCACGCAATGCCACTGGACCACGTTCCGCATCTGCACCACGACCTACATGCTTGCGGCGGGTCTGGCCGGAACGCTTTACAAAAAGTTTGGCGGCAAGTGGTACTTCATCACGCCGGACTATGCTTTCGGCCACACGCTGCAGGGCTCCTATGCCAAGTTGCTGGAAGGCATGGGCGGCAAGGTGCTCGGCAACTCGCTGTCGCCGCTCGGTACCACCGACTTCTCGTCCTATCTCATCAAGGCGCAGCAATCGAAGCCCGACGTGCTGATCGTGCTGGTCGACGGCCAGGACCTGGTCAACTGCATGAAGCAGGCCGCGCAGTTCGGCCTGACCAAGAAGTTTCCGATCGGCGGCGGCCTCTCCGAGCTCGAAGTGCTGCGCGCGTTGCCACGCGAAGCAAAGCTCGGCTGGTGGACGCTCGAATGGTACTGGGATCAGCCGAAGACACCGCACGTCAAGGAATGGGTCGCGGCCTACCAGAAAGCAAACCCGGACGGCACATGGCCGAGCGCGCGCACCTGGTTCGGCTATGCAGGCCTGCACGCGATTGCTCTGGGTGCGAACAAGGCGAAATCGGCCGACTCCGTCAAAGTCGCCAAGGCACTGGAAGGCCTCGAACTGCCGCCCGAAGTCAAGCTGCAGCCGAACAAGGTCTACTTCCGTGCGGGTGATCACCAGCTGATGTCGAGTGAGTTCCCTGGCGAGATTATCCAGGACGGAAAGTACCCGAGCCTGTTCAAGGTGGCGGACATCGTCGCCGGCGACAAGATTGCGCTACCGGTAAAGGAGACGGGCTGCAAGCTCGATTACAGCGCTTGACGCCCTAACTTCTTTTTCGCGCAGCCAATTCCCGCGCTGCCCTTGGCTTGAGGGCGGCGCGGTATGGCTAAGACTGGCCTTCCAAAATCAAGACAGGCGTCCGGGCCGATGATGGAGCTTCTGCTTTTCAATGCCTTCAACGGACTGATCCAGGGCGTGTTCTATGCGCTGATGGCGCTCGGTTTGGCGCTCATCCTGAGCCTGAATTCCGTAATCAACATGGCGCATGGCGGCTTCCTGGTCATCGGCGCCTATCTCGCTTACACGCTCTCGCCTTACCTGGGTTTTTGGGGCGCACTG
>DASSRJ010000101.1:0-9272 GCA_035701845.1 Pseudolabrys sp. | reverse complement strand
TACCACCCGGAGGCCTCGCCCGGCCCGCGCGACAGTCATTATCTCTTCACGCGCTTCGTCGGGATGATGCGGCAGGCCAAAGACAGCAAAAAGCGCAAGATTGCCTGAGAGACTGTCATTCCGGGACGGCCCGAAGGGCCGGACCCGGAATCCAGACGCACGCACAGAGTTGGGTCTGGATTCCGGGTTCGCTCGCTTGCGCTCGCGCCCCGGAATGACGGTGTGGAAAGGCACGCAACCCGCGTTGCGCAAGTTCGTTGTATCGGCATGACATCGCCAAAGCCCCTCACTTTCCTGTTCAAGGACGACGGCCGGGTGCCGAACAATCCGGCCTTGCCGGCGCTGGTCTACAAAGCCGCAGTCGATTTCGGCGCGCATGACCCCGCCCGCACGATCGAAAAGCTGTTCGCGCAGAACGGCTGGGACCACGGCCAGTGGCGCAACGGCATTTACTCCTTCGTGCACTACCATTCGATGATCCATGAGGCGCTCGGCATCGTGCGCGGGCAGGCGCGCGTGCAGCTCGGCGGGCCGCGCGGCGAGACTTTCGACTTTGCGGCGGGCGACGTCGCGGTGCTGCCGGCCGGCACCGGGCATCAGCGGCTGTCGGGCAGCAGCGATCTTTTGGTGATCGGCGCCTATCCGCCGGAGGGCACATATAACCTCTGCCGCGGTGACAACCCCGCTGACCGCGACAAGGCGCTCACGACGATTCCAAACGTGCCGGTGCCGCAAAGCGATCCGGTTGTCGGCAAGGACGGCGGTCTGCCGAAGCTCTGGCGGGGATAATCGTGTACTGGCCTAGTTCGTCATTCCGGGCCGCGCGCAGCGCGGACCCGGAATCCAGAAGCAGACTCCGCGCAAGCATCTGGATTCCGGGTTCGCCGCGGAGCTTGTCATCGGGCCGCGCTTCGCGCGGACCCGTTGGCGGCGCCCCGGAATGACCGTCTCGTGCTGGCGCTACCTGACTCTGCACGATACAAAGTTTGCATGAGCGACTGGGTCAAATTCTACGACTTCAAGCATTCGGTGATTTACGTGAATGCACGTCACCGCGACGTGCATTACCGCACCATCGCCGAGGACATCCGCGCCTATGTGCCCTCGCCGGCCGCGCATGTGCTCGACTATGGCTGCGGCGAGGCAACATCGGCCGATTCTATCGCCGATGCCTGTGCCCAGCTGGTGCTAGTGGAGGCCGCGCCGAATGTGCGCGCCTCGCTCACCATGCGCTATGCCGGACATCCAAAGATCGCAGTCATCGCCGCCGAGCAGGCGGCCGCGCTGCCGAAGGCATCATTCGACCTCATTGTGATGCATTCGGTCGCGCAGTACCTGACACAGGCCGAGCTCGACCGTTTGCTCGCGATATTCCGCGCGCTGCTCAAACCGAATGGACTCTTCATCCTCGGCGATATCGTGCCGCCGCATTTCGCAGCACCGGCCGCCGCGCTGTCGCTGCTGCGCTTCGGCGCCGCTAACGGCTTCTTCTGGCCGGCCGCGTTCGGACTGGTGCGGATCTTTGCCTCGGACTATCTGCGCCTGAAGAAGACCGCGGGTCTCTCGCATTACAAAGAGGCCGCAATGCTCGAGCGCCTGAGCAAGGCAGGATTCAAAGCCGAGCGCGCGGCGCGCAATGTCGGCCATAACCAGCGGCGGATGACGTTTCTGTGCCGGGCATCCGCCTAGTCATTCCGGGACGCGAGCGTTGGCGAGCGGACCCGGAATCCAGACACGAGCGCTGAGCGTGTTTCTGGATTCCGGGCCTTCGCCCGCCGAAGGTGTGGAGGCTTACGCTCGCTGCCTGAGGCTTCGGCCCGCAGGCGGGTTCGCACCCATAGCGCGTCGAAGACGCGCGTACACGCGCTTATGGGTGCGCCCCGGAATGACGAGATAACTTCGGATTAACCCAAACCCGCATCGGCGACCGTCCTACACTTTACATCAAGGTCCGCCGGCCTATTGCTGCGCCCGGCCCGGTGGCGGAGTGGCGACGCAGAAGCCATGCATGGTCTTCCAAGCCTGGTTCGATTCCAGGCCGGGCCTCCACCTTTCAAATTCATCTTCGATCCTGGTGGAGCTGGCGGTTCCACGAGGGGACAACTGCCAGGTAGCGCCCTCTCCGAGACCGAGTAGACGCCCGTGCGGGTCATAAATGTTTCGTAAATTGACTCAAACAGGCCTTTTCGAAATTCCGTATTTTGATTTTATGGATTTGGACAAATAGCGAGGTGATCCCTCATGAAACGATCGGGTATCGCCCTTGTCATGGCGGCAGCGGTTACGATTGCCGTCGTGTCCGCTTCGGCCCAGCAGAGGTCCTTCGTCGACCGGCTCTACATTCTGAACTGCGGCGAGGGAATCGCCGGCGACATTTCCCGCTGGTCGCCGGGTGTCGATGTCGGCAAGTCAGTTCCGATGTCCGACAATTGTTATCTCATGCATCACGGGCAAGATTGGCTATTGTGGGATACTGGTGTTACCGATGCCGTGGCTGCAATGCCCAACGGACAAGCACCGTCAGACCCGCGGGCAATCCATTGGTATAAGCCCAGGACGCTTGCCGTGGAGCTTGATGCCGTGGGCGTGAAGCCTTCAGACATCAAATATCTCGCCATCTCCCATACGCACCCGGACCATATCGGCAATGTGGAGATGTTTCCGGGCGCCTTGCTCCTGGTGCAAAAGGCCGAATACGAGTGGCCGAACCCGCTTGGTGTCGGCCGCTTCAAGCCTGAGCATCCGGTGAAGAAGCTCGAGGGCGATTACGATATTTTCGGTGACGGAAGCGCAATAATCATCTCGACGCCCGGGCATACACCCGGTCACCAGTCCCTGCTGGTGAAGCTGCAGAAGACCGGCGCGATTGTGTTGTCGGGCGACGCGATTCACTTCAGAAGCAATTGGGACAACCGGCGCGTGCCTTCGATCAACTTCGACAAGGACAAGACGCTGGCCTCAATGCAACGCATCGCCGAGGTGCTGGAAAAAGAAAAGGCGCAACTCTGGATCAACCACGACAAGGCACAGCGCGACACTTTGAAGATGGCGCCGGCCTTCTACGATTGAGGGCCGCGCCGTCGTGAAATGATCGCGCCTATTCTCTTATACCGGCGAGGCGCAGGCCCTGCACATAAAGATCGAGCTGGGCGCCGTCCCGGACGTAGAAGAGCCGGCGGCGCGCGAAGCTGCAGCAAAAATCCGGATTGCGCTGCAGCAGCTCGTCTTTCGCGGTGGGCAGGTCGTCCTGATTTCGCAGATGCCCGAGCGCCGAGACGCGATGCGCGAAAGCCCAGTAGTGCGCATTCGGCACCCGCGTGGCCTTGCGGGCCCATTCAAGGGCCTGATCGAATTGCCGCGCAAAAATGTGCGCAAGCGCACGATACGTATAGAAGGCCCAGCGCAGGGGATCGTGCGGGCTCAATTCGACGGCCTTCTGGAAATACGGAATCGCCTCGTCGAAACGGCCCTCGTAAGCAAGCGAATCGCCAAGCCCGCAATAGACCGGCGCAAGATACGGATTGAGGTCGATTGCGATTTCGAGTTCTGCAATCGCATCGCCATAGGCCTTCGCCGCCAGAAGCGCACGCCCATAGGTGAACCGTAACATTGCGTCCTGCTCGTCGAGCTCAACGGCTTTCCGCCCGACCGCGAGCGCTTCCTGCAAGGTGCCCTCGCTCGGCTCGTTGTCGAAATAGGTCATGCTGACCACGATCGCATAACAGAGAAAGCCGTGGGCTTCCGCCAGCGTGGGATCGAGCTCGATCGCCCGCCGCAGCAACCGCTGCGCCTCGCGATTGTCGGCCGGAGTCGATTTATAGAAGTGCTTGGTCCCCAGCCGGAAAAAATCCCAGGCGTGCAGCTCCGGAACCGCCTTGCGTTCGGCGCGCAGGCGCTCGGCGGCACCGACCTCGGGCTCGATCCTGCCCGCAATGGCGGTGGTGATCTCGTCTTGCAGCTCGAAAAGCTCCTTGAGATCGCGATCGTAGCGCTCGGCCCACAGTTGCCGGCCGGTTTCCGTCTCGACCAGCTGCGTCGTAACGCGCACGCGTTCCGCGGTCTTGCGTACGCTGCCGTCGACCAGATAATCCGCCCCGAGTGTCAGCCCTACCGACCGGGCATCGGCACCGGCGCCCTTGAACGTGAAGCTGGAGTTGCGGGCAATGACCGCCAGCGAACGGTATTTGGACAGCGCGGTGATGATGTCCTCGGTGACGCCATCCGAGAAATAGTCCTGCTCGGCTTCATCGCTGAGATTGTTGAAAGGCAAGACGGCAACGGACGGCCTGCCGCCCCACTCGATCGGCCCTGTGGGCGTACTCTGAACTGAGGATGTTGATATGCCCGGAACTTGTCCTCGTTCATTCGGGCGAGAGGCCCCGACTGTCTGAAGGTCGCCGACGAAGCGAATGCCCTTGCGAGGATAGGTCTTGATCAAAATCTGATCCTCGCCGGTGTCCCCTATGGCTTTCCGCGCAGCGGTAATCCGCGTGCTGAGCGTCGACTCCGAAACAATGCGGCCGTTCCACACCGCTGTAATCAAATCGTCCCTGCTCACCACGCGATCGCAATTCTGCAGCAGATAAAGCAGGAGATCGAAAACCTGCGGTTCCATGGCGATCGGCTCGGAGTGACGCGTGAACTCGCGCTTGTCACCGTCGAGCACGCAGCCGGCAAAAACGAACTGCACTGTGATCCCCTGAGGCCTGAACAATAATCAGGCCCGTCTCGGCAACAAATCAAGACTTTCTTAAAGCACCCACTGTCGCAGGCCTGCATCCTGTCCAGATCATTCAGCGGGAGGATTCCAGAATGTCTGCATCATCACCTGAACTCGTCGTGCTCATGACGCATGGGGCCGATCATGAGCTTTCGTCAGTCGCATTCACAATTGCGAATGGAGGAATGACCGCCGGATTGAAAGTTTCGGTGTTCCTGACAAGTGCGGCAGTCGACCTCGTCCGAAAGAAGGGTATCGACAGCACTGTCGTGCCGCCGCTCGAGCCGCTCGCTTCCCTCGTCAACGACTTTCTCAAGCGTGGCGGCCGCCTGTGGGCGTGCACACCTTGCGTCAAAGCGCGCGGCTACGAACAGAACGACCTGATCGGCGGCGTCGAGATCGCCGGCTCAAGCAAGATCCACGAGCTCATCAAAGGCGGCGCAGCCACGCTGAGCTTTTGATCACGACTGCGCCGAGTGAATGGAGATGTCGACCATGGCAACGACCACCGCATTTGACCCGAAAGAACTCGAATCCAAAGTGAAGGCGATGTATCGCAGTGTCGCCGAAAACCCGCATGGTGAATTCCATTTTGAGATGGGCCGCGCGATGGCCGAGCGTCTCGGCTATTCGCCGGCCGACCTCGATCGTATCCCGGCGGAATCAATCGATTCATTTGCCGGGGTCGGCCACTATTTCCACATGGCCGACCTCAAGCCGGGCGACATGGTCGTCGACCTCGGCAGCGGCTCGGGCATGGACACCTTTATCGCCGCGCTGAAAGTGGGCTCGCGCGGCAAGGTGACCGGCGTCGACATGACGGACGAGCAGCGCGCCAAGGCGGAACGGTTGCGCGACCGCGATCGTTTCCTGAACGTAACATATGTGAAGGGTTACATCGAAGACGTGCCGTTGCCCGACGGCTCGGCCGACGTCGTGATCAGCAATGGGGTGATCAATCTGGCGACGGACAAGTCCAGAGTATTCGGCGAAGCAGCGCGGCTTTTGAAGAAAGGCGGCCGCTTCGCCATCGCCGACATCGTGACGGAGGTGCAGCTGCCGGACAATATCGTCTGCAACTCCACGCTCTGGGCGGCATGCATCGGAGGAGCGGCGCAACGGGACAGCTACCGGCAGATGATCGAAGCGGCGGGACTGAACGTGACGCGGGTCGAGGACAATCCGCAATATCAGTTCATCTCGGACAATGCGAAAGGTGCGAGCAGAAAATTCGGCGTAAAAAGCATCTCGTTGCTTGCCGCCAAGCAATGATCGCTCACGGTGGCACGCGCCGTTTGTATCGCTACCGGGCGAGGCCTGCCTTCACATGAACGGCAGGCCTCCCGGAATCTTCCAAAGCAACGACCTGACGGAGGCATGGCGGCAAACGCTTTGGCCAGACCCTGCCTCCGTCGTAGCCGCCGTCGGAATCAAAAACGGCATGGATGTGATCGACCTTTATTGCGGCGACGGGTGGTTTACGCCGGCAATCGCAAAAATCGCGCGGCGCGTCACGGCGGTCAGCAATGACGCCGGGATGCTGGGCCTCACCTGCATCCGGATGAATGAAAACCGAATCTTCAATTGCGCCTATCAGCTTGCTGACGCGCGCGAACTGGCGGAACTTACGCCACAGCCGGTCGATTTCGTCTTCATGGCAAATTCGTTTCACGGTGTCGCCGATCGCATGAGTCTGTCACGCACTGTCGGCGAAACGTTGCGCCCTGGTGGTCTTTTCGCGATCGTCAACTGGCATCGGCTGCCACGGGAAAGAACCACCGTGCTCGGGCAACCTTACGGCCCGAGGTCCGAGTTGCGGCTTTCGCCGGAACAGACCGTCAAAGCCGTCGAGGCGGGCGGACTCAAGAGCAGGGCGATCGTCGAGTTTCCGCCCTACCACTACGGCGCGATTTTCGAAAAACCTGCCGCCATAGCTTCGCCAACAGGCCGGGCGCGTCCGGCCTAGGCGTGCGCCAGGCCGGTTTTCTGCATCGATTCGCGCATTTTCCGTCCACCGCTTATGCGCCCGGCACCCTTCCCTGTCCCCCGAATCTGGTCTAAAGACCCGCTCGCGCGCGAGGCCCGGCCTCGGCGCAGTCCGGGGGACGCGCATCAAGCGCGCCCTTTTTTTGTGTCCGGAGTGCTTCGGTCATTCCGGGACGGCCCGATAGGGCCGGACCCGGAATCGAGAAGCAAACTCTGCGCAAGCATCTGGATTCCAGGTTCGTCCGCCTTCGCCCTGCGGGCTTCGGCAGGACGCCCCCGGAATGACAAAGAGAGTAAATGCCCAAACGAACCGACATCAAATCGATCCTGATCATCGGCGCCGGCCCGATCGTTATCGGCCAGGCGTGCGAGTTCGACTATTCCGGCACGCAGGCCTGCAAGGCGCTCAAGGAAGAGGGCTACCGGATCGTCCTGGTGAACTCGAACCCGGCGACGATCATGACCGATCCCGACCTCGCCGACGCTACCTATGTCGAGCCGATCACACCGGAGATCGTCGCCAAGATCATCGAGCGCGAGCGCCCCGACGCGCTGCTGCCGACCATGGGCGGGCAGACCGCGCTCAACTGCGCGCTGTCGCTGCGCAAGATGGGCGTGCTCGAGAAGTTCAACGTCAAAATGATCGGCGCAACCGCCGACGCCATCGACAAGGCGGAAGACCGCGAGCTGTTCCGCGAGGCGATGACGAAGATCGGCCTGCCGACACCGCGCTCGCACCAGATCAAGACGCTGCCGCAGGCGCTCGAGGCTCTGGACGACATTGGACTGCCGGCAATCATCCGCCCTTCGTTCACGCTCGGCGGCACCGGTGGCGGGATTGCCTACAACAAGGCCGAGTTCATCGAGATCGTCGAGCGCGGCATCGATGCCTCCCCCACCAACGAGGTGCTGATCGAGGAATCGGTGCTCGGGTGGAAAGAGTTCGAGATGGAGGTGGTGCGCGACAAGAAAGACAACTGCATCATCATATGCTCGATCGAGAATGTCGATCCGATGGGCGTGCACACGGGCGACTCGATCACGATCGCCCCGGCGCTCACGCTCACCGACAAGGAATACCAGATCCTGCGCGACGCCTCGATCGCGGTGCTGCGCGAGATCGGCGTTGAAACCGGCGGATCGAACGTGCAATTCGCCATCAACCCGGCCGACGGGCGGCTGGTGGTGATCGAGATGAACCCGCGGGTGTCGCGCTCGTCCGCGCTGGCTTCGAAAGCGACCGGCTTTCCGATCGCCAAGGTCGCGGCCAAGCTTGCCGTCGGCTACACGCTCGACGAAATCGCCAACGACATCACCGGCGGCGCGACGCCGGCCTCGTTCGAGCCGACTATCGATTATGTCGTCACCAAGATACCGCGCTTTGCCTTCGAGAAGTTTCCCGGCGCTTCGCCGGTGCTCACCACCTCGATGAAGTCGGTCGGGGAAGCGATGGCGATCGGCCGTACCTTCCAGGAGTCCCTGCAGAAAGCGCTGCGCTCGCTGGAAACCGGCCTGACTGGCCTCGACGAAGTGACAATCGAGGGCTTCGACGCCGCAAAGGGCATCGATGACACCGACAACAAGGCCGCGATCCGCGCCGCGCTCGGCACGCCGACGCCGGACCGGCTTTTGAAAGTTGCGCAGGCGATCCGTTTCGGCGCGAGCGATGAACTGATCCACAGCGCCTGCCGCATCGACCCATGGTTCCTGGCGGAAATCCGCGGGATCGTGGAAACCGAGGCCGAAATCGCCGCAAAAGGCCTGCCTGCAACGGCCGGCGCCTTTCGCCGTCTGAAGGCCATGGGCTTTTCCGACACCCGTCTCGGCAAACTCACCGCGACCCCTGCCGAGACGGTCATGCAAAAGCGCCGCAAGCTCGGCGTGCGACCGGTGTTCAAGCGCATCGACACCTGCGCCGCGGAGTTCGCCTCCCCGACCGCCTACATGTATTCGACCTACGAAACACCGTTCGCCGGCACCGTCGTCAACGAGGCGGAGCCGTCGGACAAGAAGAAAGTGATCATCCTCGGCGGCGGGCCGAACCGCATCGGCCAGGGCATCGAGTTCGACTACTGCTGCTGTCACGCGGCCTTCGCGCTCAAGGAGGCCGGCTACGAAACCATCATGGTCAACTGCAATCCGGAGACGGTGTCGACCGACTACGACACCTCAGACCGGCTCTATTTCGAGCCGCTGACCGAAGAGGACGTGCTCGAGATCGTGCGGAAAGAAGAGACGAACGGAAAGGTCAAGGGCGTCATCGTGCAGTTCGGCGGCCAGACGCCGCTGAAACTTGCCCAGGCGCTGGAAGCGGCAAAGGTGCCGATCCTCGGCACCTCGCCAGACGCCATCGACCTCGCCGAAGACCGCGACAGGTTCAAGGCGCTGATCGACCGGCTTGGCCTGCGCCAGCCGAAAAGCGGCATCGCCCGCTCGCCGGCAGAGGCCGTGGCCATCGCGGGCTCGCTCGGCTTCCCGCTCGTCATCCGCCCGTCCTATGTGCTCGGCGGCAGGGCGATGGAGATCGTGCACGACGATGCGCAGCTCGCCCGCTACATCTCAGAAG
>DASSRJ010000100.1:0-2224 GCA_035701845.1 Pseudolabrys sp. | reverse complement strand
GACGGCACGCCGAAAGCAGCGCGGCTTGGGCCGCCGGGCCTTCGCACCGCATCTCCGATGCGAAGTCATACTCCCGGCCACCGCTCCCCGCCCCGCGTCTGGAGACGCTGATCAGACACCCCTTCGGCACCGGGGCGGGATAACCCTAGGAATACATACCTTAGGAATATTGTCAAGCTTTGCTTTGCTATTTTTGAGACCAAGCAGGATTCCCCAGTGCCGTCCCGAGCGCAGCGGCGATTAATCCGCTTCTCGGCTTTGCTCAACAGCCTCCCCATCACGGAGCCGCCATGCTAAAAGCGAATCGATGCGGGCATGCGAGAAACATCATGTCGATCGCTGAGATGATCTTTGAACAGGTTAAGGCACTTCCCGAGCCACTCGCCCGCGAAGTGCTCGATTTTGTCGGGTATCTGCGCGAGCGCCAGGATCGGGCCGATTGGCGCGACCTGATGAACGCACAAGCAGGCTCGCTCGCGCCGATTTGGGAGAACGCCGAGGACGAAGTCTGGGACAATGCCTGAACGCGGCGACCTGCTGCTCGTCCCATTCCCTTTCACAGATTTGTCCGCCGCAAAGCGTCGGCCGGTGCTGGCACTCACGGCGGCTGATAACTTTGGTGACTTTATTGCGCCGCCAGTTACATCGCGTCCGCAGTCGGAACACGCTGTGCCAATCAGCGTGGCTGACCTCGTCAGTGGCTCGCTCCCCGTCGTCAGTTGGATTCGAACGAACCGCGTGGTCACATTAAACGTACGCATCGTCGCAAAAACCATTGGGCGGGTTTCCGACAAGGTTATTGGGACAGCGGTCGCACAATTGTGCAGCTACATCGGACATTACGGACAAAGGTGATAGGCAGAATACTTCGAATGTCACCCACGTTCTTCAAGATCTAAAAAATTCAAAGCCTTGGATGGCGCGTGCTTTTCCGGCCTGTGGAATTGCCTGATGCAATAGCCGTCACCCGAGTAGCCTCGACTTGTGGACGCCAAGCCCGGCGATACAGCGTTTCACTCTGCACTCGCAAGAGGAAACGCAATCGTTTCGATTTTCGAGAGGTCGAGCTTGCCTGAGGCATGATCGATGTCGAAACCGACAACGTCGCCGTTTGCGTCGAAGTCCACGTTAAGACCTTCGACGATCTCGCGCATTTCCGTCCCCGGCGCGCTCTTCAGCTCGATATAGAGGCTATCCGTGTCGGGATAATAGTGCAGCTTCATGGCTCACCCTCGCGGAAATTCCGGTCGCGTTATGAACGGTTTCCTCGAAATACCGGGTTGTCTTCAAGGTGCAACGCGCCCCGCTTCCGGTAGCTTGGTGCCGGCGTCCCGCGGCGCCCAGGAAATTTTCTTGTAGTCGAAGCCCATCTCGATGGTCGGCTTGATGATCGCAAAATAAGGCGAGATGTCGAAATCGCGCGGGGCAAAAAGCGAACTGTGGCGGATGTGATAGATCTCGCGCCGCGCCTGCGCGCTTTCGACGTGCTCGATCGACGGCAAAATAGGATAGCCGACGGCGGCAAAAGCCTCCGCGATCAGCGCGGAGCAGATGAGCTTGGTGGGATCGCCCGAGCCGAGCGCAATCATGCGCCGGCGGAAACGCTGCGGCACGGGCAAAGGCACCAGATAACGGCCCAGATCGACGATGTTCTTGAGGTCGTATTGCAGCCCGATACGCTCGATCGCGTAATCGCAGACGGACTGCCGGTCCTCGGGAGACAGACCGACCGGGCGGCAGATGCGCGTATGATAGTTGAAATAGGTCGACAGCGGCACGGAGACGATGCCGGCCTCAAGGTTGGATTCCACCAGATCGCATGGCTCGCCGGCCGAAGAGACCTGGCCGTCGAGCGGCCCGACATAAAGCGCCGCATGCGACCATGTCGACTGCGTCAGGTACTTGATCACGCCGGCAATATGCGTGCGGCCTTCAATCAGCAAAATGTCGCCCGGCTTGATCAGGGCCCGCAAGGCTTCCGGATCGGCCGGTGTGAACGGCTCGTAGCCGGACGCAGGCCGCTGCAGATAGGCGGCGATACGCCGCCCGACCCGATCAAGCACCCATGTCATGGGCGTATGCCCCGAAGATCGACCCCATGCGAGTCGAACAGCATTTTTCACGCCAGGCAATACCGTCGCTGCGATCAGCAATTATTGGATGGAACGAGGCTGTTTTGGTTCCTGCAGGTCAAATACAGATGGCCGGAAAACCCGGCCATAAG
>DASSRJ010000099.1:0-22183 GCA_035701845.1 Pseudolabrys sp. | reverse complement strand
ATCACGTCCTGGCTTTCCTTGCCGAGACGGCGGATGGACACCGTGCGGTCCGCCGCCTCTTTCTTTCCGACAACGAGAAGAACGGGGACCTTCGCAAGCGAGTGCTCCCGCACTTTGTAGTTGATCTTCTCGTTTCGCAGGTCGGAATCCGCACGCAGGCCAAGCCTGCGCACGGCGGCCACTGCCTCGCGCGCGTAGCTGTCGGCGTCGGACGTAATGGTGGCAATCACCGCCTGCCTGGGCGACAGCCACAAAGGCAGGTGGCCCGCATAGTGCTCAAGCAGGACGCCCAGAAAGCGCTCCATCGAGCCGCAAATAGCCCGGTGAATCATCACAGGGGTTTTCTTCGCGCCGTCGGCACCGATGTAGAAGGCTTCGAACCGCTCCGGCAGATTGAAGTCGACCTGCGTTGTACCGCACTGCCAGTCCCGGCCAATGGCGTCGCGCAGGACATATTCGAACTTCGGTCCGTAGAAAGCACCTTCGCCCGGGTTGATCGCGGTCTTGATGCGCTGGTTGTGGCCCTGGGCCTCGATGCGCTTGAGCACATCGCGCATGATGTCTTCGGCGTGATCCCAGGCTGCGTCAGAGCCGACGCGCTTTTCCGGGCGGGTGGAGAGCTTCACGGTGAGATCGCCGGTGAAGCCGAAATCGGCATAAGTCGACAGGATCAGATCATTGATCTTCAGGCATTCGTCGGCCATCTGCTCTTCGGTGCAGAACACGTGGGCGTCGTCCTGCGTGAAGCCGCGCACGCGCAGAAGGCCATGCAGGGCGCCGGAAGGCTCATAGCGGTGCACGACGCCGAATTCGGCCAGTCGCAGAGGGAGATCGCGGTAGGACTTGAGGCCGTGCTTGAAGATCTGGATGTGGCCCGGGCAGTTCATCGGCTTGATCGCGTACACGCGCTCGTCGTCGGTATCCTCGCCGGCCGAGGTTGCCTGGAACATGCTGTCGCGGAACCATTCCCAATGGCCGGACGTCTCCCATAGCGCCTTGTCGAGCAGTTGCGGCGCGTTAACCTCCTCGTAGTCGCCCTTCAGCCGCCGCCGCATATAGGCGACGATCTCCTGGAAGATGGTCCAGCCGTTCGCGTGCCAGAACACCGTGCCCGGGCCTTCCTCCTGAAAATGGAAGAGGTCCATCTCGCGTCCGAGCTTGCGATGGTCGCGCTTCTCGGCTTCCTCGATCTGGTGAAGATAAGCGTCGAGCTCGTCCTGCTTCGCAAAGGCCGTGCCGTAGATGCGGGTGAGCATCGGATTTTTGGAATCGCCACGCCAGTAGGCGCCGGCGACCTTCATCAGCTTGAACGCGCTGCCGACCTTTCCGACCGACGTCATGTGCGGTCCGCGGCAAAGGTCGAACCAGTCGCCCTGCTTGTAGATCCTGATCTGCTGGTCGGCCGGAATGGCATCGATCAGTTCGACCTTGAAGGCCTCGCCCATGTCGCGGAAGGTCTTCTTTGCTTTATCGCGCGTCCACACTTCCTTGGTGAAGGGTTTGTCGCGCGCGATGATCTCGCGCATTTTCTTTTCAATGGCCGGCAGATCTTCCGGCGTGAATGGCTGGTTGCGGAAGAAGTCGTAGTAGAAGCCGTTCTCGATCACCGGGCCGATGGTGACTTGCGTCCCGGGCCAGAGCGTTTGCACGGCTTCGGCGAGCACATGTGCGGCGTCGTGCCGGATGAGTTCGAGTGCGCGCGGATCGTCACGCGAAATGAATTCGATCCTGGCGTCGCGATCGATCGGGTCAGTAAGGTCGGCGAGAGCGCCATCGAGTGCCATGGCTACCGTACGCTTGGCCAAAGAGGGCGAGATGCCTTTGGCGATGTCGAGACCGGTTGTGCCTGGGGGGTATTCGCGGCGTACGCCGTCGGGGAAGGTCAGCGCGACCATAGACGTCTCCTGTGCTCACTCGCTGCCTACGAATGCAGGTAAGCGTGGAACCCGATATAGCAGCCGGATCGCGGCGCGCAACTAGGCGAGCGGCGTATCGCGGACGCCGCGCCAAAGCCCGTATCGCCATGGCAGGTACCAACGGGATCGCGGGGGCAGGGCTGTCGGCACAAGATCAAGGCCGGACGTCCCCCACGGGTGGCACCGCAAGATGCGCGCGAGAGCCATCCAGCCACCCGCCCAGAGTCCGAAACGGCCAATCGCTTCGTCCGCGTATTCCGAGCAGCTCGGCAAATGCCGGCAGCGCGGTCCGATCAACGGCGACAGCGTGACGCGATAAAGCGCAACAAGGCTACGGCCGGCCAGGCGCGGCAGCCGAGCAAGTCCTTGGTGGTTCGCGTTGAAGACCATTCAAGTTCCAGTGGAAGTTCAGGATGACCCGTTCGCGCCGGAAGTTCCATTGTCGCGACAAGTCAATGGAACTTCTCGGCTTTTGAGGGGGTATAGCGACTTTTTTACACTAGACCCGAATCTCGCAAGTGCATTAAGACGTACTCGCGCGGGGGTATTTGGCGCTACCAAAGCCAGCCAGAACGTGGACAAGCCACGCCAGAAGACGGGCTTGGTAGCGAGACAGGGGTAGAATGAACCGATCCGTCTCGATCGCTGCGCTCGCTGTGGCGGCGCCACTGGCTTTGCTGCCGGGCTCGCTCCGTGCGTCCGACCGGTCGCTGCCGATGCGCTTTGAAATGCGCATGCAAGGGCCCGCCGAGACTTGCGGTGCTAACTGCAAGACCTTTATTGCGGCGTCCGGTGCGATTACTGCGGACACTCCGCACCATTTCCTCCTCTTCACGCAAAGCCACGACATCACCGGTGCGACTGTCGTCCTTAATTCGGATGGCGGATCGGTGCACGGTGCGATCGCACTCGGGCGCGAATTGCGCAAGCTCAAGCTCGCGACCACGGTCGGCAATCTCGTCGATCTTCCTGCGGACAACGGGGGCCGGCCGCGCGCGACATTCTCCCCGCAAGCCGATTGCGAGTCGATGTGCGCCTTTGTGCTGCTTGGCGGCGTGCGTCGGTCGGTGCCCCCGGAGTCGCGAGTCATGGTGCACCAGATCTGGCTTGGCGACCGGCGCGAAGACCCGACCGCAGCCGGCTATTCCGCCGAGGATCTTGTCTTGGTGCAGCGCGATATTGGCCGGCTTGCGCGATACACGGCGGACATGGGTGCAAGCGCCGATCTGCTCGAAGTTGCTCTGCGGATTCCTCCATGGGAGCCGATGCATGCGCTCACGCGTGATGAGTTGCGGCTGACCAAGTTGACGACGGATGATGTCGACGCTCCGGCAGTTGCCGCGACCGTTGCCGCATCGCCTGTGTCGGTGCCGCAGCCTGTTCCGCGTGCGACCGATGGCTTGCAGGCCACTCCCATCAGCGAGCAGAGATGGTCGCTGGTGGATCGGGCCGGTGTGACAACGCTCGCCCGCCGTCATCCGCTCACTGTGGAAGGCGAGGAGATCGGAAGCTTTGATCTCGTCGTGGCTTGTAGTCCGGGTGCCGACACCTACGACGTGAGCTACGTTGAGCGCCGGCACCGCGGAGAGCAGACGCCGCTCCCCGCCGCAATTGACTCGATCAGCCTGCGTGTCGGCAGCAATTCTGCTGTGCTGAAGGTCGTCTCGACCGAGCGGCGCAGCGCACCGGACGAACTCCTCACCTACGCAACCGCGCGCGTTCCCTCCACGTTGATCGGCGCGTTTGCTGCAATGGGCAGCCACTCCATGGTGATCCGGACCCAGAGCGCCCAGGTTGTTACGGGAATTCGTCTCGGAAATACCGGCGCCTCGCAGAACCTTCCGCGTTTGTCGGCTGGATGCCGCAAGCCGGCTGGTGACCGGGCTGAATTGCCGCGCACAAAGACCGGCGGCCTGGCTGCGGCGAAGTAATTACTGGGCGGCCTGCGGTCGCTTGGTAACCGACTTCGCCTCGATCTGGTCCAGCGCAGACACCACGGCATCAAAGGTAAGCATGGTCGAGGCGTGGCGCGCTTTGTAGTCCCGTACCGGTTCGAGCACCGCGATGTCGGCCCATTTGCCGGCAGGCGGAGGACCATTTTCCTTCAACATCTTCCGCACCGTTTCCCGCAATTCACGGAGTTCCGCGGGTTTTGCACCGATCACGTGCCGCGCCATGATCGAAGACGACGCCTGCCCAAGTGCGCAGGCCCTTACGTCATGGGCGAAGTCGCTCACGGCGCCGTCGCTGACTTTCAGGTCCACTGTGACCGTGGATCCGCAGAGCTTTGAATGCGCCGTTGCCGTCGCGTCGGGCGTGGATAGCCGGCCCAATCGGGGGATGTTGCCCGCAAGGTCGAGGATTCGGGCGTTATAAACGTCGTTAAGCATGGGTGATCTACCGAATATCCAACGCCGGCGGATTGCCTCGGCCGTGCAAAAGAATATATAGGGGCTGACCCGATGGCGCGGGAAGGGGTTCTTGGCGCCGGCATGGCATCAGGCCATGGGGAATGGGAATGCGGCGTCCAGGTGCTCTGGCGAAAACACCGAGCAACGACAGACGCGGCCACCCCGGTGACACATCCGGCACTGCCTTTGCGGGCGAGCGCCGGTCGAACGGAGAGACCCGTCATGGATGCGAAAACTACCAACGTTAAGCCGTGGCCGAAGCAAGGCTTGTCGGATCATGTGCGGGCAGCGCCTGCGCCGGTTGAGCCGCGGCCGTCGCGCGAACAGGCCGAAGCCGCCGTCCGCACGCTGATCGCCTACGCCGGCGATGATCCGACCCGCGAGGGCTTGCTCGAGACGCCAAAGCGCGTCGTCGGCGCCTATGATGAAGTCTATCAGGGGTACCGTGAGTGCCCTGTCGAGGTGCTCGATCGTACCTTCAGCGAGACCGGCGGCTACGATGATTTCGTGCTGGTTCGCGACATCGGCTTCAATTCGCATTGCGAGCATCACATGATGCCGTTCTACGGCAGGGCGCACGTCGCCTACATGCCGACTGACCGCGTTGTCGGCCTTTCGAAGCTTGCGAGGCTGGTCGATGTCTACGCGCGTCGCCTGCAGACGCAGGAGCATCTCACCTCGCAGATCGCGACTGCCATCGACGAGATTCTGAAGCCGCGCGGCGTCGCGGTCATGATCGAAGCCGAGCATATGTGCATGTCTCTGCGCGGCGTGGAAAAGCCGGGTGCGCTGACGGTGACGACGCATTTCGCCGGTGCGTTCCGCGACGATGCCACCGAGCAGGTACGCTTCATGACGATGTTGCGCGGCGCTCAGCGGTAGCAACGCGTTCGTATCCGGCCTTGCACGAAGTGGTTGCCGGGCGTGGCCCGGCAATTCATGATGACGTGACAATGAGCTCCCGCTTTCCATGACGAACAAGCCGGTTGATATCGAGGAAGGCCTGGCCTTCATACCGACGTTCGACGCCAACGGACTGGTCACCGTGGTCGTCACGGACGCCAGATCGGGCGACGTGCTGATGGTCGCTCACATGAATGACGAGGCCATCCGAAAAACCGTCGCGAGTGGCGAGGCCTGGTACTACAGCCGCTCGCGCGAGACGCTTTGGAGGAAAGGCGAGACATCCGGGCATACGCAGCGCGTCGTCGAATTGCGCGTGGACTGCGACCAGGATGCGCTCTGGGTCAAGGTCGAACAGGCGGGCGAGGGTGCCTGCCATACCGGCCGGCGCTCGTGTTTCTATCGGGCCGTGCCATTGGGCAAGCCGGGCGCAGTCACGCTTGAATTCCGTGACGCCGAAAAGCGCTTCGATCCGGCAAAGGTCTACAAGTAGGCGCTCAGCTTCCTACGCTTGCCAGCAGCGCCTGCGCGCGCGCGAGGTGCGGGCGATCATACATCTTGCCATCGATGCCGACGGCCCCTGCGCCGGGCTGAGCCGCGAATGCCGCGACCACCGCTTTCGCCTTCTCGATCTCCGCAGCTGTCGGCGTGAACACCTCGTTGATGACCGGGACCTGGGCGGGGTGAATGGCAAGGCGTCCCGTGAAACCGTCGCGGCGCGCGGCTTCGGTATCGCGGCGCAGGCCATCCGAATTGCGGAAATCGACGTAGACCGTCTCAATCGCCGGCACTTTCGCCGCCGCCGCCGCGTACAGGCAGACCGAGCGGGCGAGACGATAAGGTTCGGTCAGTTCGCCCTGCGCGTCGCGATTTGTTTGTGCACCCAGTTCGGCCGAAAGATCTTCCGGACCCCACGTCAATCCGATCAGGCGCGTGCCCGCGTTGCGGAAATTGCCGGCGGCAAAAAGTCCGGCCGCCGATTCAACCGCCTGCGCCAGAATCCTGATCTGCCCTTCAGGGACGCCGGCGATGGCTTCGCGGGCGGTGAGCTTTGCGTCGAGATGAACCACGCTCGGCCCCCCTTCGGCTTTCGGAAAAACAACGGCATCCGGCCGGCCGGCGACGATTGCATCGAGATCAGCATCGGTCATGCCTGTGTCGAGGCCATTGATGCGCACGAACAGGCGAGGGCGCTGCTTGGCGGCGCCAGCCCGCTTGAGGAATTCCAGCGCGGCAACTCGAGCGGCTGGTTTGCGCTCCGGGACGATTGAATCCTCCAGGTCGACAATCACGGCGTCGGCCCCGCTCGCCAATGCCTTGTCGAGCTTGGGGCCACCATCGGCTGGAACGAACAGGAGGGAGCGCATGTGCCGGTCCTTGTTGGGCTTTTTGAATTTACCCGAAATACCGCTCGGGTGCGCGATTTTGGCGCAGGAATTACCGCGGCTCTATGGGGTTTGGCGTCGGGGAGGTCACCAATGAACAAACGGCTCATAACATTTTCGGTCGCCATCTTCATGGCTGGTTGTGCCACAACCGCAATGGCGCAAGCGCCGGCGCAACAGCCGATGTTTGCCACCACCAAAGTCGACGGCACCGACAACGTCTACATCTTCCGCTACCAGGGCCATCAGGCGATGTTCATCGTCACGCCCGCCGGCGTGATCGTCACCGACCCGATCAGTTACGGTCGGCCCCAGGCGGCGAAAACTTATCTGGACGAGATTCGCAAAATCACCAAAGCGCCGATCAAGTACCTGATCTACAGCCACCATCACTACGACCACATTGCCGGCGGCAAAGTGTTCAAGGATGAGGGCGCCACAGTTGTCGCGCACCGCCGTGCCAAAGAGCGGCTTGCCCAGCTCAAAGGCCTGGACGTCGTCATCCCCGACCAGGTAGTGGACGGCAAGCGCACGATCAAACTTGGCGGCACTACGCTCGATCTCGTCTACACCGGCCGCAATCATTCGGATTCTTCGATCGTGATGCTGCTGCCGAAAGAAAAAATTCTGTTTGCGGTCGACTTCAACTCCCTTGGCTCGGTGCCGTCGCGTCTCGCCGTGAACGACTCCTACCCGACGGAATGGGAAGCGTCGCTGAAGCGCACGCTGGCTCTCGGTTGGGAGCGCATGATTCCGGGTCATCCCGGACCGGGCGGACGGCTCGGCACCAGGCAGGACATGGAGCAGCAACTTGCGTTCATGACCGACATGGCCGCGGAAGTAAAAAAAGCATCGGACACAGGCAAATGCTTCGATCCGGCCACGAAGGAAGTGCGACTGCCGAAATATGGAACGCTCGCCGGTTACGAGCAGAACATCGAGTGGAACATCCACCGCTGGTGCGGCTACTACGGCCGCGGCATCTGATCCGCCTAGGAACCCACCGGAGTGACTTCAGGCCCGGCCGGTTGCCGGGTCTTCTTTATTTCGGCCGCATGCGCATGAAGGCCTGCCGGTGACATTCGGCCACCAGCGTGCCGTCCTGCTTGAAAGCCTTGTGGTGGAATTCGACGATCCCCGCGCCGGGCCGCGACCTCGACTCGCGCTTGTTCACCACCTGCGTGGTGCAATGGATGGTGTCGCCTTCAAAGAGGGGGTTGGGAAACTTCACGTCGGACATGCCGAGATTGGCGATCGTGGTACCGACCGTCATATCAGAGACTTGGATGCCGATCATGAGACCGAGGGTGAACAGGGAATTCATGAGCGGCTGGCCCCACTCGGTTTCTGTCTCGCAGAAGTGCCGATCGATATGCAACGGCTGCGGATTGAGCGTCATGTTGGAGAACAGCATGTTGTCCATCTGGGTGACCGTGCGCGTGTAACGGTGCTCGTAGGTCTTTCCGACCTCGAAGTCCTCGAAATAGAGGCCGCCGCGCTTGTGGCGCTCGATCGTCTGAACCATCACTGTCCTCCGAAGGGCCTGTTAACCATTCGTTTACCATAGTTCCCCCATGGTCGGCAGGCCCGCGAAAAGCGTTGCGTTGCGTCAGTGGCCCATACAACCGAGATGCAATCAGGCGCAACCCGATGGCCGTCAATCCGGCTCATGCCAGCGCGGCACCGCAAATTACCGGCGCGATCCGGCAGGCCGCACAGTCGACCGGCATCAGCTTCGAGTATCTGCTGACGACGGCGAAGATCGAGTCGAATCTCAATCCGTCGGCGCAAGCATCGACCTCGTCAGCGAAAGGTCTCTATCAGTTCATCGACCAGACCTGGCTCGGCACCATGAAGCAGGATGGGGCCGCACTCGGCCTCGGCCGCTTTGCCGATGCCATCACGCGTGCGCCGGATGGGCACTATGAGGTTGCCGATCCTGCCATTCGCGCAGCCATCCTGCGTCTGCGCACTGATCCGCAGGCAAGCGCAATGCTTGCGGGCGCGCTGACGCGCAACAACTCGGCCTTGGTGACGGCGAGCATCGGTCGGCAGCCGACCAATGGCGAGCTCTATATCGCGCATTTTCTGGGGGCCGATGGCGCTGGCAAATTGATCAACGGGGCGGCTCGTCGGCCCCAGGCGAGTGCCGCGGCCATGTTTCCGCACGCGGCCGCCGCCAACCACAACATTTTTTATGACAGCCATGGGCGCGCCCGCAGTGTCGGCGAAGTCTACGGCAAGCTCACGCGACTTTTTGATTCCGCGCAAACGGTGGCGTTCGCGCAGGGCGGCGTAACCCAACCGGCTATCGCTCGGTCGGGTGCTGCACCGGCTTTGCCGCCGCCGGTGACGGTCGCCGCGCGGCCGGTGAAGGCTGTGCCTGCGCGCGCGGTACACATGGCCTCCGCGGCGGCGCCGCCGGTTCCGCCGGCGCCAATTCCAATTCAGACACCCGACACGGCCGGCACGACGCAGGCGCTCGCGCGCGCCAGCGAGCAATTGCCTCCGCCTCCGGCGCGGCGGCCGTCGTTCCAGTCAATGTTCACCGATCGGGTCAGTACGCCCCTGGCGCCAACCGTGACCACTTTGTGGGGCGTGCCGCCGAGCGGTGGTCCGCAAACCGCGCAGGCCGTTCACGTGTTCGACCTGTTCAGCGACATGCGGCCCAACGAGCGCAAACTCGGTGACAAGGCCTGAGCGGGCAGCCAGGCCGTATGCTTAACGGGCGCTCAATTTCTATGGTGAACGCTTTGTTAAGCCTCGTTCGATAGGCTGATGATTGCCGCCAAAGGGGCCGGCTTCGGTAGCGTCGACAGTGCCATGATTGTTCGTCAGTTCTTACATTGGGTCCGCCAGGCGCCAGCCGGCGAGCGGGCGGAGGCAACATCCGCTTTGGCGCGCGCCTACCTTTACTCCGACCTTTCGTCAGACGATCGCGCCGCAGCCGAAGGCGCCATGATCATGCTGCTGGACGATCCATCACCCCTGGTCCGGCGCGCGCTTGCCGAAGCGCTGGCCGCCGATGAGAACGCGCCGCGGGTCGTCGTTCATGCCTTGGCAGCCGATCAACCGGACGTCGCCCTGCCGGTGCTGACGTGCTCGCCGTTGCTGCTTGAAGACGATCTGGTTGACCTGATTGCGACCGGCCAGGCCGACATTCAGGTTGCGATCGCCTCGCGCGCGTATTTGCCGCGCTCGCTTGCCGCCGCCATCGCCGAGGTCGCCGGTCCGGAAGCCTGTCTCGCGCTACTTGAGAACCCGGAGGCCGGGATTCCGGCGTTCTCGATGGACCGGATCATCGATCGCTTCGGCCATCACGCTCCGATCCGCGAAACGATGTCGGCACGCGACGATCTGTCGATGGCCATGCGCCAGGCCTTGCTCTCCAAGCTGTCGCAGACGCTCGCCGGCTTTGTCACGGCGCGGCACTGGATGGGGTCCGAGCACGCCGAATATGCAGCGCGGGAGGCCTGCGAGAAAGCGACCGTCGCGCTTGCTGCCGACACTGCGTATGAAGAGGTGGGGGCGCTGGTCCAGCATCTGCGCCAGAGCGGCCAGTTGACGGCGGGAATGCTTCTGCGCGCGCTGCTCTCGGGAAACGTCGTTTTGTTCGAGGAAGCTCTTGCCGAATTGTCCGACCTGCCGATCGATCGCGTGACCGGCTATATCCACGACAGGAACATTTCCGGTTTCCGCGCGCTCTATCGCAAGGCCGGGCTGCCGGATGCGGCGTATCCCGCGTTCCGCGAGGCATTGGCGGCGATCCGCGCCGGCTTGCTGGTCGGTGAACAGGGCGGAGCGGCGCGATTAAAGCGCCGGGTGGTCGAACGCGTCCTGAACGCGTGCGCGAATGAGCGCGGCGCGGACAGCGTTTCATTGCTGGCATTGCTGCGCCAATTTGCGGTCGAAGCGGCTCGCGAAGAGGCGCGACTGTTCTGCGACGATCTGGTCGCTGACGCATGCATCATGCGTGCCGACAATTTCGGGCAGGCGCAGCTCGCCGCCGCCTGATCCTACCGGGGAATGATCGGCGGACTCTTGAGCTGCCTGAGCACCTCGGGGCGGTTCCGGTTTTCCTTGAGCAGGAAGTCATCGGTGACCTCCCGCAACCGCTTCGTCAACGCGGTGGCGAGCTTTTGCGCGTCGGAATGCCCGTATTCTCTGCAGATCGCGCGCACGGCGTCGACATGCTGATCAATCAGCGCTGTGGGAATCCGGGCCGGATCCGGTGCGTGCTCGACGAGCCGGCAAAGGCTGTCGGCCGCCGCCGCCACGGCCGGATAGCCGAAAGTGGCTGCCTCGCCTTTGATGTCATGGGCAGCGCGGAACAGCGCCTCTTTGTTCGCGGCGGTAAAGCCGCTGTCCACGATCTCGCGGCGGGCGCCATCAAGCCGCTCACACTCTGAATCCATCCACGTGCCGAATTCAGGGGAGAGGGCGGCAAGCGCCTTCTCGGCGCGGGCAATCGGGTCGTCGTCGTCCTGCGGAGACGCCTTTGAGACGGCTACACGCAACTTGTTTTCCGGCACGATGACCTCATGGTCTCCGTAATTGACCGTCGCAGCCTTGTCTTTTGAGCGGGACATTGCCTGCCGCCTCTATCAGACCGGGGCGCGGGCCTTTTCCAAAAGCGGGGTCTGCCGGATGATGTCGGCTTTGCCGCCTTTGCGCCGCTCCGGCCCGATATAGTTCGAGTTCGTGTTGCGGCGGCGATCCGGTCCGAAATAGGTCTTGGTCTTGATGAAGGGCCGCGGGTTGGCGACCACGTTGATGATGCGCTGATAAAGCGCCTTTGCTGAAATCGGCTTGGCGAGAAACTCGGTCACGCCGGCGTCGCGCGCGGCCATCACGCGCTTTTTCTCCGAGTGTCCGGTGAGCATGATGATCGCCACGTAGGGATTCGCATTGGCCCCGGGCTGGCGGATCATCTGCATCAGTTCAAGGCCGTCGAAGATCGGCATCGCCCAGTCGGTGATGACGATGTCGGGAATGTAGTGCGTGAAGGCCTCGAGGCCGGCCGCACCGTCTTCCGCCTCGTAGACTTCGCGTGCGCCGAAACCGTGCAGCAGTGTGCGCAGGATGCGGCGCATATGCGCATTGTCGTCGATGACGAGGAAACGCAGGCGGTTGAAATCGATACGAACCATGGTGCCCGAGCCCCGGGCACGACACAGGAGCCCGGTACCGTAGCGGCCAAGCTACCGGGGCGCCGTTAACGAATGGTTTAGCATGCCGGCGGGGATCAAACGGCCGTCTTCATCCGCGCAATGGCGGCCGTGATGACCTCATCCATCGGTGCCGACCACCACCGGTTTGAGAAGATCTCGACCTCGATGCAGCCGCTGAACCCTTGCGCTTCGACGGCTGACCGGATGCGTGGAATATCGATGATGCCGTCGCCCATCATTCCGCGGTCGTTGACGGTGTCCGCGGTCGGCACCAGCCAGTCGCAGACGTGAAACGCCAGCAGGCGGCGAGGGCCCGCGCGCTCGATCTGGGCCATCAATTCGAAATCCCACCAGACGTGGTAGACGTCGACGGCCACGCCGAGCACTCCGCTTTGCGCCGGATCGATGCGGTCGCACAGGTCGAGTGCCTGGCGCATCGTATTCACACAGGCGCGATCGGCGGCGGTCATGGGATGCAGCGGTTCTATGGCGAGCGGCATTCCGGCCGTGCGGGCGTATTCGAAAAGCTCGGCAATGCCGTCTTCGACCTGGGCATGCGCGGCTGCGATGTTCTTGCTTGGTGCACTGCCGGGACGGGAATACTGGGGGAGGCCTCCCGCAACCAGCACAAGACACGGCGCGCCCAGCGTCTTGGCCTCGTCCACCGCGCGGCGGTTGTCGTCGCGCGCTTCGTTACGATGGGCCGCGTCGGCCGTGAACATGCCACCGCGGCAATATCCCGAAAGCGCAAGCCCGGCGTTGCGGATGGCCTTGGACGCGCGATCGATTCCGGTCGCGGCAACCTGATCGCGCCATGGATCGATCGCTCTGATGCCGTGGCGTGCGCAGGCCTCGACGATGTCGAGCAGTGAGCCCTGCTTGCGCACGGTCGCGGTGTTGAGAGACAGCCAGCGATGGTCGCCGCTCAGGTCGCGCATCAGGCTTCAATTCCGCGCGCGGCCAGAACCGTCTGCATCCGACTGACCGCGAGATCGGGATCGCGCAGCAGTCCGGCCTTGTCGGCAAGGCGGAAAATATCCGCGAGATGCACGGTCGAGCGCGCGCTTTCCTGGCCTCCGACCAGCGTGAAGTGATCCTGATGGCCGTTGAGATAGGCCATGAACACGACGCCGGTCTTGTAGAAGCGGGTGGGACTGCGGAAGATGTGGCGCGACAGCGGCACAGTAGGTGCAAGTATTTCGTGGAAGCGCTCATTGTCGTTGGCTGCAAGCCTGACCAGCGCCGCCGAGGCGGCCGGCGCTATGACGTCGAAAATGCCCAGCAGTGCGTGCGAATAGCCCTGGCTGTCGCCCGCTATCAGTTCGGCGTAGTTGAAATCATCGCCGGTATACATCAGCACGCCTTGCCGCAGCCGCCGGCGCATCGCGATTTCCTTGTCCTTGTCGAGCAGCGATATCTTCACGCCGTCGACCTTGGCGGCGTGCTCGTTGATGATCTCGACCGCGGTCGCCATGGCTTTGTCGGCGTCCGCCGAGCCCCAGTAACCCGCCAGCGCCGGGTCGAACATGTCGCCGAGCCAATGGATGATCACCGGCTCGCGCACGCCTTGCAGGATTCGTCCGTAGACCTTGGCGTAGTCGTCCGGCGACCGCGCCACCTTTGCGAGTGCCCGCGAGGCCATGAGTACGATCCGCCCGCCGACGGCTTCGATGGCTTCAACCTGCTCCTCGTAAGCACGGATCACGTCATCGAGGCTCCGCGCACCGCCGGGATCGAGCTGATCGGTGCCGCAGCCTGAAAAGACCAGGCCGTCGCACGCCTTCGCGGCAGCGACCGAGCGCTTGATCAGTTCGAGCGAGGTCGGCCAATCGACGCCCATGCCGCGTTGCGCGGTGTCCATCGCTTCGGCGACGCCGAGGCCGAGGCCCCAAAGATGTTCACGAAACGCGATGGTTCGGTCCCAATCAATCGCACAATCGAGCCACGGATCGTTGTCCGCATTGGGATCGGCGACGACGTGGGCTGCGGCGAACGCGATGCGATTGAGTTTTGAATTTCGCCGCTCAGGGAAATGCTTCGGCTCGGACAACTGAAATGTTTCCAGCGAGCGGTCGGCACGAGGCAGCCTGATTGCGCGCGCGTGCAAGGATTTGTCCATACGGTTCATCGTTATTCTCCTTACAGCGCGGCGACGTCGATCCAGCGCCGCTCTTTCCAGCTCCTGGTTGCGCACTCCACCAGCTGCAGCCCTTTGGCGCCTTCGCGCAGCGTGTATTTGTAAGGCGCGTTTTCGGCGAGGTGACGGATGAACATTTCCCACTGCGCCTTGAATCCGTTGTCGAAGGTCGTGAAGTCGGGCACCGGCTGCCACGACGCGTAGAGATCGAGCGTCTGCTTCTGGTCGGGATTCCAGATCGGCCGCGGCGTTCCCTGCCGCGACTGCATCATGCAGTCGTGCAGGCCGGCGACGGCTGAGCCGTGCGTGCCGTCGACCTGGAACGTCACCAGGTCGTCGCGATAGGGGCGCACGCACCATGACGAATTGATGTGGGCGATGATGCCGCCATCGAGCTGAAACGTCGCATAGGCTGCATCATCGGCGTCGGCCTTGTAGGGCTTGCCGTCTTCGTCCCAGCGTTGGGGAATGTGCGTCGTGCCGGTGCAGGAAACGGCCTTCACCTCGGCGAAGGTATTGTCGAGCACGTAACGCCAGTGGCAAAGCATGTCCAGGATGATGCCGCCGCCTTCAGCCAGCTTGTAATTCCATGACGGGCGCTGGATCGGCTGCAGGTCGCCCTCGAACACCCAGTAACCGAACTCGCCGCGCACCGACAGCATGCGGCCGAAAAATCCGCTGTCGCGCAGGAACTTGAGCTTCATCAGGCCGGGCAGGAAAATCTTGTCCTGCACGACCCCGTGCTTGAGCCCCGACTTTTCGGCCAGCTGGCAGACCTTCATGGCCTCTGCCAGCGTGGTCGCGATCGGTTTCTCGCAGTAGATATGTTTGCCGGCAGCAATCGCTTTTTCGAGCAGGGCAGGCCGCATCTGCGTGGTTGCGGCATCGAAGAAGACCTCATCGTCCTTGTTGGCGAGCGCCTTGTCGAGGTCGGTCGACCAGCGCTCGACGCCGTGCTGCTTCGCGAGCGCAGCAGTCTTGTCCGCATTGCGGCCGATCAGGATCGGATCGGGCATGACGCGGTCGCCATTCGCAAGTCCGACGCCGCCTTGTGCGCGGATTGCGAGAATGGAGCGGATCAGGTGCTGGTTGGTCCCCATCCGCCCGGTGACCCCATTCATGATGATGCCGAGGCGTCTCGTCGTCACGATGCGAACTCCTTGAAGTCATTTTTTTGATCGCGGGTTGACGCGATTTGCGCAGGTTCCACCGCGCAGGCGAAGCCGGGCACTGCGAGCGATCCGGTGGCGAGCGCCCCATCACGGACCGAAAGCCGGACTGCGCCGCTCGATCGTTCGTAAAGGTCCGGATGCGCTGCGAGGAATGCAGCGGCCTCCTGAACGGGCGTTGTGGCGAATCCGTCGACATAGTGATGACCGTTGCGCTCGGCGTGGCTCAATCCATGCAAGGCGACGAGCGCCGTGTCCTGCTGGACCGCGAGGCCTGGCTGGCAGGTCAGGTCTTCGGCGCTGACGAAAAAATCGCCGGCTGTCTTGCTCCACTGGGCCGCGCGCGCGCCGTTGAGAAGCGACTTGTAAAGTCCCTTGCAGGATTTGGTGGACACGCCGCGATAGCCGAGCGTCTTGGCACGTGGAAAGGCGTCATAGCTGTCGTCGGCTTCGTCGATGATGAAAGCGACATCGCCGGCGAGCGCCGCGAGATCGAAACCCCACGTCTTTTCGCGCGCGAACGGCTGTTCGATATAAAGCAGTCGCCCGGCGAGGGGCGCGAGCGCGCGATCGTTGCGGATCGCATCGACCAAAGCGCGCAGATCGTCGGGATTTCGATACTGCTCGTTGGCGTCCGCAGTTGCGCGGTAGTCGGTCTCGCCCAGTGCATCGACGATCTCGGCGAGACGCACCCGATCCTTTATCGGATCGCCGCACAGCTTGAGCTTGAAGTAGCGATAGCCGTGCGCCGCTTCGCGCACGCTGTCGATGCTGTCGAGCATGCCGACGGTGTAGCGTACCGCGACGCGCGGGGAGGGGACGCGGTGTTTTAGGAAGCCCGTGATGGCGTTGCCGGTCAGATCGGGCGTGAGTCTTGCGTCGAGGCCCGCGATATTGCCGCGCATGCCGCTGAAAAAATCGGTTCCCGCGGCCCTCAGCAGAGCGTCAAGCACGGCCTTGTCGATTTCAGCCGCGCCGAAGGCCGCCGCCAGCGGGGGAATGCCGGCTATTCCGCATTCGCCGACCTGCGCGCCGTGGCACACGGCATGCAGGCCGAACGCCGTGTCGGGCCGCGCCTTCAGATAAATGTCGCGCGCGATCGCAGCCGACCGGCGCAACTGGTCGACGGTCTGGTCGGCGGACAGGGCCGGATCCTTGTTGAACCATTTCGGCACCATCAGCTCGGCGGTGACGCCGCTGCCGGATTTGCCGTCCACATCGACCGTCACGTGCACGAAGAGCTGCGACGCCTCGTTCACGGTCACCGCGCCGAAGCGGAACGGATGACGGAACGGCACGCGCCGCTCGGAGAATTCGATGTTCTTCACCGCGATGTTGGGCGCCATGACGGTCACTTGCCGATCAGTCGAGGTGGGCGTCTGAGAAATGCGCGCGAATGGTCTGCGTGAGCTCGATAAATGTCGGATCGGACAAAACGTCGAGCGAGCGCGGCCGGCGCAGCGGAACCTGGTAGACCGCGGCGATATTGCCGGGCCGGGCCGACATCACCATCACGCGGTCGGCGAGGAAGACGGCTTCCGGAATGGAATGCGTTATGAGCAGAACGGTCTTCCTGGTTTCCCGCTGGATGCGTTGCAGCTCGACATTCATGCGCTCGCGCGTCATCGCGTCGAGGGCACCGAATGGCTCATCCATCAAGACGATTTTCGGATCATGAACCAGTGCCCGGCAGATCGAAGCGCGCTGTTGCATGCCGCCGGACAGCTGCCAGGGAAATTTGTTCTCGAAACCCTGCAGGCCGACCATCTTCAGCAATGCTTGGGCACGCTCTGCGTATTCCTCGCGCGGCAGGCCCTTCACCTCGACCGGCATCATCACGTTGCGGAAAACGCTGCGCCAGGGCAGCAGCATCGCGGTCTGGAACACGATGCCGACGCCGCCATGCGGTTTCACGATCGGCTTTCCCTCGACGCGGATTTCGCCCTGGCTCGGCGGCAGCAGGCCCGCGATCATCTTGAGAAGGGTCGTCTTGCCGCAGCCGGAGGGGCCGACCACGACGACGAACTCGCCTTCGCCGATCGTGAAATCGATTGGGCGCAGCGAGGGCACTTCGCCGTCGGCGGTCTGATAGGTTTTCGAGACGCCCTGCAGCTCAATGACAGGGCGTCTCGATTGCGTGTCAGCCACGATTTTCAGGCTCGCAGCCATTCCCGGGCGTCTTCAGCTGCTGCCGCCGGGCAGGTAGGCGTTGGTGTAGTAGTTCTTGAAGTCGTCCTTCGCCTTGGCTTCGAGGCCGCCGTACTCGACCATCACGTTCACGGTATCCTGCATATTGGCATCCGTGACGTTGAACGGCCGGTTCGCCTTGCCCGAGGGATCCTTGTAGAGCGGAATGGTCAGCTCGAACCCTTTGGTGAGGGTTTCGATCTTGCCGCCCTTCGGATTGGCGTTGAGAATGGCCTGCGCGGCCTCCTTCGGATGCTTGGACGCTTCCTCAAGCGACTTCGTTGCCGCCGCCATGAAGCGTTTCACCAGATCCTTGTTCTCGTTCAGCCAGTCCCTGTTCACGATGACGCCCGAGCTCACCAGGTTGACGCCGTAGTCGGCGAACTTGATCGGGAACACGTCCTTTCCGGTCGCATCCTTGATCTTCATGCTCTGGTCCATGACGTAGCCCAGCAGCAGATCGGCCTGGCCGTTGATGACCGCATTGAGCTTGGTCGTGGCGTCGCCCGACACCGTCTTGAAGTCGCTTTCCTTCAGGCCGGTTTTCTTCAGGAACAGCGGCCAGATCTGCGACATCGAATCGCCCGGTGTCGTCGCGACGGTCTTGCCCTTGATGTCCTCGGGTTTACGGATGTTCTTCTCGACGAAGCCCATCGCCGACATCGGGTTGGTCTGCAGCGCGACACCGACCGCCTGGACGGGAGCCCCTTTGACGGCGGCGCGCATCATCGTCGGCACGTCGACATAGCCGAACTGCACGGTCTTTGCCGCAACGACCTGCGTCACGGTGCCTGAGCCGCGGCCTTCCTGGATTTCAAGGTCGATGCCGGCGTCCTTGAAGTAGCCCTTTTCCTTGCCGTAGTAGAACGGCGCGTGTTCGCCGTAGACGTACCAGTTCAGCATCAGCGTCACCTTGTCGGCCGCGAATGCCGGTCCGGCGAGCAGCACCGCAAACAGTGCCGCAAAAACCGATTTCATCATGCTGTTCTCCCTTTTTGTCGTTCGATAGTGACTGTCCTTACGCCGTGGCAACGAATTCCTGCCGCTGGCTGGCGTGCCACGGAATGGCGATCCGCTCGATGACGTCGAGCACCCAGAAGAGCATGACGCCGATCAGCGAAAGCAAGACGAGCGCGGCGAACATCGTCGGCAACTCGAAATTGCCGATCGAGCGCTGCAGCACGAATCCAAGGCCGTTGTTCGATCCGACGAACTCACCGACCACCGCACCGACCACCGCGAGGGTGATCGAGACCTTCAGCCCGGCGAAAATCGCCGGCATCGCATGCGGAAAGCGCACCATCCGGAAGATCTGCAGCCGCTTGGCTTCCATGGCGCGCGCGAGATCGAGCATCTCGGGCTCGACCGACTTCAGTCCCTGGACGGCGGAGACGACGACCGGAAAGAAGCCGAGCATGAACGCCGACAGAACTTTCGGAAACATTCCGAATCCGAACCAGACGACGAACAGCGGCGCGATCGCGATTTTCGGGATCGACTGCGAGAACACCAGCAGGGGATAGATATAGGCCTCGACAGTCCGCGAGCCGACGATCAGCACGCCGATGCCGATGCCGAAGACCGCGGACAGCAGAAAGCCCTGGACCGTTGCGACCGTGGTGGGAACCGCCTGCAGCAGCAGTTGCGGACCGTCGGTCCACAAGGTCGCCAGCACGTCCTCAGGCTTGGGGATCTGGTAGGGCGGGATGCGGAAAACGCGGATCGCCAGATCCCATAGCACGACGAGCAGAACGAGGAACAGCACCGGCCTGACCCACGCCGACTGCACAACGCGCTGCAAAAAGCCCGCCTTTGACGTGGCCATCGCGAACCACCTCCGAACCCGCGTGAATGCGCCGGTCCGTTAGATTTTAACCCGTTGGTTAAATTCTATTGGTGTGAGCAATTCGGGGTCAAGTGTCTCAGTCGCCGCAGGGCGGAGCGCCGCCAGGACCAGATCCGTCATATGGGCCAGGCGCTCGGCCCTGGCATCTTCGGACAACAGGTCGCGGCCGAAAATCACGCTCAGCGTCGCGCTGTTTGATTGATAGAAGTAGGAGAGGGCCGCGAGCGAAATGTAGAACTGCACCGGATCGATGCCCTTGCGGAGTTCCCCGCTGGCCTCGCCGCGGCGCAGGATGTCAGCAATCAACTCGACAAAAGGCGAGTGGAGGCCTTTCACCTTGCGCGAGTGGCGCAAGTGGCGGGCACGATGTTGATTTTCCTCGTTGAGCAGCGCCATGAATTCCGGATTTTCCAGAAAATACTGCCAGGTGAAGGTCAGCAGTTTGACGATCGCTTGCCCGGCGCCGAGTTCTTCGAGGTTGAGGCGCCGCTCGGCGGTGCGAATGTGGTCGTAAGCACCTTCCAGGACGGCGAGGTAAAGCGCCTCCTTGTCGCCGACGTGGTAGTAGATCATGCGCTTGTTGGCGCCAGCCGTCTTGGCGATCCGGTTGAGCCGCGCGCCGCCAAAACCGTAGCGCGCGAATTCCTTGGTGGCGGCTCCGAGGATGCGCGCACGCATTCCCTCTGGATCGCGCTGCCAGCTCGCACCTTTTTGACGATGACGCGCACGCCGCCGTTTCATGGCGTCACTTCAGCCGTATTCCGCCGGCAAGGCAAGGGCCGCCGCATGCCGCCCTATTACGCAGGCCGATCAAAGCGGTTTCAGCGGAACTTGAACTATTCTTTCAACAACGCGGCCATGATGCGCTCGCGCGTGAGCGGCAGGTCGCGGATGCGTGCGCCGAGCGCCTGCGACACGGCATTTCCGATCGCCGCGGCAGTCGGTCCGGCCGTGACCTCGCCGACGCCGAGCGGGACCTCGTCCCTGGTGTTGATCAACACGATGTCGATCTCCGGCACCTCGCTGAACTTGAGCACCGGGTAGGTCTCCCAGTCGAAGGAGGCGACGCCGTTGTCGAAACGGACTTGCTCCTTCAGCACCCAGCTTGCCGACTGGATGATGCCGCCCTCGACCTGGTTGATGACACCGTCGGGATTGACCACGAGGCCGGCATCGATCGCGCACCAGACGTGATGCAAGCGGATCTCTTCATCGACCGAAAGTTCAACGGCCACGGCGGAATAGGCGGCGCGGTTCTTGTATCGCGCAAAGGCAAAGCCGCGTCCGCGGCCCTGGCCTGCGGGCGCGCCGGCCTGCCATTTGGCCATGGCGGCGGTCTTCTCGATGACGGCCCGCGCGCGCGGATCCGCGGTGATCGAAAGCCGGTACTGCACCGGGTCCTGTCCGGCGCGGGCGGCGAGATCGTCGATGCAGCATTCCATCGCGAAAATGTTGGGCATGGCCCCGAGCCCGCGCAGCGCCGAGGTGCGGACCGGCGATTCCGTGACCAGATGATGCAGCATGCGCCTGGCCGGAATGTCGTAAAGCGGTTCGCCATTGCGTGTGCCGCCGCCCCCGTTTGCCTCGGGCACGTCGTTCGGCGGCGGCTCCGGAGGCGGATCGGGCAAAGCAAGCGCGCCGAGCAGGTTGCCGCCCGCACCGGGCCGCAAATTGTGCGTCGGGCTCCAGATTTCCTGCGTCCAGTCGACAGGCTTGCCGGCCTCATCGAGCAGCGCATGAACCTTGACCACCATCGCAGGTGTCTTCGGTTCGTAGATAAACTCTTCCTCGCGGCGCCAGCGCACGCGGATTGGCTGACCTGGTTTCTGCATGGCAATGATGGCTGCATCCGCCGCGGCATCGTCGGCGCCGTTGTGGCCGTAACAGCCTGAGCCCTGCACGTGGTGCACGATGATCGAGGATGGCTCGAGCTTCAGAATTTTCGAAAGCGCCGCGCGCAGCGGATAGACGCCCTGGCAATGCGTCCACACCGTCAGCCTGCCATCCTTGCAGAGCGCGAGACCGCAGGACGGCGAAATCGAGGCGTGCGCAAGATAACCGCGCGAAAAGGTCGCTTCGTAGCGCTCGCGCCCCTGCGGGTTTCCCGGGTCAGGCGCGCCGAACACACGCTCGACTACGGGCCGCTGCAGCAGCCAGTTCGCCTCCTGTTGCGTCGGCGTCGGTGCTTCCACGTTCTGCCAGGTCACGTGGTCGATCGCGGCGCGGCCTGCGGCCTCGACCGCGGTCTCGTCGTCGCCGAGAATGGCGAGAAAGTTGCCGTTGCGCACAAATTCGATCGGCCCCTTGGCGGCGCGGCGGATTGCATTTTCGCCAATTTTGCCGATCGTGGCGCCGCGGTTGGGCTGGCGCACGACGCGCGCATGCCGCATGCCGTCGAGTTGCATGTCATGAATGAAGATGGCTTCACCGAACACTTTTGCCGGCAAGTCAATGCGCGCGCTGCTTTCCCCGATGCTCTTGAGATCGGAAACACGCTTGCGCGTGCCGGCGCCGGTCGCCTTGGCGGTCAGGTCGACTGCGCCGGCGAGCGTCCAGTAATCCTGTCCGGTCGAGTCGCCGTTGCGCAGAATGCTGCCGTCGCGGATCGATAGTTCGGCCGCCTTGCAGCCGAACACTTTCGCGGCCTGCGCGAGGAACAGCGCCCGCACGTCGGCGCAGGCCTGCCGCATGGCGCCGCCGCCGAACTGGATCGACTGGCTGCCGGCGGTATAGCCCTCGTTCGGCGCCTTGATGGTGTCGCCGGAGCGGATGGTGATGCGCTCGATCGACACGTCGAGCTCGTCAGCCGCGATCTGCCGCATCGCCGTGAGCACGCCCTGGCCGAGCTCGACGCGGCCGGTGAGCACGGTGACCTTGCCCGGCGCGGGAAAGCCGACCCAGCGGTCAAGCTCGGGATTGGCTTCGAGCTGGGCGGGAAGCGGCACAGTCATCGCGACGCTCCCGCGCGCATCACAACCGCCGCCTTTTCGACGGCGCGCATGATGCGATTATGCGAGCCGCAGCGGCAGATATTGCCGTCGAGCGCCTGTGCGATCTC
>DASSRJ010000098.1:0-3882 GCA_035701845.1 Pseudolabrys sp. | reverse complement strand
ATTGGCCCATCGCGTCAATTGATGTATCGCAAAATTTGGTCGCTGGTGGATAGAGCGGGCATTGAGCCAGCCGGACGCGACGCCCTAGTCGGAGACAACCCCTATAGCTGCTCTCGCTGCTTTGAAGCGTGCGATGCTCTCGGCTGGCCAATAATCGGCTGGCCGGTAGAACTCGCTGACAGCAGGAACGCCCTCCGGCAGGATCACCCAAGGCTGCCTGGTGGAGGTGTAGATGTGAATGTCAGGCGGAGCGCGTGAGGGGTCGTCGAGCGTTCCCACGCGTATGAAATGAATGGCTGGACCGGCCTGAGGATAGTTGCTCCACACGGTCACGCCGCAGCCGGCACAGCGCCAGAAGACCTGACCCTTGCCGCTGGCGCTGGGCAGCGTGGTCTGGATGAGTCCGCCTTTCAGGAGTTCGACCTGCGACGCCTCAATGAAGGCATTGACGGCGAAAGCCGATCCACTTTCACGCTGGCACCACGTACAGTGGCAGCAATGTACAAATAACGGGTGGGCGTTCAGGCGGTAACGGACCGCGCCACATGTGCAGCCGCCTTCCATGACGTTGCGCTGCCGATCTGCCATCGCAAAGCTCCTCGATGCCGACGCAGGCGCGACTATGCGCCACCGCGCCAGGATAGTCAGCTTTCGCCCTGTCGAAACAGCCGCGCAGGCGCCCTCGACTTGATGGAACATCCGCGCGACACTGTCTGACAAGAATATTCAAGCGAGGGAACGCCGATGCTCGACCGTATGGCGACCGACCGGGGGCTGTCCGAGGAACAACGGATTATGCGGCAAAGCTGCCGCGATTTCGTGGATGATGTCATTCTCCCGTTCATCAAGCAGAACTGGCAGCGCGAATGGTCGATGGTGCCGGAAGACCGCTTGCCGCCAAGAATTCTCGAGGAAGCGGAAAAAATCGGCATCCGCACTCTGGGCGTGCCCGAGGAATTCGGCGGCGTTGAGCTGGAGAAGGGGACTGAGGTCAAGACCTTCGCCCTCGTCGCTGAGGAACTCGCGCGCGGCGATTCGGGCCTCGCCGACAAGATGGTGCAGAACTGGAAGGTCTCCGTCTTGCTAAGGCAGTTTGCGCCGCGTCACCTGCAGGAAAAATGGTTCAAGCGTCTGGTCGCCGAGCCGCAGTTCCTGATGGCGCATTGCCTGACCGAACCGCGCGGCGCGTCGGACCGCTGGCTGCCGTACAACGTGCCGGAAGCCGCGATGCACACCCGAGCCGTCAAGACCAATGGCGGGTGGGTGATCAACGGCCGCAAGCAGTTTATTTCCAACGGCTACGACGCCAGCCTTTATGTCGTTTACGCCAACACGAACCCGAAAGTCGGCATGTTGCAGGGCACGTCGTCTTTTCTTGTGCCGCGCGAGACCAAGGGCTTTTCGGTCGCGCGCTGCAACGAGACGCTCGGCTGCCGCTTCATGAATAACGGCGAGATGGTGTTCGAGGACATGTTCGTTCCGGACGATCATTTGCTGGTGCAGGACAATGCGATGGGCTCTGCCGGCGTCTACTTCCGCCCGGGCAAGATAATCCAGGCCGCCAAAAATCTCGGCGTCGGCGTGCGCGCCTTTGAAGCGACCGCCGAATACGTCCAGAATTATGTCCAGGGCGGACGCATCCTGATCAAGCATCAGGCCGTGGCGCTGCGCCTGGCCGATATGGCAACGCGGATTGAGGCGGTGCGCGCGCTGCTTGATCGCGCCTCGCAGGCGGTCGACGCGAATGCGCCGGATGCTGAGATTCTCGTCAACATGGCCAAGATGTACGCATCGGAAGAGATCCTGAAGGTCGCCCAGCATGCCGTCGAGCTTCACGGCGGCAACGGCATCATGCTCGATTTCGGCATCGAGAAAGTGCTGCGCGATGCCGTCATTTTCCTCCACATGGACGCCACGGTCGACATTTCCAAGTTCAAGATCATCAAGAACATGTTTCCGGGGACGGCGGGGAAATACGCCGGGCCGGAGGCTTGACCTGAAGCACTACAACCTTTACGAGCAGGAGATATTTGTGCTGGGATATTATGGAAATTCTTACTTGGCTTCTTTTCAATTCGATTTTGCCGCTGCTCAGCGTGCCTCTCTATTACGTTGCATCGCTAGTGCTGCGGGGAAATCTGGTTTGGTACGCTCCCGATTAGAGATGGGGGAGTTTGTTTTTATGCGACGATTACGTCGATATTATTGGCGAAGGACATAGTGGCATTACCAACTTCGTACAAAGGTTGGATAATTGTTCCGGTAGTTAGTTGGCTTTTCTCATTTTTTATTTATGCATTGGCTGTTTACACAACTATCTATCCGACGTCGGGTGATAAGAATGCAATCGACATTCGCGTCTCTTGGAGTTCATTAGGATGTGCTGTTTTAGCTACGGCGCTCGTATTAGGCGTGCGAATCCATCTTGATATACTTAAATGAATCCGGTAACCGGCAGATAGGAACTGGTCTGATGAATATCACTCAAAGAGATGTCGCTAATACAGCAGTTGGTGTTTCGTCGGGAGCCGCGGCTGGCGCTACAATTGGTACTTTCATTAACCCCGGCGTCGGGAGTGTCGTCGGAGCTGTCGTCGGCGGAGTTTTCGGCGTGGTTATCGAGAAAATCGTGGATCGAAAACCAACTAGCGTCACTACGCCCCCCGCAGGCGTCGACAGCTAATTAACTGATCTGGCGCTGACCAACTACTTAAACAACCTCTGCTGAGGCAGGGCTTCCCGCTCAGCGCCGCAAGGCGAAGTGGAAACCCAACAGCACGATCAGCATGCCGACGAATTGCGCGATGCTCGGCACAACGCCGAGCGCGAGGTATCCGATAATGACCCCAAAGACAGGCACTAAAGCCGGGAAAGTTGCTGCGCGCCCGCCGCCGAGCGCGATCACGGCATGTGCGAACAAATAAATGGGCAGTGATCCGGCTATTCCGCCCTGCACGACAGCCTGCAGAAGATTTTCGAGCAGGCTCTGTTTTGCCAGTCCGCTCACGCCGTACGTGAGAAGATAGATCGGTGCGAGAACGATGACCGATACGGCACCCACGGCGGTGACGGCCCGCGTGCCTGCAACGTTCCAAAGCCGCAGCAGGGTGCCGAATGTCGCCCAGAAAAATCCCGCGGTGGCGAACAGGAGATCGCCGCCGACGCCGGAACGGCCGATCGTCGCGAGCGACTCGGCGCCGAACATCAGCAGGCCGGCAATGATAATCGCGCCGCCGATGATGCGTTGGAGGGTTGCCTTTTCGCGAAGAACAAGCGAGGCCAGGATCAACCCCGACAGCGCCGCGCAGGCCGGTTGAATCGTGGTGCCGTGCCCGAGAGGAACGAGAATAAAGCCGCTGTAGGCGAGCAAAGACTGCGGCGGTCCCGACAGAATTGTCATTACGGACGCGCGGCGCCAGCCGATGCCGCCCAGGTCGCGCAATCCCTCGCGCACAATCAGCGGCAGCACCAGCAGGCCGGACCAGAAGAAGCGATGAAACGCAAGATCGGCGGGCGAGAAGCCGATCTGGATGCCGTGTTTCGCGACGACGAAGCCTGCCGCCCACGCCAGGGCCGCCAGCGTGCCGCACACGATGCCGATGATCATCGTCGGCCGATGCACTTTATCGGATGCGGCCATGGACTCCGGCGCTCAGGGGCAAGCGGGGTGACTTCGGTACGGCTGATACTCTAGGATTGCCAGCGAAGTCCATTTGCCAATCGAAAACACTCACTTCACCCGGATGGAAAGCTCATGGCGAAGCGTAAAGTCATCATTACCTGCGCTGTTACCGGTTCAATTCATACTCCTTCAATGTCGCCGCACCTTCCGGTGACGGCCCAGGAAATCGCGGATGCCGCCATCGGGGCTGCCGAGGCCGG
>DASSRJ010000097.1:0-12781 GCA_035701845.1 Pseudolabrys sp. | reverse complement strand
TGGGTGCCGGTCACAAACCAGGTACGCAGGCATCCGAAGCCGCTGGCGGCGACCCACAAAAGTGCTGCCGGCAGCGGAAGAGCCGCCCAGACGCGCGGTGCGTCCGGCAGGCTGAGCTGGAATGCAGCAAAGACGGCCAAGACCGCTGTTGCGGCGGAGCCGACGACTGCGAGCCACATGTCAGGCGTCGCTGCAAGCCGGTCACCAATCGCCGGCAGATCGGCGAACATGCCGAGCAGGATGGCAATGGCCGCAACGATGGCAAGCCAGCCGAGAGCCCGTATGGCGGGCGAACGCAGCCGTCGCACGGGCGCCAGGTCGGCGGCCAGATGCCGGATGAGACGCTCGTGCGGAGAACCATTGTTCGAGAGTGTTCCCATGGCCCTACGCCTCACGTTCCATCTTGCCGCGAAGCGCCTTCAGGGCTCGATGCAGATTCACCTTGAGTGAGCCTTTGCTGCGCCGTGTCGCTGCGGCAGCGTCGGCCAGTGAGCGTTCCTCGAGCAGAAGGTGCAATATGGCCTCGCGTTGCCGGCCCGGCAGAGTTTCGACTACACGGGCTATTGCGCTGCGCCTGTCGACAAGGGCAATGCGGCGCGAAGGATCGGCCGCCTCATCCGCGTGACTTTCGAATGCGAAGGGTGCGTACACCTCGCGCTGATGCTGCCGGCGCGTGCGGCGGATGAGATCGATCGCCCGCCGCTCGGCAATGACGGACAACCAGGCTGTGAACGAGCGGTTCGGATCGTATGTCCGTCGCGCACGATGAATGGTCAGCAAAACATCCTGCACCACGTCATCGATACGGTCCGCCGTTATCCCGCGTCGGCGCGCGATCGCCTTGATGACGGGTATGCAGCCTCGCAGCAGCGCCTGGTAAGAAACGCTGTCACCGGATTGGGCAGCGGCCATCAAAGCCGACCAGTGCCGGTCAGTATTCGTGGCGTCAGGACCAGGTTCCGTCATCACCTGTTCGGCGATCTCACCACCGGTGCGTGAGCTCACCCCCCGGCTGCTACCGTATGAAAATGCAAGACGGGGCCAAAATACGGTCGCTTGCGATGTAAAGTCGATACAATTCGCCGTCATTGTCAGTTGAAAGGGGTTCTATCGCCGGCGGTGACTGGATGCCCTGCGGATCATGCTCGCTAGTCTTTTCGATGGACCCACCGGGATGGTTACATGGTGACTCAAAAAAACGTATGCGCACTCACGTCTCCTGTGGCCGCCCTCCGCTCCGTGCTGGCGGTCCAATTATTCCGGTCTGACAGTGTTCTACAGAGAACAAAATTGGTGTGGCCATCGGGCCACCCTTCAAGCTCCGCCAAACGCTTGAAGCCCGCCCTCTCATAGAAGCCGCACGCCTCGAAATCATAACTCTCTGCCGGGTCCGACGAACGCCGCGCCTGCGAGCCTCCGCTATAAAGGCATTCAATTACGCGGCTTGGCTGGTGACATTTTATGGGGTCACGCACTAAGCACTTAAGTATGAGACGAAGTCCCTAACGTGCGAGATCATCAGCTGGTACCTGCAGACGAACCGCCAGAAGGGCGGCAACAGCCAGGATGAACGTAATCCCCGCAATGCAGGCGAGCCATCCATATCGATCGAAAATCTGACCCAGGACGGCTGTGCCGATCAATCCGCCGAGAAAGTAGCAGCCGAGATAGATGCCGCTTGCGGATCCGCGGTCGGCGGTCGCCGCGCGACCGACAAAGCCTGTAGCTGCTGCCTGGGCGAAGAACGTCCCGGCGCCCACGAACATCAGGCCGACAATGACCGATAAAAGGTTCGGCTGCAGCAACAGCGGCAGACCAAGGCCGGCCAGGGCCAGGGCGGTCCAGAAAGTGGGCCGCGTGCCATATCGCCGGACCGCCGCACCCGCGAACGGCGTCGTTACGATCGACGGCAGAAATACGAAGTAGACGAGGCCGAGCCCCATCCGCCCAAGTGAAATTGGTTCTCGTACCAGCACAAAATTCACGTAAGTGAAGGTGCCGATGAAGGCGAACAGGATGCAAAAGCCGATCCCGAAACTCGCCAATAGCGGCGGATTGCGCAGGTGTTTCGACCAGATTTCAAGCGGTGTGGAAGGCGCCTCTCCCACCAGCAGGACGGGCATGGTCGTGCGAACCGTAAAGTAGACCAGCACCGCTCCGGCAAGATTGAGCGCGGAAAAGAAATAGAAGTTGGCTGCCAGACCGAAGTGATCGGCGACACCGGCGGAAACCAGCCGGCCGATCAGATTGCTCGCGACGTTGCCGGTTATGTATGCGGCAAATGCGCCACCCGCATCCATCGCGCTGCATTGTTCGCCCAGGTACGCAAGTGTCAGGGTGAAAGCCGATGCCATGCAAAGGCCTTGCGTAACGCGAAGGACCGTGAACGTCGTGATGTCCGGCGCTACCGCAAGCAACGCGGTCGGAATCGCCAGCACGCAAAGACTGATGAGAATTCCGATGCGCCGGTCGATCCGCCGGCTGAAGAACGCCACTGTGAGGCCGGCGACCGCCATGCCCATGGTGCTCGCGTTGACAGCGAAGCTCATTGCGGCCGGGGTCACCTGATAGGCCTGTGCCAGGGACGGAAGGATGGCTTGCGTCGCGAAGAGATCGACGACTGTCAGGAAGGCAATAAAACCGATGACGATGGTCCGGCGTACGACGCGCGCGGCATCGCCGTGGCCGTCCATGTGGAGCGCTGCTGCTGATGACATATGAGACATGGCCGGTTGCCTGCTGTCTGCCTTGCTACTGCAAGTCCCTGAGGTTGCCGATCATCACTGGAATGTATTCGGACACGGTCGGATGAATGTGCACCGCTCTTTGCAACACGCTGTAGGGGGCGCCTGCGTAGATCAGGTCGACGATCGAATGGACGATTTCATCGCCGGACAGACCGAGGAACGATGCGCCGAGAATTCGCTTGCTGGTCTTGTCGACCAGGATCTTCATGAACCCCAGGGTCTCGCCTTTTTCATAGGCGCGGCCAACTCTCTTCATTTCGATGGTGCCGACCATTGCGGCATGGCCGGCCTGGCGAACCTCCGCCTCGGTCATGCCGACCCGGCCGAGCGGCGGATCGGTGTAAAGCGCGTAGGCAGGTATGCGGTCGGATAGCCGCCGCTGCTGACCGTCAAGAATATTGCCTGCGACGATTTCAAAGTCGTTGTAGGACGTGTGGGTGAAGGCACCCCGGCCGTTGCAGTCACCCAAGGCCCAGACCCCGGGCACATTGGTCCGCAGCTGGCCGTCAACCTCAATGAAACCGCGCTCGTCCACCGCAATGCCGGCGGTTTCCAATCCGAGGTCGTCGGTGTTGGGCCGCCGCCCGATCGCCAGAAGCAGATGCGATCCGGTGACGCGTGAGGCCGTTCCTTCGCTCACAACCTCAACTGCGATGTCGTTGCCGTTACGCGCCACGCGCGCAACGCTGCTGTTGACGTAGATCTTGATGCCTTCGCCACGCAGGATGTCGGCGACAGTCGTCGAAACATCTTCGTCTTCGCGCGCAATCAGGCGCGGCGCGGACTCGACAACCGATACCTCGCTTCCGAAGCGCCTGTAGATCTGGGCAAATTCCAGGCCGATATAGCTGCCACCCAGGACGATCAGATGCGGAGGCAGAAAATCAACGTTCATGATCGAGCTGTTCGTGAAGTAGCCGACCTCATCAAGGCCGGGAATGGGCGGCGCCAGGGCCCGCCCTCCGACGTTGATGAATATCCACGCGGCTTCCAGCTCGTGATCGCCGACCTCGATCGAGTGCGGGCCGGAAAATCGGGCGTGACCCTCGTAGACCGTGCATCCATTTAGGCCTTTCAGCAACCGCTCGACGCCGGTCCGCGACACGCCTGAAACGTGATCCTTTCGCGCCTTCACCGCCTTCATATCGACGGTAATTTCACACGCGATTTTCACGCCGAAATCGGAGGCCCGGCGCGCCATGTGCGCGGCATAGGCGCTGGCTACCAGCGTTTTGGTCGGGATGCAGCCGGTATTGACGCAGGTTCCACCAAAATACTTGCGCTCGACAACCGCGACCGTACGTCCGGCGCCGACAAGGCGATGCGCGAGTGCCGGTCCCGCCTGACCGGTTCCGATGATGATTGCATCGTAGCGTTGCATGTCACAGCTCGTTGGTTTTCGGTCCGGGACCGTCGGTTATTCCGCGGCCTCCATCATTTCCGGCCTTGGCTCGTGCAGTATCACGCCTTCGAGCGGATCGAATTCGCGTTCCCAGGGCGCCTGTTCGAGCGCCCGCATGGTGTTGGTGTAGCCGGCCTCCCAGCGCATGCGGATGCTGGACGGGCTGAAGTCGACGTCTTTGGTATGATTTTCGTTCTCGAGCTGCGGGGCCAGCAACCGCACGACGTGCATCGTCGTGTGACAGCCAAATGCGGAAAGCAGCTGTGCCTCCTGCGTCCGGCGCACGTCATCCGGCAGCAACCTGGCGAGGTCGCGAATGATGTGCCGCATCTTGTGCATCTGGCGCTGGCGCGCGATGTGGCTTGCAACCCGGCTCGAGTACTGGATGTCCTTGTGACGGTTGAGGACCTCCCAGATCGTGCCCGGTTCATCGCCCATGGGATTCCAGAGATGAACCGCGAAAATCAGCGAGTTCCTGCGCGGGTTGTCGTCGAAGATCACTTCGGTCGGCGTGTTCGAAAGAATGCCGCCGTCCCAGTAGAGCTCGCCGTCGATCCGCACCGCGGGAAATGCGGGCGGCAAGGCACCGGATGCCAAAATGTGCCTGACGCCGATCTCGCCGTCGCGGCTGTCGAAATATTTCATCTCGCTCGTACGAACGTGCGCCGCACCAACCGTGAGCCGCGGGGTACACCTGTTCACCAGCTCAAAATCGACGAGCTCCAGCAGCGTCTTTTCGAGCGGCGCGGTGGAGTAAAAACCGGCTGCATCGCGTCCAAGCGGAACGTGCGTTCCGAGAAACGCCCCCGGATTGGGCTCAAAGAAATCAGGGATGCCACGAAGAATTGTCTTCCAGTAAGAAAGAACGTCGGGCAGTCCGGTCCATGCGGGAGCGCCGAACGGAGGCCGATAGGCCATCCTGGTCCAGAATTCCTGCAGCCTTTCGAGCCTTTTGTCGCGCGGATTTCCGGCGATCAGGCTTGCATTGATCGCGCCGATTGACGTGCCGACAATCCAGTCAGGGTCAACTCCATGTTCGTGCAGTGCGTGATAGACGCCGGCCTGGTAGGCGCCGAGCGCGCCACCACCCTGCAGAACCAGAACGGTCTGCCGGTCCTTCTGACTCTGCGGTCGTTGTGTTTCAGCAAGCCTCGCCACACGCGTTGATGAATTCTTGTCCACGTTTCCCTCCCAAAATCACGTTTTCGAGCAAAGAGGCTCGTCGTCTCAATGTGCAGTCCAGCCGCCGTCGACCGGCAGGGCCGTTCCGGTGATCGTCGCGGCTGCATCGCTCGCAAGAAAGACCGAGAGAGCGCCGAGTTGTTCGACCGTGGTGAAGCGCTTGTTCGGTTGCTGGGCGAGCAGCACATCACGAATGACCTTCTCACGCGGGATCCCGTACGATTTTGCCTGACCATCAATCTGCGCTTCGACCAGCGGCGTGTAGACATAGCCTGGACAGATGGCGTTGCAGGTGATGTTGGACTCAGCCGCTTCCAGTGCGATCACCTTGGTGAGACCGACGATACCGTGCTTGGCTGCCACATAAGCGGACTTGAATGGCGATGCGACGAGTCCATGAGCTGATGCAATATTGATGATGCGGCCAAACTTGTTGCCGCGCATCGAAGGCAGGACCGCGCGCGTGGTGTGGAATGCCGACGACAGATTGATGGCCAGGATGGCATCCCACTTCTCGACCGGAAACTGCTCCAGCGGCGCGACATGCTGGATACCGGCGTTGTTCACCAGGACATCGATACGGCCGAAACTGTCCAGTGCCGTTGCGATCATGTCGGCGATCGGCACAGCCTTTGACATGTCTGCGGGCGAATAGCTGGCCTTTACGCCGAACTCGGAACTGATTTTGGCCTGGGCCTCGACGATGTCCTCGGGTCTGCCGAAGCCGTTGAGCACGACCGCGGAGCCCGCCGCCGCAAGTGCGCGGGCAATTCCAAGCCCGATACCGCTGGTCGACCCTGTCACGAGCGAGATCCGGCCCTCCAATGGGCGCGAGCTCTGCTCGATGCGAAGAGGTACTTGAATGTTCATGGCCCGATCCCTTCCGTTGCAAGGCAACACACCGTTGTTGCTGCAAGTGTGCATGGCGCCGGGATCGGCGGGAAATGCCGGTTTGCTAAAGTTACGATAGCGGGCGGCTTTGGATCGGGTCGTTGCGCGCGGGCCTGGCTCGATTTCCATCGACCATCCGATCTGGCACGAACGGCTACCGCAACTGCGCTCACCTACCGCGAGGCCTGGACGTCTTTTAGCTCGAATGGGCCGCTGCCCGACCACGAGCGGCGGTTCATTCGTTACCTGAAGTGCGATGCCCGCCCGCTATCGGATCAAGAGAGTAATTGTAATTCAGCCACCGGTCGTCCCGCTGCATGGTGAGAGGAAGGCTGGCGCGATCACGCGCGAGTCAAATTCTGAGGGATGATCCATGTTGACCAGAGCAAAATTCCTGCGCCTGTCCGGCTTAACCGCCGCGGCGCTCGTCGTTTCACCCGAGGCCATGCCGAAGTCGAACGACGGTATCGTGCGCGTCAAAAGCAGCTACAACTTCCAGGAGACGATCGCGCGGCTGAAGAAGGATATCGCCGCGAAAGGCATCCGGTTTTTCAGCGAGATCGATCAAACCGAGCTCGCGGCCGGGGCCGGCATCAAGCTCAATCCGTCCACGCTGCTGGTGTTCGGCAATCCGCCACTCGGCACCCAGTTCATAACGGCAAACCCGAACGCCGGCCTGGATTGGCCCGTACGACTCCTGGTGACCCAGGACAGCGCCGGCGCGGTCTGGACGGTCTACACCGACTTTGCCTGGATCGCCGCGCGTCACGGCATCGTCAATCGTACCGAACAGTTCAAAATGGCCTCGATGGTGATCGCCTCGATCACGTCAAGCGTGAAGGCTTGAGGTGACGAGACCAATTCGGCTCCGGCGCTTCGCGGCCGGAGCCATTTCTCGGAAGGCGATGCATCGAATAGCGGTCGGCTATCGCGATTAGAGCAACCCGGCATTTCCCTCCATGTTCGCCGAGCTTCATCATTGCAATCACTGCGGCGCCTCATAGCGAGGTCGCGGCGAAACAGAGAGGAGATGACACGATGTCCACTTCAATCAGCAAAGGCTTGCTTCGCGCCATCGCTGCCGCGGCCTTCGTTGCCACGTCCGGCTTCGCGTTTCACGCCCAGGCGGGTGAATGCCCGGCAGACAAGCGCATGCCGAATGCACGTCAGCCGGTCGATTTCAAGGCTGTCGGCGTGACCGACACCATGCTCGGCTCGATCGACCTCGGCAAAGAGATGGCGAAAATTACCGGCCGCGAGTTGCGATTCCGCAAGCTCGTGATCGAACCGGGTGGCATAGTTCCGTGGCACAGCCATGACGACCGGCCCGCGCTCATCTTCGTCCAGCAGGGCGAGATCGTCGAATACGCCAGCAATTGCGCCGGGCCCATCCATCACAAGGCCGGCGAGATCCGCGCTGAAACCCGGGGCACGTCGCACTGGTGGAAGAACCTCGGTGAAGTGCCGGTGGTCCTGTATGTCGGTGACGTCCGCCACGACGAACGAGACCACAATATGTGACGGCTGTGCGTCCCCCCACACCCCCGTCGCATGACGTGATGCCCCGTTGTCCCCGAACGGGGCATCACTTTTTCGCTGCGGCGGCGGCTGATTGCGGGACCGGAGGGTGCGGCAGGGCAATTCATAGAGCGCGGCTATCGAAAAAACGCTGAAATTTGTGGCGTTTGGGCAAGCCGATCGCCTATGAATGGACCTGTCGGTTTGCCGCAAGGACGCCTTCGAAATGCCCACGGAAATTCTGATCAAGGATCTCAGGCAGGCTTTTGAGCAGGCGCGCGCGCTGGATGGCTCAATGGCGGAACGCCTCGATGTCTTCGCCGATGCCACACGAAAGCTTCATCCCCCGACCGCGGCGATTGTCGACCGGCTTGTGGCCCGTCTCAAAGAGCATGATGCCGGCAAGGATGCGCCGAAGCCGGGGGACGTCATGCCTCCGTTCGTGCTTCCCGACGAGAACGGGCGGCTGATGAGCCTGAAGGATCTGCTCGCTCAAGGCCCCGTTGTCGTCACTTTCCATCGCGGTCACTGGTGTCCGTATTGCCGGATCAGCATCAACACCCTGGTAAAGGCGCAGCCACGCATCGAGGCTCTCGGCGCGCGCATGGTCGCAATCGTTCCGGATCGTGAGCAGTTTGCCGCCGAGATGAAGGAGGATTGCAACGTCAATTTTCCGATCCTCTGCGACATGGACAACGGCTACGCCATGTCGTTGAACCTTGCGATCTGGGTCGGCGCCGAGATGCAGGAGTACATGTCCAGGATCGGCCGGCAGCTTCCGCAATACCAGGGCAACGATTCCTGGACGCTACCGATCCCCGCTACTTTTGTCGTCGGCAAGGACGGCCGGATCACGGCGCGTTTTGTCGATCCGGACTATCGCAAGCGCATGGCGGTCGAGGATCTGATCAGCGCGCTGACCTGAATTCAGGCCGGCTTTTTCTGCCAGTTCGCGGCGCGCAGCATTTTCATGAAGGTTGCGGCGATCGGCGTGCGTTGCCTGCCGGCGACGCCGTAGAGACACACGTCGCGTCCCAGCTCAAGTCCTTTTACCGAGACCCGGACCAGGCTTTGCGGCGCATTGACGGTTCGCGGCAAAAAACCGATGCCGATATTGGCTTCGAGCAGGGCCAGCAGATCCTGATCCGATGAAACCTCGTGGCGATGGTCGGCATTCAGTCCCTTTTCACGCAACAACGCGGCAAGGTCGCCGCATTTTTCGCAATGGCTCCGCAGGAGAAAACGCTCGGGCATGAGATCATCGAGGTTGATTGCTTCCTGGCTCCCGAGCCGATGCGTTCGGCTGAAGACCATGTCGAACGACTCTTCAAAGAGCTTCCAGCTGTCGAGCCGGTCCCAGGTCTCGCCGATCGAAGTTCCCACGGCGAGCTCGGCATCACCGGCCTTAAGGTATTCGACGATTTGCGGGCCGGTGCCGCGCAGGATCTTGAGCTCGACGTCGCTGAAGCTCTTTCTCAGCTCGTTGACATGCGACAGGATGAGACCGAGCTCGATGCTGCCCGATACGGCGAGCTTGAGCGCGCCGACTTCGCCGTCATTAATCATGGCCGCGAGCGCGCGGGCGCTTTGGGCACTGTCGTAGCATTGCTTCAGCAACGGAAACATCCGCTCGCCGAGCGGCGTGAGCATCGCGCGCGGCCGCTCGCGCCGGAAAAGATCGCCACCCAACTCGCCTTCCAGAAGCTTGATCGCGCGCGTCAGCGACGGCTGGGCCACGTGGCACTCTTCCGCCGCGCGGGTGAAATTCAGCGTCCGCGCAACTGCCAGGAAATATCGCACCTGGTGCATTTCCATGCAGATGTTCCCCTGGCGACCACTAATTAAAACATAATTCTCTAGCCTGCTTGCGATCGAAGTTCTGTTGGCTGCGATTGGTGCATTCCATCCGTACGCGCGTAGAGGCCCGTGATAAGGCGGCTGCCCCGCTGGAACGTAAGATAGTTCCATGCCCAGTTGAGGGCGACCACGAAGCGATTGCGGAATCCGATCAGAAAGTAGATGTGGGCGACGCTCCACAAAACCCAGGCCACGAAACCGGAAAGGCGAAGCCTGCCAAATTGGGCGACCGCCCTCGAACGGCCGATTGTGGCGAGCGAGCCGAAATCACGATAGCGGAACGCGGGGGCGGTGCGCCCCTGACGGCGAGCGATCAGCGTGCGGGCAACATATTGACCCTGCTGCTTGGCGACGGGAGCCACGCCGGGAAGCCTCGTTCCGTCTGCGCCGGACACCGTCGCGGTGTCACCGATAACAAAGACATCGGAGTGTCCGGGCACTGAAAGATCGGCGCGCACCTCGACGCGTCCGGCGCGGTCGACTGCGGCGCCGAGCCAGCGGCCGGCAGGGGATGCCATCACGCCGGCAGCCCAGATGATGGTCCGCGACGGAATGAATTCACCGCCCGTACGCGCACCGTCACAGCTGCATTGGGTAACGGCCGCGCCGATCCGCACCTCCACGCCGATCTGCTCGAGCGAAAGGCGAGCCGCATCCGAAAGGGAAGGGTCAAAGGGCGTAAGCAGCCGCGAAGCGCCTTCGACGAGAATGATCCGCGCACAGAGTGGGTTGATCGATCGGAAATCGGACGCGAGCGCCCGCCTGGCGAGTTCGGCAATGGCGCCGGCCATCTCGACCCCGGTTGGGCCTCCACCGACCACGACGAAAGTCATCAGCCTCTGCCGTTCCTCCGGATCCGCTTCGTTCTCGGCACGCTCGAATGCCAGCAGGATGCGGCGACGCAGGTAGGTCGCGTCATCGATGGTCTTCAGGCCGGGAGCGAACGTGGCCCAGTCGTCGTGCCCGAAATAGGCATGCCGGGCACCGGTGGCGAGCACCAGATAGTCGTAGCTGATACGCCCGCCAGCCACGATCACTTCCTTGCGGACGACATCGACGCCCGACACTTCCGTAAGCATAACTTTGATATTGCGCTGTCCGCTGAGGATGCCGCGGATCGGCGAAGCGATGTCGGCTGGCGAAAGTCCTGCGGTCGCTACCTGGTAGAGCAGCGGTTGAAACAGGTGATGGTTGTTGCGATCGACAAGCGTCACCTCGAAGGGGGCACCCGCCAGGCCCTTGGCGGTCGAAAGCCCGCCAAAACCCCCTCCGACGATCACGACGCGCGGATTTGACCGCTGATCCATGTCCATCCCATTTATTTGCGCGCTTATTGCTACAGTCGGCGGCTCGGCGGACAAGCTTTTCGTCCCTATGTCCTCGATAGCTTGCGGCTATCGCCGGGTTTCAGGCCGACTGCTATACTATCGAATGAAGCTTCTGCAGCTCCGCAATGATGGCCTCAGGCTCCATGCGCTCGCGGAATTCGATGTTCACCTGCCGCGCTTTTACAAGCCCATCACGCCCGACAATGAATTTGGACGCCATCGGCAGAAAATAGGCGTTGTTTCCGTGGTACTTCTCGAGCTCCACGCCGGCCTGGCTGTAAAGCGCCCGGACCTGGTCTCCGACCCAGAAAATGAGGTCAAGCGAAAGCGCGTAGCCGAGATCGATGTCGCTGAGCACGGGAAAGGGCAAACTGTTTCTGTTGGCATAGCCCTCGGTAAATTCTGCACTGTCCGGCATGATGGCGATCGTGCGCGCTCCAAGCTGTTCGATTTCGCCGTTGATTTCCGCGAGCGAACGCAGATCAAGCTTGCAATATGGACACCAGTGTCCCCGGTTAATGCTGATGACCACCGGTCCGGATCGGAGAAGAGACGCGAGCGTGACGAGCCGCCCGTTCGCGTCGGGCAGGTTGAATTGCGGCATCGCTTCGCCAAGCTGGGGACCGACTTCGCCGCGATCGATCACACGAAGCCGCTCAACAAGTTCATCGTAGGCCTTGGCGAAATCGGGCCGCCTTAGACCGCTTTCCCTGCGATACGCCGACAACCGGGAACTCAGGTTGTTCTGGTCTTCAACTTGCTGTTCCGCACGGTCCGGCTGCTGATATTTTTTTGATTCTTTCAACGCGTCCTCGGCCGGAAAGGCGATTGTCCGAACAATAACTAGCACAAGCGCGCATAGCACGGGGCTATCGAATTCATTGCCACTTGGAGGATTGAGCGCAGGGCGCCGGCGAGTAAATAGGACGCAAGCAGGAAATCAGTCTTGCTTAGATCCAACGGAGATGAACGATGAAGACCACCACGAAAGTTATCTTCGCTTCCGCGCTGATGCTCGCAGCGGCCGCGCCGACTCTCTCCCATGCAGCGTATTTTGTCGATCAGACCAAAACCTGGGCAGTGACAACGCAGACGAGTGTCATGGGCAAGAGGCTTCAGGTCGATCGCGCGCTCGACGCGATGGCTTATGTTCCGGCCGATAACAATTTCGGCAACGAGTACTTCCAAAAAGGCGGAATTATCAACCAGCACTAAGTGTTGAAATGTCTTCGGCCTAAAGAGGCCGCGGTCAACCGCGGTCTCTTTACTTTTTGTCGGCTTCCTTCGATGGGTGGTGTCGGATTTATCCGACGCGTCACACTCGACGGGCCTACGCGTCATACTCCCTCGAAATGTCTTTGCCCGTGTAGTCGGGCATCATCGCCGCCGAAATCAGGCTGACCACCGCGCAGGCCGCGATGTAGATGGCGATCGCGTAACCCGTGTGATACGCCGCGAACAATGCGGTCGCGATCAGGGGCGCCGGCCCGCCGGCGATGATCGAAGCCAGCTGGTATCCCAGCGAAGAGCCGCTGTAGCGCAGCCGCGGCGTGAAGGCCTCCGCGATCAGCGCCGCCTGCGGTCCGTACTGGATGTCGTGCGGGATGAGCGAGAGCACAATCGCCAGAAAGACCACCCACGGAATGGCGGTGCCGAGCATGCCGAAATAGACGAAGCCGAAGATTCCTGTCACCGCCGCTCCGATCAGATACATGTTCCTGCGCCCGATCCGGTCGGAGATATGACCCGACAGCGGGATCGTGACGAAGGAGACGACCGAGGCGACAAGAACCGACGTCAGAATGAAATCGCGCGACATATGCAGCGTGCCGACCGCGTAGGCGAACACGAATGCG
>DASSRJ010000096.1:0-29752 GCA_035701845.1 Pseudolabrys sp. | reverse complement strand
CTCCATGACATGATGGCACACGGCGAGTGCGCGCGTGGTGCTGACAATTCCGAACAGCCCGGTATTTTTCAAATTGATCCGGCCGCCCTCGGTTTTGAATTGACCGAAGAATCCCAGGCCCGAATCGGCGTTTCCCGCACTTTCGACCAGCAGTTTTGCAAAACCGTAATTGTTTTGCGCCATGTCGAATGCGTCTTGCCAAATGCGCAGGAACAGTCGTCCGTCGCCGTGGACGGACCGCATGTCGAAGAAAATATCAACCGACAGCAGCTGCTCGGGTTTCGCGACTGTTATCCATTGCCTGATGCGGTCGCGCCACGTCGCTGTTGATCCGCGCCAGGCTGGATTCGTAGCCATCACACCGCCCTTGCAATAGGGCACACCGACTTCGTGCAGAATATCGGCGATGTGCTTGGCGAGCCTCGCAAACCACGCATCTTCGGGTCCTTCCGGCGCACCATGATCGAAGATCAAGGCGTTGTCCTGATCCATCGCCAGCAAACTCTCGCCTCGCCCTGCCGAACCCAGCACGGCCACCGCATAGGCGCACATGGGACTGCCGCGATGCTCCGACTTCATTCGTTCTTCGGCGATAACGGCGGCCTGACGAGTCGCCTCGCCCAGTTCGCGGGAGATGACGGCAGCGATATCGCGAGCGCAGACTCCCTCCGCGACCAGCGAGGCCGCGACCTGCGGTAACTTGGACCATGCCGCCGCGAGTGCGCCGACGTCGCGCGCTTCATCGATTTCATCGCCGAGCGACACGGCCTCGCTCGCCCGCAGCCGAAGCAGGTCGCGCGCAGAGAGCGCCCCGATCACCTGGCCGCTGTCGTCAACAACTCCAAGATGGCGTATGGCAAGGCGACTCATCCGCCCGATCGCGCGATAGACGAACGCGTCGGCAGGCACCGCGGCGAGCGGTTTGCTCATGAACTGGCTGACTGGCCGGCTGAGCGCTTCGCCGCCAAGTTTCGCAGCCGCGCGCAGCGTGTCCCTTTCGGTGATGATGCCTGTATGATCAGCGCGCACCTCGGTTTTGGTGCCTTCTCCCGGGCGCACAAACAACGATGACACACGATCATCCGCCATTTGTTTCACCGCCTGCTTAAGCGGCGCATCGGCCCCGATAAATTTCGCCGGAGCGCGCATGACGTCGCGCACGCGATGGCGATAAGGATAGCTGTCGATGCGTCCGAGCGTCTGCTCCGTGTCGTGACGGGTGGACAAATCGAACGCATCCACCCATCCGGCGCGGCGTTGCTGGTCCAGCACCCTGGTCAGCCGGCCGCAGGCACGGGTTGCTTCGGCAAAAGTCCGAATGCCGCCATCACGAAGCTTCGGAGCCAATGCACAAAAAATACGCGCGGTCGTCAGCGCATCTCCCGTGGCCGAGTGCCGGCCGGCAAGCTGAATGCCGAGCCACGATGCGAGACTCTCAATCGTGTAGTCCGCAAGTGCAGGCTCGGCGATTTCCGCGAGAAGTCGCGTGTCCAGCACACGCGGTGGTTCGAAACTGTGCCCGGCCCGCTGACATTCATGTTTGAGCACAGCGAGATCGAAGGCGATGGTATGTCCGATGACAACAGAATCGCCGACAAGACTTCTGACCCCGGGCCAAATTTCGGAAAAAGCCGGCGCCCGCGCAACCTTGTCATTGTCAATATGATGGATCGCCGTGCTGGCCGCTGGAATCGAAATACCAGGGCGTACAAGCTGGCTGTAGGCGTCATCCAAAATTTGCCCCTCTTTGATGCGAATGACACCAATTTCGACAATTCTTGCGTCGGCCGGCGCGAGACTTGTCGTCTCCGTGTCAATGACGACGGCGTCGAGCGCTATCAGGGGCGTAGCATTGGAGACGGCCATGCTGTCCTCACCGGACGCGCTCGGGGAGAATTTCTCACGAAGCGCGAAGTGCCGAGACGAGCACCGGTGCATCTATCCGTTTGGTGAACTCATCATGGATGTTGCACATCGAAACTCGAAGATAGTTCGTGATGGTAGGAAATTCGCTGGCGCGCAATTTCTCGTGGATAGGCATTAAGGCGAAGTAGTTTTCGGCAAACGGCGTTGGGATGTCTTTCGCCGGCTTGACTGCATGGACGCCGATAAGATCAAGCCGCCGTGCGAGATCGGCGCGTAATTCCGACCACGTTTCGCCTCCGAGCACGGCTGGAACGGGATAACGGTCAAACACGGACAACGAAATTGCATTGAGCCGATCGAGCGTCGCCCGGCGGTCGTCGGCGTAGGGCCGCAGAACACCCTCGACCATTTCAGTTACCATCGCGAGCCCAAGTGGAAATGCACGCCAGCGCGATTGCTCGATCGCGGCGTGAAAGCCCTCTTCCGCAAAAAGAACCTTCGCGTAATGACCGGCCCGCGCGCGCGAATATTCATAAAGGCCCTTCTGCACAAGGAATGCAGCATTGCTGTCGATGAAGTCGGCCAACGCCTCTTCGGACATAATCGGCTGCCGCCGGCGAAAAATGTTGTGCAGTCTCATTGGCCGTGGACCTGGCACATTGGCTTGATTTCAAGAATTATTGCTATTTCCGCTGCTTACAGAGACTCTATACAACTAAAGTCGTATATTTCGAACATTACGCAATGTTAATCTTCGCACGCGGGGCCTCCGGCAATCGTGGGGACCCGACGGCCGTCCCGGGCGCCGCGTGATCAATATTCAAGCTGCCGCCCTTCGGCAAAACAATTGACGCGGACAGTCACCGCGTCAGGGGGGTGTCCATGGCGCAATCTTCTTCTTCACGAGACGAAGCTCACTGGCAGGCGACGACCCGTCTGATGTTCACGCATCTCGGGGTCTGGGTCTTCTTCGGCTACATCATTCATATGTTCGTAAAGCCGCTGAACAACATCATCATCCCGATCCTCGAGTTTCCGCTTGGTTTCTACATGGCCGCGCAAGGCTCGCTGATCGTATTCGTAGTCATGCTCTTCATGTTCGCGAAGCAGCAGGATCGCATCGATCGCCAATTTGGCGTCGCCGAAGACGACTGAGTGGGGGATTGAGCAATGGCAACACAAACTTCTGCCGCCAGTTCGGATTTCATCAAGAACCTCGGACGGATGTACGGCACGTATACCGGCAGCTTCGTCGCGTTCATCATCCTGCTCGCGATCTTCGAGCAGGTTGGCGTGCCGAACAGGGTTCTCGGCTACTTGTTCGTCGGTTTTACGATTCTGGTCTACGCCGTCATCGGCGTGATGACTAGGACCGCGCAGATTTCCGAGTACTACGTCGCGGGGCGCCGCGTCCCCGCGTTTTACAACGGCATGGCGACCGGCGCCGACTGGATGTCGGCGGCTTCCTTCGTCGGCATGGCGGGCACCCTTTTCCTGCTCGGTTACGACGGCCTCACCTGGGTGCTTGGATGGACCGGCGGATACGTGCTGGTATCGATCCTGATCGGACCGTACCTGCGCAAGTTCGGCGCCTACACGGTGCCGGATTTCATGTCATTCCGCTTCGGCGGCAATCTTGCGCGCGGCATCGCGGTGATTGTGCTGGTGTGCTGCTCGTTCACTTATGTGACGGCGCAGGTCTACGGCACCGGCATTATTGCTTCGCGCTTTCTCGGCATGCCGTTCGAAATCGCGGTCTTCGCCGGGCTTGCCGGCATCCTGCTCTGCTCGATGCTGGGCGGCATGCGGGCGGTGACCTGGACGCAGATTGCGCAATATATTGTGCTGATTATCGCCTACCTCACGCCGATCGTGATCCTGTCGACCAAGCACTACGGAATTCCGATTCCGGAACTGACGTACGGTAGGGCCATCGCGGAGATCACGCTGCGCGAGCAGCAGCTGCTGCAAACCGGACTGACGACGGCGGCCGCACTCAAGCCGCACATTCAGCCGTTCATCAACTACAGTCCGTTCAACTTCTTCGCCATCATGTTCTGCATGATGGTGGGCACGGCGTCCTTGCCCCACATTCTTATGCGCTACTTCACCACGCCGACCGTGCGTGAGGCGCGCCAGTCGGTGGCTTGGTCGCTGTTTTTCATCTTCCTGCTCTACTTCTCGGCGCCGGCCTACGCGGCGTTCTCGAAGCTGGAGGTCTACACCAACATCATCGGCCGCGATCTGACACAGGTTCGGCCGTGGCTGTTCCAGTGGGGCGAACTCGGGCTGATCCAGATCTGCGGCAAGAATGCCGTGAACATCGATGCGATCGTCGCCGCGTGCAAGGCAGTCGCAGGTCATCCCGGCGTCGTGCGTCTGCAGGACTTCGTGATCAATACGGACGTGATCGTGCTCTCCACGCCGGAGATCGCAGGCTTGCCATACGTGATCTCGGGCTTGGTAGCCGCCGGCGGTCTCGCCGCGGCACTCTCCACCGCGGATGGTCTGCTCCTCGCAATCGCCAACGCACTGTCGCACGACGTCTATTACAAGATGCTCGACCCGAATGCGCCGACGATCCGCCGGCTCACCGTGGCCCGCGTGCTCTTGTTCTTCGTCGCCGTGGCGGCCGCAGCGACGGCAGCGACGAAGCCAGGAGACATCCTGGCCATGGTCGGCTGGGCATTCTCGCTGGCAATGGCCGGCAACTTCCCGGCGCTTGTGATGGGTATCTGGTGGAAGCGTACAACGGCGGCCGGCGCCGTGGCCGGCATGATTGCCGGCTTCGGCCTCTGCCTGTTCTACCTGCTGGTGACCAGATACTTCCCCGGCTACGGCGTGAAGTACTTTGGCATGTCGTCGCTCTACAGCGCGGCGACCGGCGCGCCGCTCGTTGCCGACATGGCCAAGGCCATGGCGGCACCGAACGCCATGGAGATCTGGCCGACACTTGCACACCCGCTGGCCAACAAGGTCGGCTGGTTCGATCTCAACAACATTGCCTGTGGTCTACTGGGCGTACCAGTCGGGTTCGCGACGATCATCATCGTCAGCCTGCTGGGCAAAGAACCGTCCAGAGAGATGCAGGCTTACGTGGACGAGATCCGTAAACCTCGCGGTCGAACCGTACTTGAGGAAAAGACCTAAGGCCTCACGTTAACCGAATGGAAGCGGGGCTCTCGAGCCCCGCTTCTTTTTTGTGAATCGGACGCATGACGTGACGGAAATCGATCGAAACGATAGCCTCAACTAACCCAGCTCGATTCTCACTTGGGCCGACAAGCGGTCATGAGCAGCGGATTCATAAATCTCTGGTACTTTCATCTGCCAAATTTCATTCTGGCGGCGCTGATGTACACGCTGCTTGGCCGCGCCTTGCTCGGTCTGATGGTGCAGCCGGAATCAACAAACTACATCTGGCGCGCCTTTTGCCGATTGACCGATCCGGTCGTGGCCGCTGTTGCTCTCGTCACTCCGAAAGCCACCGCCCTGGTCGTCATCTGGTTGTTTGGATTTGTGTGGCTGTTCTGGCTTCGCGTCGGGCTCCTCTACCTTCTGCTTCTGTTCGGTGGCGCGGGCGGGAGCTGACATCCATGGAACGGCAATTCTATTTTATCGGCATTGCATTTTTTGGGACGATCAACGGTCTCTTTAATCAGGTGTGGCTTCTGTTCGCCCTGATTCATGTCCAGATTCTTGCGCCGGCGCTGCTGTTCGGCAGCACTGGTCTCACCCTGATGTTTTCATCCCTGATGGTGTCCACGGCCACTGTGATCCTCGGCGGCATTCCCGCCGCGATTTACGAACGCATGGTGGGAATCAAAGACGATTCCAACGTCGTTTCTCTTTGGATCTGGCTTGCCGCAACGGCTGTGTTGACCCTGCCGGCCGTCGGAAATTTTCTCGCCTACGGTTTTTAATGCCGGCCTCGATTGTGCGGTTGGCCGTGCTCATGTAACTTATTTGTCTGCCGGGCGTTCAATCCTGATTGCGTCCTTTCAGCGCTGCAATCAAAGGAAATGCTTATGGAACACATGCGGCGGATTGCCTACGAAATCGTTTTGCGCGCCTGCGGCTTCGGCTCGTTGGCTATATTTTGCGTGATGATCGGCATGTCATTCGAGCCGCGGCTCGCATTCAAGGCCGGCGGTTTTCTTACCACACTGATGTCGGCCATCCTGATTCTGAAAGCGTTTGAAGCCCGCACGAAAAACTATCGCAAGACAGAGCTCTGGCTCTACCTGCCCAAAGAACAAAGGCCACCTGACGCATACGCTCAGTGGGCAAGCGCGACGGTGCTGAACGAAACCTATCTGACCTTTGCACGCTGGACCGCCGCAATTTCCATCGCGATGTGGGCGATAGCGCTCCTGTTTGCAATCATGGGCAAATAAACAGACTCCGACTAAAGTTCACTCTCCCCGCAAAGAACGCGTCCAGGGTCGTGAGGCTCGGCCTGTTGCTTGAACGCGCTACCGAATTTCGGCCCTCGGTCAACGCTTTATACGATCATCTTACGCCCAAAGTGCAATAAACCGCTCGTGGCTCGCGATGTAGAGTTCCTGCCTTCAAAAACGGCGCAAGAACCGTAGCCAACAAGCGGCATCGATTCGCGATGCCGTGCAGATTTCAACAAAAGGAGGGAGCGTTTCGATGGGGGCGACGGACAGAACAAAAGCAATTGCACCCTGCGAAGCGATGAAGCCTGAGCGAGCAGGAGAAATGCAATGGCTGCACATGTCCCAAAAGACTTCCGGCGGGTGATCATCGCCGCCGCGGTTGGAAATGTCATCGAATGGTACGACTTCTATATCTTCGGCAGCTTGGCCGCCGTCCTGTCGGTCAAGTTCTTCGACAAGGCTCATCCGGTCGCCGCACTGCTGAGCACGATCGCGCTCTTCACCGCAGGCTTTCTCGTCCGGCCCTTGGGCGCGTTCATTTTCGGATGGATGGGTGATCGTATCGGCCGCAAGTACACGTTTCTTGTGACCCTGACCGGCATGGGCCTGGGCACGGGATGTATCGGCTTGCTGCCGACGATCGATCAGATCGGACTGCTTGCCGCGTTCTTGCTGTTCTTCCTGCGCATGATCCAGGGTTTGTGCCTGGGCGGTGAATATGGCGGCGCCATCACCTACGTCGCCGAGCATGTTTCGGACGAGCGGCGCGGCTACTACACCGGCTGGCTGCAAACCTCGCCGACATTGGGCATCGTGGTCTCGCTTGTCGTGATCATCGCCACGCGCTCCTATTTCGGCAACGAAGTGTTTAATGCCTGGGCCTGGCGCATCCCATTCCTGTTCTCCTTCCTGCTGGTCGCTATCGCGATCTGGATCCGGCTCCAGCTGCAGGAAACGCCGATCTTCCAGGAGATTCAGGCCAAGGGAAGGATGACCAGAAACCCCTGGAAAGAAGCGTTTCTTACCGCGAACATCAAGTTCGTGCTCATCGCCAGCATCATTGTGATCGGCGAAGGCGTCGTCTGGTACAGCGGCCAGTTCTGGGCCTTGTACTTCCTGCAACAGGTCTCGAAGGTCGATCCCTTGACGACGGCGTGGATCGTCGGAATCGCGCTGTTGATAGGAACGCCATCGCTGATCTTATTCGGCTGGCTGTCCGACCACGTCGGACGCAAACCGGTGATCCTGGGCGGCTTCCTGCTCGCCGCGCTCACTTACTATCCGCTGTACTCGTGGCTCGGATCGGTCACGCAGCCGGGCAACATCAACTATCCTATCGCGATCTTCATCATCGTGATCCTCGTCTGCTATGTCGGCATGGTCTACGGGCCGATCGGCGCGTTCCTTGCTGAATATTTCCCGGCCAGGATTCGCTACACCTCGGTGTCGGTCCCCTATCATATCGGCAATGGCTGGGGCGGCGGCCTCGTGCCGCTGATCACGACTGCAGCCTTCCAGACCACGGGCAGCCTCGGCAACGCGCTCATTTATCCGATTGCAGTGCCGGCGGTGTGCTTCGTGCTCGGACTGATGCTGATGCCAGAGACAAGGCACATGAGCATCTGGAAAGAGGTCAGGGAAGCTCGGGCGGCATAGCCGAAACAACAATATGTCTGGAAACGCCCCGCCTGTTGCGGGGCGTTTTTTCACGAGAATCCGCAGAGATTTCTATGCCGGCGTCCGGCTGCCGATGAACTGGAAAATGACTTCGCGGCTGTGCGGCCTGCGCCGGTGCTCCACGAGGTAGATGCCCTGCCAGGTCCCGAGCGCGAGCTTGCCCGCGACTACAGGCACCTGCAGCGAGACACCGTTGAGCATCGCCTTGACGTGGGCCGGCATATCGTCGGGCCCCTCGGCATCGTGAACCCACGGCGCATCTTCGGGCGCAAGCCGGTCGAGTGCGGTAACCAGGTCGGTCTGGACGTCGGGATCCGCGTTTTCCTGGATCGTCAGCGAAGCCGACGTGTGCCGCAGGTAGACCAGCAGAACGCCGTCGCCGGCACCCGCCTGCGCGGTGAAACTTGCCGCATTGTCGGTGATGTCGGTCAACCCCGCGCCCGGAGTGTCGACCCGCAGGGTCGCGCTGGCGATCAGCTGCGGCGTAGCTTCGACGATGGTGGACATGCGGCGCGGCATGGACTCGCGTTGCCTGGAGAGCTCAGCCCTTTTGCATCATGTCCTTTTGCACCGCGGTGATCATCTCGACCAGACGGTGCCATGTCCTCTCGATGAACGCGCGCGCCCGCGCAACATCCTCATGCGTGGGCAACTTGATGACGGCATCGCCGCCTTTGTCCGGCGGCGTCAATTCTGCGGGCGGGCGCGGCGGTGGAGGTTCTTTCAGCGCCGCGACCTCCCGCCTCAGCGCGGCGATTTCGTCCTGCAACCGCACAATGTCTGACTTCAAGGTCTTCAGGTCCATCATGTCCGCGCGCAGGCGTGCAACGTCGGAGTCCAGTTCGGACCGGTTCTCGGGGACAGCCTGGCATGACCAGCCGGCCGTCTGCGCGCGGCAATAGGCAACCTGGCCGTTTTGCGCGTCGAGCCGCAGGAAACCATTGTCGACGCGATTAAATGTGAACCGGCCGCCGCCAGTCGCCGCCTCAGGGCTGTCATCCTTCGGCTGGGGCGAAATCTCGGCCTTCGACGGAGGCGCGACTTGAGGCGCGACCTGAGGCGCGACCTGAGGCGCGACCTGGGGTACAACCTGGGGCGCGATCTGAGACTGCGGGGGAGCTGGCTGATCCTGCACCGGCGGTTGGGCGGCGCGTTGGCCTTCCATGTCGATCACGATCTGCGCCGGCGCGGCCGAGGCGGCGCAAGCGAGAATCCCGGCCAGAGCGAGCATCGAGGCGCGCATGTTTTCTTCCTTCAGTTCGACGCCTGGAATTTGCAAGCGTAGCATCGACGCCATGGACACTAAACCTGGACGCTTGGACACCGAACCCGGACGCCAATGTTCCTTCGCCAGCCCTCGGAAGCGAGCGGAACAATGCTGGGTCCACGTGTCCAAAATTCGGCGTTTGATCTCTGTTATCAAACACTTATGTCGCGGTCCCCTTTCCTTGACTCGCATAAATGCCATAAGTATGGTCCGCGCGGCTTTTAGGGCGGCGGGACACGCGAAACCTGAAATCCACGCGAGTCGCGAGCATGGCTGACGATCCGCGCGGCACTGGTAATCGCAACGAACCGCCGGACGACGAGGCCGCTCTCTCCGCGAGGCTCCAGCGTCTCGGTAACCGGCTCGCAAAGGCGAATCGGCCATCCGAAAACGGTTCCGGTCCTCGTCAGACCGCCGATCTTTCGGCGTTCGCCCGCGGTTTCCGGCTGTCGGCCGAGTTGGTGGCCGGCGTGCTTGTGGGCGCGGTGATTGGCTGGCTGCTCGATCGCTGGCTGGGTATTTCGCCGTGGGGGCTCATCGTGTTTCTTCTGCTCGGCTTCGCAGCCGGCGTTCTCAACGTGATGCGGGCGGCTGGGGTCGTTCGCGACAGGCAACTGACCGACGACTAGTGCTCATGGCCGCCGATCCAATCCACCAATTTCAGATCATTGATCTCTTTCCGGTCGCCAAGATCGGCAATGTCGAGATCGCCTTCACCAACTCTGCGGCTTTCATGATGCTGGCCGTCGTCGGGCTCACGGCGTTCCTGGTCGGCGCGACGGCCAAACGCAGCCTGGTGCCGTCCCGCCTGCAATCGGCGGCCGAGCTTTCCTACGAATTTGTTGCCGCAACCATACGCTCGACGGCCGGCTCCGAAGGGATGAAATTCTTCCCCTTCGTGTTCTCGATTTTTATGTTCGTGCTGACGCTGAACGTGTTCGGGCTCATCCCCTATGCCTTCACCGTCACCAGCCACATCATCATCACTGCCGCGCTTGCCATCACTGTATTCCTGACCGTGGTGATCTACGGCCTGTGGCGGCACGGACTGCACTTCTTCAGCCTGTTCGTGCCGAAAGGCGTGCCCATCTACATTCTGCCGTTGATCGTGGCGATCGAAATCCTGTCGTTCCTGTCACGGCCGATCTCGCACAGCGTCCGGCTGTTCGCCAACATGCTTGCCGGCCACATCACGCTGAAGGTCTTTGCCGGTTTCATCATTCTCATGGGCGGAAGTCTTGGTGCGATCGGCTGGGCCGGCGGAATTCTGCCTTTCGCAATGATCGTCATTCTTACGGCGCTGGAGACGCTGGTTGCCTTCCTGCAGGCCTACGTTTTCGCCATCCTCACCTGCATCTATCTCAACGATGCGATTCACCCGGGCCACTAAGGCCCGAACGGAAACTAAAAGGAGTTCGTTATGGATCCAGTGGCAGCAAAATACATCGGTGCGGGCATCGCTTGCATCGGCATGGGCGGCGCCGGTGTCGGCGTGGGCATCATCTTCGGCAACTATCTCGCCGCCGCGCTGCGCAATCCGTCGGCCGCGCAGGGCCAGTTCGGCAACCTGATCTTCGGGTTTGCCATCACCGAAGCGCTCGGCATCTTCTCGCTGCTGATCGCACTGCTGCTGCTGTTCGCGCTCTAACGGACGTCCTGAGCCGGGCTGACGATGGCCGAGCCGACCCACACCGCGAGCACAGAGCACCCTGCGCAGGGCGGGCACGGCGGATTCCCGCCGTTCCAGTCGCAGACCTTTGCCTCGCAACTCGTGTGGCTGGCAATCGCGTTCGTCCTGCTTTACGTGCTCATGGCCAGGCTCGCGCTGCCGCGCGTTGGCTCGATCATCGAGAGCCGGCAGAAACGCATCGAAGGCGATCTCGCCGATGCGTCCCGCCTGAAGGGTGAATCCGATGCCGCCGTCGCGGCCTACGAAAAGGCGTTGGCCGACGCGCGCAACCGCGCGCAAGCGATCGCGAACGAGACGCGCGAACGGCAGGCTGCGGAAGCGGAGGCGCGTCGCAAGACCCTCGAAAACGAGCTCAATACCAAGCTGGCTGAGGCCGAAAAGACCATTGCAGGTACCAAGCAGGCAGCCATGGGCAATGTGCGCAGCATCGCCGAGGACGCGACGCGCGCAATCGTCGAGCGCCTGATCGGCCAGGCGCCCAACGATAAGGCCGTCGCGGCCGCCGTCGCCGACGCGCTGAAAGGCTCTTAGCCATGCTGATGGAGGCGGAAACCTGGGTTGCCCTTGCCTTCGTATTGTTCGTCGGTGTCCTGGGCTATCTCGGCGTGCATCGAATGATCGCGAAATCGCTCGACGACCGCGCGGCGCGCATCAAGGCCGAGCTCGACGAGGCACGCAAACTTAAGGACGAGGCGGCGGAACTGCTCGCGGAATACCAGCGCAAGCGGCATGCCGCCGAAGGCGAAGCGCAGGACATCATTTCCGGCGCGAAAGCCGAGGCCGAGCGCATGGCAGCCGAGGCCAAGACCCGGATCGAGGACTTTGTCGCGCGGCGCACAAAGATGGCCGAAACCAAGATCGCGCAGGCCGAAGCGCAGGCTGCCGCCGAAGTTCGCAGCGCGGCTGCCGAAGCCGCCATCGCCGCCGCGGAGAAGATTCTCAGTGCCGAGACCAAGGGCAAGCTCGCGGGCGATCTGATTGCCAAGGGCATCGACGACGTCCGCAAGAAGCTGAACTAGCCGCGCATATCCTGCCGACGGGGGGCGTCAATCGCCTGACGCGGCTCCGGGCCGCGGTTAGCCCCGCTATCCAAGTCGTGGATGTGCACAACTGCCGGCCCAGCACGCGGCACCAATTGCGCGGCTGGCAGGGACAACTTCAGCTTTGACGCGGTTTCGGCGCAACGCGGGGCTTCGGTTTCGACGCTGGTTTTCTCTTTTCCTGCTGTGCCCCCAGAGGATCAAATCCGACATAGACAACATAGGCGTCGATATTTGCGGCGGGCTGCGGCATCGGAAATGAAATCTCAGGATCGATGTGGGTGAAGGTCGCGCGATTAGTCCCCTCGACAATCGTCACCTGCTCGCGCGCGAACCTCGACAAGACGGTCTTCGGGTTGACCCCTTCCTGCACAACGGCAAGCCGAAGCGGCACGTCGACCGTACCGGGCCCACCCGCCGGACCGGTGATGACACGCCCTTCGATGCCGACCTTCATGGTCATGACGCCGGCCGTGACCCGGCATTCGCGTGCGGTGCGGACGATCGTGACCTGATAACGCAGGTCAAGCGCGGACGGCTCACCCTCACCCGGCTTGCTGCCGATCATCAATGTCGCAGCACCACTCCTGATTTGGATGTCGGGACATTCGACATCGGCATTCGGATCGGGGGCGACACCGGCATCGCCGGACGTCGCCTTCGATGAGGTGCTGAACAGATCCAGGGCGGATGTGCTGAACACATTGGTCGAGCTACAGCCCGCCAGACCCAGCGCCAGGCACATGAACGTCGTGATCGCGGTCGAAACAGTTACTGCGCGTCCGGTTCCCTTCACCACAATCCTCGTTCTACATGCGAACCCATGCACTCTTACCGTTATAGCAAGTGAAGATCGGCAATCCCAAGGCGCAGCTCAGTCGATGTCGTCCTTGAGCCGCGCATACAACAGGTGATCCTGCCAGATCCCGTTGATGCAAAGATAACCGCGCGCGTAGCCTTCGCGCTTGAATCCGGCTTTCTCGAGAAGGCGAACCGACGCCGTGTTGCTCGGGATGCAGGCTGCCTCCAGCCTGTGCAGCCGCAGCGTGGTGAAGCTGTACGGGATCAGCGCGCGCACGGCGGCGGTCATGTAGCCTTTGCACGCAAAGCGCTCGCCGATCCAGTAGCCGATACTGCCTGCCTGCGCGACGCCGCGGCGGATATTGGCAAGCGTCAGGCCTCCCACCATCGCGTTATCTTCATTCCGAAAGATCAGAAAGGCATAGGCAAGATCGCTGCGCTGGTCCTCGGCATAGCGTTTGAGCCGCCGCCGAAAGGCGCCGCGCGTGAGATCGTCTGACGGCCACGTCGGCTCCCACGGCACCAGGAAATTGCGGCTGGCTGCGCGCAGCGCCGCCCATTCGGCAAAATCGCCGCTATGCGGCGCCCGCAAAGTGACGCCGGCGCCGGTGATACCCGGGATGATCTCGTTGAAGCTGACGGTTCGGAAGAGTGCCATGGACGTAAGGCCGGCCGCGCGGTTCAGGCTGCGCGGCGAAACAGACTCTCAGCGATCGCGGCAGTGCTGGCAAGACCGTTGCCGGGCCCGAGCGCCGCGATCGCAGGCTTTGCGCGGCTGACCAACGCAGCACCGGCAGCTCGCGCACTTGCGATCGTGACTGCGTCGACCTTCGCCACGATCTCGTCGAGCGGAATCGGCCTCCCATAGGCAAGCATCTGCCGCGCCAGTTGCCCGACACGCGCCTCGGAGCTTTCCAGCGCCATCAGCAATCCTGCTTTCATTTGCGCCTTGGCGCGATTGATCTCGATGTCATTGAGGGTTTCGGTGGCGTTGCCGATTTGATCGATCACCACCCGCATCAGTTCAGGCGCGTCGGCTTCGTCCGTGCCGGCATAGAGCGCGAACAGGCCGGTGTCTGCGTAAGGCATGTGGAAGGCATGGATCGCGTAGCAAAGACCACGGATTTCGCGCACTTCCTGGAACAGGCGTGACGACATACCGCCGCCCAGCACGCTGGTGAAGACCTGCAGGCTGTAAAGCTGGTCGTCGCGCACGGGCAACCCTTCCAGCGCCATGGCGATATGGACCTGCTCGAGATCGCGCGTCTCGACGCGCGTGCCGCCCCGAAAGCTCGCTGGCTCGGGAGCCGGCGCCGCCGGGTCCGTGAAGCTTGCAAACCGTTTTTCAACGTCGGCAACAATGGCGGCGTGGTCGACAGCACCGGCCGCGGCGAAGACCATGCCCGGAGCCTTGTAATTCCGCGACAGATAGGCGCGCAAACGCATCGGATTGAATGAGCGCACGGTATCCGGCGTGCCCAGAATGGAACGGCCAACCGACTGTAACGGAAACGCCGTTTCCTGCAGCCTGTCGAAGACCAGATCGTCCGGTGCATCTTCGGTTGCGCCGATCTCCTGCACGATGACGTTCTGCTCGCGCCTGAGCTCTTCCGCGTCGAATGTGGGGTCCGAGAGAATGTCAGACAACACGTCGATCGCGAGCGGCACATCCGCCTTCAGCACGCGCGCGAAGTAACCGGTCGATTCGACGCTGGTTGCCGCGTTGAGATCACCGCCGACGGCCTCGATCGCCTCGGCAATCTGCCGCGCGGTCCGCCGCGTCGTGCCCTTGAACGCCATATGCTCGAGCAGATGGGAAATTCCATGCTCATCGGACTTCTCGTTGCGGCTGCCGGACGCGATCCATATGCCGAGCGACGCAGTTTCAAGATGGGCCATCCGGTCGGTCACCACCGAAAGGCCGGATGGAAGACGAGTCACCTGCACAGTCATGCCGCTGCTCCTTCACGCGCGGCACGCGAGGCCGACGCCACAAACCGTTCGACTGCCGCCTGATCGGCCGGCAGCACCGTGACCCGTTCCTTCCGCTTCGGCAGATCGGCCAGCCAGTCGGGCAGCGGCGGCTCGATGCCGCAGGCGGCCTTCACCGCGGCCGGAAACTTGGCCGGATGGGCCGTCGACAGCACGACCATCGGCACGGACGCGTCGCGCGTCTCCTTTTCGGCAACCGCCAGGGCGATTGCGGTGTGCGGATCGACGCAATAGTTGGCCTCTTTCATCCAGGCACGAATTTCAGCGGCACCCTCCTGCTCGTCGGCGCGATTGGCGCTGAACAGCGCGCGCAATTCCTTGAGCGCCTGCGCCGACACTACAAACCGGCGCGATTGGGCGAGTGAGCCCATCAGCGCGCGCACCGAAGCTGCGTCGCGGCCGTTTGCATCAAACAGCAGACGCTCGAAGTTCGACGAAACCTGGATGTCCATCGATGGAGACGTGGTCGCGATCACGTCGCGAATTTCGTAAGCGCCGGTGGCGAAAGCCCGCGCCAGGATGTCATTGGCATTGGTTGCGACGACAAGCCGGTCGACCGGCAGCCCCATGCGCGCGGCGACGTAGCCGGCATAGACGTCGCCGAAGTTCCCGGTCGGCACCGTGAATGCGATTTTCCGATGCGGTGCGCCGAGCGCGACCGCGGCCGTGAAATAGTAGACTGTCTGAGCGACGATACGCGCCCAGTTGATCGAGTTGACACCCGACAGGTGCACCCGATCGCGGAAGGCGTGGTGATTGAACATACCTTTCACCAGCGCCTGACAGTCATCGAAGGTGCCCTCGATGGCGACCGCGTGCACATTGGTATCGGGAACGGTGGTCATCATGCGTTGCTGCACGTCGGAGATGCGTCCGCGCGGAAACAGCACCACCACGTCGACCTGCCCGCGTCCCCTGAACGCTTCCGCTGCAGCGCCGCCCGTGTCGCCAGAGGTCGCCACAACGATGGTCGTGCGCTCGCCGCGCTGATGCAGCGCATGATCCATCAGGCGCGCAACCAGCTGCATTGCGAGATCCTTGAACGCGAGCGTCGGGCCGTGGAAGAGCTCGAGCACGAACAGGCTGGAGTCGAGTTGCACAAGCGGCGTCGTCGCCGGGTGACGAAAACCGCCGTAGGCCTCTCGGGCCATGCGTGCGAGATCGGCGTCAGCAATGCCGCCGCCGGCAAAGAGGCGGATCACGTCGACGGCGACTTCGGCGTAAGGTTTGCCGGCGAAACCCGCGATCGTCTCGCGGCCGAGCGCGGGCCAGGACTCCGGAACATAGAGTCCGCCATCGCGGGCAAGGCCCGCGAGCATCACCTCCACAAAATCAAGCGGGGCGGTCTCGCCCCGTGTTGAGACGTAACGCATTGATTTCGCTTTGTTTTAGTGGTCGATACCGACCTCGCGCTCGACCGCACAGTAGCCGCGGGCACCTGTTTTCACAAGAAATGCTCAATAGCGCCCGAAAAGCCGGCGTGCGAGCCATGCCACGTAGACGCCGGCCAGCGCCAGCGCGAGCCCGAACCAGGTGATCGCATATTCAAGATGATTGTCGGGCAGATGAACTTCGAGCCTGCCCGGCTTCGGCACACCGCCCGGCGGAACAGGCGACTCCTGATCGATATAGAACGGCGCCGCAGTCAGCCATTTCTTCGAAGCGGCGATCGCATTGGAGTCGCGCAGGTACCAGACGTTGTCCCTGGGATCGTCAGGCGGAGTAAATGAGCCACGCGATTCCGGCCAGCGAATGACCCCGACGATGTCGACACTGCCATGCGGTGTTCCTTCCGTTCGAGTTGCCGGGTCCTTGCGGCCGACCGGAATGAACCCGCGATTGACCAGAACGATGCTGCCGCCGGCGAGCTGCGCCGGCGCAAACACCCAATAGCCCGGTCCCTTCACGTCGGAACGCAGCGGCGAGCCGGCCGTGTAAACCAGCGCTTCTTCTCCGTTGATAAATTCGGCGGGAAACGCGACGCGGCGGAATTCCGCTTCACTCTCCTTCAGTATCCGCCAGCTGTCGCGCGGCGGAAGATCGCCCGGAGCCGCCGCAAGCCGCGTGTTCAAAGTCGCGATCAAGTTTTCCTTCCAGACCTTGCGGTCAAGCTGCCACACGCCGAGTCCGATCAGGATCGCCACGCCGGCGAGCGCGAATATGGTTGCGTCGAGCACAGTAGCGCGGCGCTTGCGCTTCAGTTCCTTGCTCACGCGTCACCTCGTCGCTCGAGACGTCCCTCGGCAGCCTTGTGATGATACTGCAGCGCGATCAACAGACCTTTGAGCAGACGCAGCGGCGCAAGCGTCACGATCAGAATCAACGGCAGCCATAGCAGTGCGTGCAGCCAATAAGGCGGCTGAAAGAGCGCCTCGGTGATCAGCGCGGCGAAAACGACGATGCCGCCGCCGATCAGGATGACGAATACTGCAGGCCCGTCGCCGGCATCAGCGAAGCCGTAGTCAAGCCCGCAGCGTTCGCAGGCCGGACGAAGCGCCAGGAAGCCCTGGAAAAGGCGCCCTTCGCCGCAACGCGGGCAACGCCCGCGCAGGCCGCGGCCGATCGGCAGACTCTCCGGCGATGCTTGATCGATCATCGGCTATAGGACCATCAAAACAAAAGGGCGGCGTGATGACGCCGCCCTCTTAAAGAAAATATCCGCTTTGCTCACTCCGGATGCGGCGCACCCGCGCCCCACACGTAGATGCAGGCGAACAAGAACAGCCATACCACGTCGACGAAATGCCAGTACCAGGCCGCGAATTCGAAGCCGAGGTGCTGTTTCGGACTGAAGTGGCCCGCCAAGGCGCGCAGCAGGCAGACGATCAGGAAGATCGAGCCGATGATAACGTGCGCGCCGTGGAAGCCGGTCGCCATGAAGAACGTGGCACCGTAGATATTTCCGCTGAAGTGGAAGTGCGCGTGCGAGTACTCGTAGGCTTGCACTGCGGTGAAGGTGAGGCCGAGCAGGATGGTGAGGATCAGGCCCCATTTCAGGCCCTGTCGATCATCTTCCAGGAGTGCGTGATGCGCCCAGGTCACCGTTGTGCCAGACGTCAGCAGAATCAATGTGTTGAGCAGCGGCAGGTGCCAGGGATCGAAGGTCTCGATTCCCTTCGGTGGCCACACGCCGCCGGTGACGGCAAGCCGGCCGATTTCATGCGCTTCGCCGGGAAACAGCGCGGTGTTGAAGTAAGCCCAGAACCAGGCAACGAAGAACATCACCTCCGAGGCGATGAAGAGGATCATGCCGTAGCGGTGCGAGATCTGGACGACGCGCGTGTGGAAGCCGGCGTACTGCGCTTCGCGGATCACATCGCGCCACCAGGCGACGAAAGTGTAGAGTATGCCGAGCACGCCGACGCCGAACACCAGCGGCGCGGCGGGATACATGTGGTGCATCCAGCTGATCGCACCGACGGCGAGAATGAAGGCTGACACCGAACCGACCGCCGGCCATGGGCTCGGATCGACCAGATGGTAGTCGTGATGCTTGGCGTGGGCGTCGGCCATCGTCCTCGTCTCCGTCTATTGTTGACGCATGATCTTACCCGAAAACCGGTCTCCACTTTTCGGGATCATGCGTTAAAGCTTTTTCGAATTCACAGCGGGCGTTTCAGCCACCGGACGCTCCTGATCGCGAATCCGGTAGAACGTGTAAGACAGCGTGATCGTATTGAGGGTGTCCTGGTCGCGGTCCTTGACGATTGCCGGATCCACATAGAATACGACCGTCATCTCGCGCGTTTCGCCCGGCTTCATGCGCTGCTCGGTAAAGCAGAAGCAGTTGATCTTGTTGAAATAGGCACCGACCGTCGGCGGCGAGACATTGTACGAGGCCTGCCCGACGATCTCGCGCGCAGCCTCATTGACCACCTTGTAGTTGACTGTCGCCACCTCGCCGATCCGCACCTTGATCTCGTTTTGCTCGGGCACAAATTTCCACGGCAATCCGGGAGTGACATTGGAATCGAACCGGATCGTGATCGTCCGGCCGAGCACGTGATCGGGAGCCTTTTCGGAAACCTGCGTCGTGCCGCCGAACCCGGTCGTCTTGCAGAACCAGTTGTAAAACGGCACGGCGGCGTAAGCCGCGCCGACCATGCTCACCACAACGGCGCCGCAGCAGGCAGCAACCAGCGCATCGCGCCGCAGCGGCTTTCGATCGGATTGGTGCGCGGGTCCGGCCATTGTTTCACTCAGATCGGGCGAATCAAAACGCCCGGTCCTTTCACCAGCGTCATGGCGTAGAACAATATGACCAGTGCTGCGAGCGCCAGCGCAATCGCGATCGAGCGCGAGCGACGCGCGCGTTTTTGCGCTTCTGTCAGCACGATGCCATCGTCGTCGTGCGGCTCGCTCATGGCGACCCCCGTGCTCACGTGGCCAACCGGGCCATCAGCCCGCCCCATCCGCGATCGACCAGCAGCACCGCAAAGAGCAGAAACAGGTACAGGATCGAGAAGGCAAACAGGCTCCGGCTGGCGCGCTCCGCGGGCGGCTGCTCGCGCAGCACTTGCCAGCCGAGCATCAACATGATCGTGCCGCTGATGACGGCGGTGACTCCGTAGATCGCGCCTGTGTAGCCGAGCGGCCAGGGTGCGACACCGAGCGGCACCAGGATCAGCGTGTAGAGCAGGATCTGCCGCCGCGTGCTGGCATCGCCGCTCACGACCGGCAGCATCGGAATGCCCGCGCGCGCATAGTCGTCCGTCCGATAGAGCGCGAGCGCCCAGAAATGCGGCGGCGTCCAGAAGAAGATGATCAGAAACAGCAGAACCGGCTCAAACGACAGCGAGCCCGTCGTCGCCGCCCAGCCTATCATCGGCGGAAAGGCGCCTGCGGCGCCGCCTATGACGATGTTCTGCGGCGTGGAGCGCTTGAGCCACGCGGTGTAGACGGCGACATAGAAGAAGATCGTGAATGCAAGCAGGCCGGCGGCGAGCCAATTCACCAGCAGGCCGAGCGTCGCAACAGAAAATCCGGCGAGCGTGAGTCCGAAGGCGAGCGCTTCGCCCGGCTGCACGCGGCCCATCGGCACCGGGCGGCGTGCCGTGCGGGTCATCACGGCATCGACGTCGGCATCGTACCACATGTTGAGCGCACCTGCGGCCCCCGCCCCGACCGCGATGCACAGCAGCGCCGTAAAGCCGGTCACCGGATGCAGTGTGCCGGGCGCAACCGCCAGGCCGACCAAGGCCGTGAACACCACGAGCGACATCACGCGCGGCTTCATCAGCGTGAAGTAGTCGCCGACCGTCGCCAGGCTCGGCTCGGCAAGGCTCGCGCCTGCCGAGAGCGATCCGCGATAGTCTGCGCCTTCGCTGACGAGCGACATGAGCTGCTACTTGATGCGCGGCAAGGTTTCGAACTGATGGAACGGCGGCGGTGACGACAGCGTCCACTCGAGCGTGGTTGCGCCGACGCCCCACGGATTATTGCCCGCCACCCGCTTCTTCGCGAAAGCCTCGATCATGCCGTAGAAGAAGATGACCACGCCGAAGCCGGAGATGTATGAACCGTAGGACGAGACCATGTTCCAGCCGTGGAACGCGTCCGGATAGTCGACGTACCGGCGCGGCATGCCGGCCAGTCCGAGGAAGTGCTGCGGGAAGAACACCAGGTTCACGCCGATGAAGGTGACCCAGAAGTGCAGTTTTCCGATCGTCTCGTTGTACATGTAGCCGGTCATTTTCGGGAACCAGTAGTACCAGCCGCCGAAGATCGCGAAGACGGCGCCGAGCGAGAGCACGTAATGGAAGTGCGCCACCACGTAGTAAGTGTCCTGCAGCACGCGGTCGACGCCGGCATTGGCGAGAACCACGCCGGTCACGCCGCCAATCGTGAAAAGAAAGATGAAGCCGAGCGCCCACAGCATCGGTGTCTTGAACTCGATGGAGCCGCCCCACATCGTGGCGATCCAGGAAAAGATCTTCACGCCGGTCGGCACCGCGATCACCATGGTGGCGGCAATAAAATAAGCCTGCGCGCCGGTCGACATGCCGACCGTGTACATGTGATGCGCCCAGACCACGAAGCCGATGCCCCCGATCGCAACCATCGCGTAAGCCATGCCGAGATATCCGAACACCGGCTTACGGCTGAAGGTAGCCACGATCTGGCTGACCATTCCGAAGCCGGGGAGAATGAGGATGTACACTTCGGGATGACCGAAGAACCAGAACAGATGCTGAAAGAGGACAGGATCGCCGCCTCCGTCATTGGCGAAGAATGTCGTGCCAAAATTGCGGTCGGTCAGGAGCATCGTGATCGCACCGGCAAGCACCGGCAGCGACAGCAGCAGCAGGAACACCGTCACCAGGATCGACCACACGAACAGCGGCATTTTGTGCAACGTCATGCCGGGCGCGCGCATGTTGAAGATCGTGGTAATGAAGTTGATGGCGCCGAGAATCGATGAGGCGCCCGCGAGGTGCAGGGACAGGATGACGAAGTCGACCGCAGGGCCCGGGTGGCCGCTGGTCGAGAGCGGCGCGTACAGGGTCCAGCCGGTGCCTGCGCCGAGCGAACCCGGCTCGCCTTCAACGAACACCGAGGAGATGAGCAACGCGAACGACGCCGGTAACAGCCAGAACGAGATGTTGTTCATGCGCGGAAAGGCCATGTCCGGCGCGCCGATCATCAGCGGAACAAACCAGTTTCCAAATCCGCCGATCATTGCCGGCATTACCATGAAGAAAATCATGATCAGGCCGTGCGCAGTCGTAAACACGTCGAACTCGTGCGACGTTGGGAAGAACTGGATGCCGGGATTCTGGAGCTCCATGCGGATAGCAATCGACAAGCAGCCGCCAATAACGCCTGCTATCAGCGCAAACACCAGGTACATCGTGCCGATGTCCTTGTGATTTGTCGAATACACAAAACGCCGCCAACCCGTCGGATGATGCTCGTGGGCATCGTGTGCGCCAAGTGCCGCAGCCGTATTGCTCGCCATCTTTATCGTCCTTCGACCCGTTTTCGTCGCCCGCGTTACTTTCCCCCGTCGGCCGCGGCCACCGCGGTCGGACGGCTGTCATCAGTTGCAAATTTCTTCTTCGCCTGCTCGACCCACGCGGTGTAGTCCTTCTCGTTCACCACCCGGACGACGATCGGCATGAAGGCGTGATCCTTGCCGCAAAGCTCCGAGCATTGACCGTGATACGTGCCTTCGCGCTCGGCTTTGAACCAGGTTTCGTTGATGCGGCCGGGGATCGCGTCAATTTTGATGCCGAACGATGGAACCGCAAACGAATGGATCACGTCGGCGCCGATTGTAAGCACGTGCACGACCTTGTTCACCGGAACGACCATTTCGTTGTCGACGGTGAGCAGGCGCGGCTGACCGGGCTTGAGATCCTTGTCCTGCACCATCAGCGAGTCGAACTCGAACTTGCTGTCCGGATAGCTGTACGTCCAGAACCACTGCTTGCCGGTCGCCTTCACCGTCACGTCCGCTTTTGGAATATTGAGCTGGTAGAACAGCAGACGAAACGACGGAATCGCGATCGTTACCAGGATCAGCACCGGCACGACCGTCCACAGCACCTCGATCGCCGTGTTGTGTGTAGTGCGCGACGGGGTCGGGTTGGCGCGCGCGTTGAACTTCACGACCACAATGATGAGCAGTGCGAGCACGAACACCGCGATCGCGGTGATCACCCACAGCAGGAAATCATGGAACCAGATGATGTCGTCCATCACCGGCGTGGCGCCCTTCTGCAGCCCGAGCTGCCAGGGTTCCGGTTGGCCGGTCGTCGCGGCGAATGCCGCACCTGTCGAAAGTGACGTCACGCCCACGATGATGAATGCAACCAACCGCTTGAGCACCAGCATTGTCCAATGCGCTCCTTCGACGAGAAAAAACGGCCTGCTCAGGCCCCTTTTTTTGCCGCCCACCACTGTCATGATGTCCGGCGCGGTCCCGCTGAGCACGGCATTTGCCACGGGCGTGGCAGCTTGGGCGGTGCGGCGGGACGGGGGAAAATCCCGGCCTCTCAAACCATAATTCCTGCCCTGCCGCAATGCACCTCATTATCTCCCGTCTGCGACAAACGGCGTACTCGAAACCCGCTTTCGGCATCGCATTTCCGGGCCCTCCGGGGTCGCCGCAGCGACATCCTCGCCGCCTCGCCTTGCTTGACAGGATTGGCCGGGCATGACCCAACCAGAACAAATATGTGCCGAGTGGGCGACGATTCGCTTAGTCTGCGCCCCGAAAGGGCTGATGGCCGGATGCTGAAGGACCTTACGATGCTATTTTCCAGGCATGACAGGCATGCATGTTTCGGCGCGCGCTGGCCTGGATCCATACTCGGATCCGTGGCGCTGGCCGTGCTGCTGACGCTCGCGTCTGCGGACCATGCCTTCGCCCAGGGCGCCGTAAAGTCTGTGCATAAAGACTGGCAGATCCGCTGCGATACGCCGCCGGGCGCCAAAACCGAGCAGTGCGCCCTGATCCAGAGCGTGACCGCCGAGGACCGTGCCAATGTCGGTCTCACCGTTATCGTGCTCAAGACCGCCGATCAGAAAAGCCGGCTGATGCGTGTGGTTGCGCCTCTCGGCGTACTGCTGCCGTCAGGGCTGGGGCTCAAGATCGACCAGGCCGATATCGGCCGCGCCGGTTTTGTTCGCTGCCTGCCCAACGGCTGCATCGCGGAAGTGGTCATGGACGACGAGCTGATCAAGAAGTTGCGCTCCGGGAAAACGGCGACATTCATTATCTTTCAGACACCCGAAGAAGGCATCGGCTTCCCGATGAGCCTGGCCGGATTTGGCGAAGGCTACGACAAGCTGCCTTGAGCCTCTCGCAGCCCGGCATCCGCCATCCTATCTAACAGTCATTCGTTGACGGAGCCGACCAGGAGTCGACCAGGAGCGGACCATGAGCATTCCCGGTTCTCTTATCGACCGTGCAGGCCTCGACCGCGCCAAGGTGCGCCAACTGATCGGCCGCGGGCTCGATGGTGCCGACGATGGCGAACTGTTCCTCGAATACCGTCAGGCCGAGGCGCTTACTTTCGACAACGGGCGGCTCAAGCAGGCGACGTATGATACGGCGCAGGGTTTTGGCCTGCGTGCGGTGAAAGATGAAGCGGTCGGCTACGCGCATGCATCCGACCTGTCGGAAGGTGCGATTGCGCGCGCAGCCGAAGCAGTGCGCGCGGTCAAAGGCGGACATTGCGGAACCTACGCCGAGGCACCGAGCCGGACCAATCGCAAACTCTACACGGACGACAATCCGCTCGGCGCACCGGCCTTCGACGCAAAGGTGAGATTGCTCGAGTCAATCGACGCTTATGCGCGCGGCAAAGATGCACGTGTGCGCCAGGTGACGGCGAACGTGGCGGCGACCTGGCAGGTGGTCGAGATTTTGCGCGCCGATGGCGAGGTCTATCGCGACATTCGCCCGCTCGTACGCCTGAACGTATCGGTTGTCGCCGGCGACGGCGACCGTCAGGAATCCGGCAGCTATGGCTTCGGCGGCCGCGAAGGTTTTCAACGGTTCATCGCGCCCGACGCCTGGCAAGGCGCGGTTGATGAAGCTGTCCGGCAAGCCCTGATCAATCTCGATGCGATCCCCGCTCCTGCCGGCGAAATGGATGTCGTGCTCGGCTCAGGCTGGCCGGGCGTGATGCTGCACGAAGCCGTCGGCCACGGCCTCGAGGGCGACTTCAACCGCAAGAAGACATCTGCGTTCGCCGGCCTCATGGGCCAGCAGGTCGCTGCAAAAGGCGTCACCGTCGTTGACGACGGCACGATGCAGGCCCGTCGCGGCTCGCTCTCGATCGACGACGAAGGCACGCCGACCAACCGCACGGTGTTGATCGAGGACGGCATCCTCGTCGGCTACATGCAGGACCGGCAGAACGCGCGGCTGATGGGCATGAAACCAACCGGCAACGGACGGCGCGAGTCGCACGCGCACGTGCCGATGCCGCGGATGACCAACACCTACATGCTCGCAGGGAAACACGATCCGAAGGAAATCATCGCTTCGGTGAAGAACGGGCTTTTCGCCGTCAGTTTCGGCGGCGGCCAGGTCGACATCACCTCGGGAAAATACGTGTTCCAATGCACCGAGGCCTACAGAATCGAGAACGGCAAAATCGGCGCGCCGGTCAAAGGTGCCATGCTGATCGGCAACGGGCCGACCGACCTCCATCGCGTCACAATGATCGGCAACGATTTCGCCCTCGATCCGGGCATCGGCACCTGCGGCAAGAACGGCCAGGGCGTGCCGGTCGGTGTCGGGCAACCGACGCTGCGCATGGATAGAATTACCGTGGGCGGAACGGCCTGATCCGGGAGTTGAGAGATGCAGAAGAAACAGTCCGGCCTGCGCGGCTGGATCAGAAATATTGCCGACATCGCGGCCATCGTGCTGATCGTGCTGGCGGCGAAGACCGCGATCGCCGAACCGTTCTACGTTCCTTCCGGTTCAATGGAACCGACACTGCTGATTGGCGATGAGTTGCTGGCGATGAAATATCCCTACGGCTACAGCAGCGCCTCACTTCCCGCTTTCTTTGTTTTCCCGATCACGCAGCGCGTTTTTGCGGCTCTCCCCAAGCGCGGCGACGTCGTCGTCTTCCGCTGGCCGGGCGATCGCTCGCAGATCTGGGTCAAGCGCGTGATTGGATTGCCGGGCGACCGCATCGGTGTCAGCCGCGGCCAGGTCCGCATCGACGGCAAACCTGTCGCTATCAAGGCCGCAGGAGCGGGCGCCATGGAAACCGAGGACGGCAGCACCATTACCGCTGCGCGCTTCATCGAGACATTGCCCGGGGGCCATGAGCATCCGATCTTCAAGATGACCACTCACGGCGAATACGACGATATGCCGGACATTGTCGTACCGCCCGGTCATCTCTTCGTCATGGGCGACAATCGCGACAATTCCGCCGATAGCCGCGTGCCTGTCCGCGCAGGCGGTGTCGGGCTGCTGCCGGTCGAAGATCTGGTCGGCCGCGTCGACGCGATCGTTGGCTCATGGGATCTCGCCGTCAAAAGCCGGCCGATCCAGGACTGGCCGTCTGGCTTGCGGCTGTCGCGCTTTTTTACGCCGGTGCATTAGATCAGTCGTCATAAAACTGGTTCAGCGCACCACTCCCGAAATGCAGCAGGGCTTGTGCCGCGGCCGCGTGATCCTGTCCTTCAGATAGCAGCGCGCGCCAGGGCTGATGTAGCCCTGCCGCACATAGGTCCACGCACGGCACCGGTTATCCGCCTCGCACGCCGCCTTGCACGTGGCGCCGACTGAATCGGCCGTCACATCCAGACTGCGGTAGTCGCCGCCGAGCCGGTCGATCGAATACTCCACCGGTCCCTTGCGCGGTTCGATCACACCCGAGCCGCGGACACCGGAAACGCAGCATTTGTCCTCGACGCGCGCCGGCACCTGGCCTTTCAGCCAGCAGGTCGCGGCCGTGTTGGCGGTGCGCGGATAGGAGAAACTCCAGGCGCGGCAGCGTGCGTCGCGCTCGCAGCGCGCCGCGCAAACGGCCGGATCCCCGTTGCGGACCTGGAAGCTCAGGTAGTCGCCGCCGATGCGGTCAAATCCGCTTTGGGCTTGCGCTTGACCGGAAAGCGCGAGCATGGCGAGTGCGAGCGCGGCCCCTAGCTTGATCGGTGTTCGCATTGCGCGCGCGATCAACCCTGAAAAGAGTCGTTATGAAGCGTTGCCCCTCGCTCATGGTAACCCAGCCCTCCGTCATTGTGCAGACACAACAACGTCAGCGAGGACTTTTCGCGCAGCGAATTAAATTCAAATAAGGCGCCCGCCGGAGGGGCCGGCGGGCGCGGATCCGGCCGCGAGAGGGGATGATCGCGGGTGTCGGATCGAGCGGCCGATGAGAGGGCTCGGCCGTTTGCCTGATCTCGTTACAGTGTCTGGCGCGCGGGACGGTCGGTTGGCGGGCGCCGGAAGGCATCGCTAACTCCCGCATTGACTTTACTGCGGCGAATCGCGCCGTTCAGACGCCGTTCCAGTGCGCGCTCGCGCAGAAGCGCGGTCGGGTCGTCCCAGAACGGCTCCGAAAAGGCATCGCGAACGTCGGCACGGGTGATGCCGATGTCGGCGAGCATGCGTCGGTCGAGTCCGGCCAGAATATTGGCCTCGCGGCGGTGGCGTCTCGCCCGCGCCAGCTCCTTGAGCCAGGCGGTAACCAGCGCCACCAGGGAGGCAAACACCCGCACGAGCGTGCCGCCGGCGACCGGCAAAACAGGGTATGGGGCACTCATGGCAGTCTCCAATTCAGTCCAGTGGTTACGGCGCCAAAATCGCTATTGGCGCTGCCCAGAACCACCCGAAATCCCCACCCGATTCCTCTGGTGCAAAATATATTGCACTGCGGGGATTGATTAGTGAAACGAATGTTTTTAATCTGATCGATCAGAAATGATGATATTGTCACCCCGGCCCGGAAATTGGCCATTTCAGGATCCGCCGTCATGACCGCAATGCTCGATACCGACCAGTTGCGCACCTTCATTGCCATCTCGGAGACCGGCAGCTTTACGAAGGCGGCCGAAGTCGTGAACAAGACCCAATCCGCCGTCTCGATGCAGATGAAGCGGCTCGAGGAGCGGATCGAGCGCCCGATTTTTTCGCGCGACGGGCGCGCGTCGAAGCTGACCGAGGACGGCCAGCGCCTGCTCGATTACGCGCGGCGAATCGTGAAACTCAACGTCGAGACCCTGGCCGCGTTTTCCGATGCCGAACTGTCCGGCCGCGTGCGCCTGGGCGTGCCCGATGACTATGCCGACCGTTATCTGCCCGAGATCATGGCGCGCTTTTCGCGCGGCTACCCGGCGGTCGAGCTCTCGGTGATCTGCGAACCGTCCGTCGACCTGCTCGAGCGTATCGACGCCAACGAGATCGACCTCGCCATTGTCACCAATTGTGAAAGCAAGCGCGCCTCGGAAACTTTTCGCCGCGAGCGCCTGCTCTGGGTGACGTCCAACCGCCATTCGACGCATCTTGAGGAGCGCATGCCGCTGGCGCTCGGACGGCCGAGCTGCACGTGGCGCCGCATCGCCATCGAACGGCTGGAAGCGATCGGCCGTCCGTTCCGCGTGCTCTACTCGAGCTCGAATGCCGGCGCGGTCGCCGCGGCCGTGCTCGCCGGGCTCGCGGTCTCGGTGCTTCCTGAGTCCGGCCTGCGTCCCGGCATGCGCGTTCTATCCGCCTCGGACGGTTTCCCCGACCTGCCGAGCTGCCGCATCGGGCTGGTGCGCAACGCGCACGAGAGCTCCGCGCTCGCCGATGCTCTCGCCGAACACATCATCTCGTCGCTCGACAACCTGTCGGACGCAGCACAGGCGGCGGAGTAGTTAATGAATGTCGTCCCCGCGAAGGCGGGGACCCATACTCCGCAGACTATCGAGAGACTGCGGCGTATGGGTCCCGGGTCTCGCTGCGCTCGCCCGGGACGACGAATTTAATAGGCGTATTCCTCGAAAACCGGATCGACCGAGCCGCCCCACTCGCCGTGAAAGCGCTCGAGCAGTTCTTCCGCCGGCGTGATGCCACGCGCAATCGATTCCTCGAGCGGACGCAGGTAGCGCGTTTCGTCGCGGCCGTTGCGGTCGAACCGCTTGCGCCGCCCCAGGCCTTGTGAGCACAGCCGCACCAATTCACCCGCGAGTGACAGCACGTCGCGATTGCGGATCTGCGCCTTGAAGCCAAGCTTCGGCACGTCGTCGCGCAGCCTTTGCCGCTCCTCAGCTGTCCATGTTTTCACCATTTCCCAGCACGCTTCGAGTACATCATCGTCGTAAAGCAGGCCGACCCAGAAGGCCGACAGCGACGGCAGGCGCCGCCACGGCCCGCCATCGGCGCCGCGCATCTCCAGATACCGCTTGAGCCGCACCTCCGGGAAAATCGTGCTCAGGTGGTTGGCCCAGTCGGAAATCGTCGGCCGCTCGCCCGGCAATTCCGCCAGCTTGCCCGCGAAAAACACCCGGAACGACTTGCCCGCGACGTCGATGTATCTGTCGCCGCGCTTGACGAAGTACATCGGAACATCGAGCGCGTAATCGACCCAGCGTTCAAAACCCATGCCGTTCTCGAACGCCCAGGGCAGCGTGCCGGCGCGCTGGTTGTCGGTGTCTGTCCAGATCTGCGAGCGCATCGACAGGAAACCGTTGGGCTTGCCCTCGGTGAAAGGTGAATTGGCGAACAATGCAGTCGCCACTGGTTGCAGCGCGAGCGACACGCGCAACTTCTTGACCATGTCGGCTTCACTGGCGAAATCGAGGTTGGCCTGCACCGTGCAGGTCCGGTACATCATGTCGAGGCCGAGCTTGCCGACCTTCGGCATGTAGGCGGTCATGATCCTGTAGCGGCCCTTCGGCATCTTCGGCATATCGCCGCGCGTCCAGTTCGGCGTCATGCCGATGCCGAGGAAACCGATACCCAGAGGCTTCGCCACCTCGCGCACCTGTGCAAGGTGCGCCATCAGCTCGGCTGCGGTCTGATGCACGTTGTCATAGGGCGCGCCCGACAGCTCGAACTGACCGCCCGGCTCCAGCGAGATGGCGCCGCCTCCGGTCACGTCGAACATGCCGATAATATTGTCGCCTTCCATGATCGGCTCCCAGCCGAGCAGATCGCGCATGCCGTCAAGCAAGGCGCGGATGCTGCGCTTGCCGGAATAAGGTACCGGCCGATGATCGGCGACGGTGAAGGCGAACTTCTCGTGCTCGGTGCCGACGCGGAACTGCGTCTTCAGCTTGCAGCCTGCTTCGAGCCAGGCGACGAGCTCGTCGCGCGTCTCGATCGGCGTCATGTCGACTTGGTCACGAGCCATGCAGGGTCACGTTGTCCTTGTGCATGATCTTTTCCGAAGACTGGTCCCCATCCCCGATCGGGGTCGAGGACATGATTTTCGGGATCATGCAGGCCAAAAAGGTCGCGACCTTAAACATGGGAACCGGGAAAGGGCAATGTGAGGATCGACAGGGCGATTTTGCGCTGATGCATGGGTTCTTTCGTTCCGGGAGGCCCAGATGC
>DASSRJ010000095.1:0-9636 GCA_035701845.1 Pseudolabrys sp. | reverse complement strand
ATGTTCTGGCAGCCCCTTGCTGTTTTGACCACCCACACCGGCGTGGGTCTGCTTTGTCTGCTGCATTGCGCCAAAATGCGCGCGGAGCCCGCTTATGGAAATTTCCTTTTAGGGCCCGCTTGAATTTCGAAATTGACCCGGTGCTCGTGAAGTATAGCCTCCACCGCGGTTTCCGCGCTTTGCGCAGCCTGAGGCTAGCCCTATATGAGTGGGACCCGGCACCGCATTGCCGGCTTTACAAGGCGTTCCATGTCGCTTCGACCGGTCAGCCTCGACGACAAGTACGACCTCAACCAGTCACACGTCTACGTGACCGGTTATCAGGCATTGATTCGCGCCTGCCTCATGCAGAAGGAGCGTGACCGCCGCGCCGGCCTGAACACGGCCGGCTACGTCACCGGCTATCGCGGTTCTCCGCTCGGCGGTCTCGACCAGCAGTTCATGCGGGCCGCGCGCCAGCTCGCGGTCGCCGATATCAGGTTCCAGTCCGGCCTCAATGAGGAACTGGCCGCCACCGCGCTGTGGGGCACGCAGCAGGCGGAGCTTCGCGGCGAAGGCAAGTTCGATGGCGTATTCGGCATGTGGTACGGCAAAGGCCCCGGCGTCGATCGCACCGGTGACGCATTCCGCCACGCAAATCTCGCGGGCACGTCGAAGCATGGCGGTGTGATCGCTTTGATGGGCGATGATCACACGGCGGAATCGTCCACCACCGCGCACCAGTCGGAATTCCATTTTGTCGATGTCATGATGCCGATCCTGAACCCCGCGGGCGTTCAGGAATTCGCCGACTATGCGCTTTACGGCTGGGCATTGTCGCGCTTCAGCGGCGCCTGGACCGCGCTCAAATGCATGCACGAGACCGTCGAATCGAGCGGGGTGGTCGATGCCAGTCTCGACCGTGTCAGTATCGTAACGCCGGACGACTTCCGAATGCCGGAAGGCGGACTCAATATACGTCTCGTTGATACCTTCCTGGGCCAGGAAGCGCGCCTGCACGACTATAAGCGCGACGCGATGCTGGCCTTCGTGCGCGCCAATCGGCTCAACCGGATCGTCACCTCCGGCGGCCGCGCGCCGAAAATCGGCATCATCACGACCGGTAAAGCCTATCTGGACGTACGCCAGGCGCTCGACGAACTCGGCATCGACGAAACCAGATGCAACGATTTAGGCCTTCGTATTTTCAAGATTGCCTGCGTGTGGCCGATCGGCCGCCAGGAGCTGGCTGAATTCGCGCAGGGACTCGATCTCATCATCGTCGTCGAGGAGAAGCGTTCGCTGATCGAAGTGCAGGTGCGCGAAGAGCTCTACGGATCGGCGAACCAGCCCGTGTGCATCGGCAAGAAGGACGAGCAGGGCAACTGGCTGTTCCCGGTCAAGGGCGCGCTCGATCCGAACGACATCGCAATCTGTATTGGCGAAAGATTGCTGCGCTACGGCTCGAACGACGAGCTTGCGGCGCAGGTGGCTCGCCTCAGGTCGGCGCAGAAAGCTCTCGCGGAAACGGTCGATATTGCCCAGCGAATTCCCTATTTCTGTTCGGGTTGCCCGCACAATACGTCGACGCGCGTACCGGAAGGCAGCCGTGCCTATGCGGGCATCGGCTGTCACTACATGGCGCAATGGATGGACCGCAAAACACTCGGCTACACGCAGATGGGTGCCGAGGGGGCCAACTGGATCGGCGAAGCGTCATTCTCCAACCGCGGGCATGTTTTCCAGAACCTCGGTGATGGCACGTACAATCATTCCGGCTATCTGGCCATCCGGGCGGCGATCGCGTCCGGCGTAACCATGACTTACAAGATCCTGTTCAACGATGCCGTTGCGATGACCGGCGGACAGGCCAATGATGGCGGGCTGACCGTGCCCCAGATCGCTGCCCAGGTAGCCGCGGAGGGCGCCAAGCGGATTGTTGTCGTCACTGATGAGCCCTGGAAATATGGCAAGGGTATCGAGTGGCCGCGCGGCTTGACCGTGCACCACCGTGACGAACTCGACGCCGTGCAGCGCGAACTGGCGACCGTTCCCGGCGTGAGCGTGCTCATTTACGACCAGACATGCGCCGCCGAAAAACGGCGTCGCCGCAAGCGCGGCGCGTTTCCCGATCCGGACAAGCGCATCGTCATCAATGATCTCGTCTGCGAGGGCTGCGGCGATTGCGGCATCAAATCCAACTGTGTCTCGGTGCAGCCGCTCGAGACCGAATGGGGCCGCAAGCGCACGATTGACCAATCGAGCTGCAACAAGGACTACTCCTGTATCAAAGGATTTTGCCCTTCGTTCGTGACCATTCACGGAGCCAGGCTGAAAAAAGGCGAAAGCATCGCGGAACCTGGTCATTGGCCCGCTTTGCCGGCGCCGTCGGCACCACTGCTCAATCATCCTTACGGAATAATCGTCACCGGCATCGGTGGGACCGGCATTGTCACAATTGGCGCTATTGTGGGCATGGCGGCGCACCTCGAAGGAAAGGGTGTCGGCGTCATTGACATGGCCGGGCTCGCGCAAAAAGGCGGAGCCGTCCACAGCCACATCCGCATCGCAAACACGCCGGAGGAAATCCATGCCATTCGCGTCGCCGCCGGCGGTGCGGATCTGGTAATTGGCGGTGACATCGTTGTGGCTGGCGCCAAGAAGGTACTCGGCGCGATGAAAGCGGGAACGACGCGGGTCGTCGTCAATACAGCGGAATTTCTGCCCGGGGATTTCACGCGCAACGCTGAATTTTCACTGCCGACCGAAAGGCTCAAGCGCGCAATCAGCGGTCATGCCGGCGGCGATCGCAGTCATTTCGTCGATGCGAGCCGCCTTGCGACCGCGCTGCTCGGCAATTCGATCGGCGCCAACATGTTCATGCTTGGTTATGCCTATCAGCTCGGCGCACTGCCGCTGTCGGCGGATGCGATCGAACGCGCGATCGAGATGAACGGCGAAGCCGTGCCAATGAACATTGCCGCGTTCCGCTATGGACGCCGCGCAGCGGTCGACCCCAAGGCGCTCGAAGCGCTGATCGAGCCGCAACCGCAGCAGCAGAACGATTCCCTCAAGCTGTCGCAATCGTTTGCCGAAACCGTCGACCGTCGCGCGGAGTTTCTGTCGGCTTATCAGGACGCAGGCTACGCGCGGCGCTACCGCAATTGGGTCGAGAAGGTACGCACGGTGGAAGCCGAAAAGGCTCCCGGTCAATGCGGGCTCGCGGAAGCCGTGGCGCGCTATCTGTTCAAGCTGATGGCGTACAAGGACGAATATGAAGTTGCGCGCTTGTACGCCGACACATCTTTTCTTGATCGCGTGAAATCAGGCTTCGACGGCGACAGGCTGAGCTTCGAATTCCATCTGGCTCCGCCTTTGCTGGCGCGGCGCGATCCGGTCACCGGCGAACCGGGAAAGATGTCATTCGGCCCCTGGGTGCTCCCGGTGTTCAGGTTGCTCGCGAAGCTGAAGTTCTTGCGCGGCACCGCGTTCGACCTTTTTGGCTATACCGAAGACAGGCGGACCGAACGTCGCTTGATTGCGGACTACGAATATCTTCTCGGAGAAATCTGCGAATTTCTTACGCCCGGTAACCATCGCTTTGCCGTTGGCCTGGCGGCGATCCCGGAAAAGATTCGTGGATTTGGCCCGGTCAAGCAGCGGCATCTGGCCGCGGCGAAAGCCGAAGAGGCGGCACTCCGGGAGCAGTTTCTGTCCGGCTCTGCGCCGTTCCTTAAGGCAGCGGAATAACTTGGACAGGCCCGGCCTTATATTCCTCCCAACTGATACTTGACCGCCTACCGGCGGTGTTTTCATATCGAGATAACAAGACCGTCCCGACCAGGACGGCGAGGGGTTTGTGACGCGCCCAGATGGCGCGGCATTACGGGAGGAGAGGGCTGTGGCGCCGAACGCCGCCGCGAGCGCGGACACGTTTCCCAAGCTGCTGGTTCGCAATGCCCAGGTTTTTGAGGCGCGGCCAGCCATGCGCCACAAGGATCTTGGCATCTGGCAGACCTGGACCTGGGCGGAGGTGCTCGACATCGTCCGCGCCTACGCGGTTGGCTTGCATCGGCTGGGATTGAAGCGCGGCGAGACAATCGCAATCGTCGGCGCCAATCGGCCGAAGCTCTACTGGTCGGTTATGGCCGCCCAGATGCTGGGTGCCATTCCCGTTCCGGTCTACGCGGACGCGGTTGCGGACGAACTGGCCTACGTGCTGGCTCACGCCGATGCGCGCTTCGCCGCCGTCGAGGACCAGGAACAGGTCGACAAGATCCAGTCGGTGCTGGAGCGCGTGCCCAGGCTGCAGTTGATGCTCTACGACGAGAAAAGGGGCCTGCGCGACTACGATCACAGCCGGCTGCATGCGATGGACGACGTTATCGACGAAGGCCGCAAGGCGCTTGCCAATGACCCGTCCGTGCGCGCGTGGCTGGACGGCGAGATCGCAGCCGGCAAAGGCAGCGATCCTTCCATCATCCTTTATACATCCGGCACGACAGGTGCTTCCAAGGGAGTCTTGCTTACCGGCGAACGTTCGATAAAGGCGGCGTCGGATACCGTTGCCTTCGACAGACTTACCGAGCACGACGTGTCGCTTGCCTATTTGCCGCTCGCCTGGGTCGGTGACCACTATCTCAATTATGCGCAGGGTCTGGTCTCCGGCTTTTGCACAGCCTGTCCGGAAAGTTCAGATACGGCGATGGCCGATCTGCGTGAGATAGGGCCGAGTTTCTACTTTGCGCCGCCGCGCACGCTGGAAGTGCTGCTGACGCGTGTGACGATCCGCATGGAGGATGCCGGGCTCCTCAAGCGCAAGATGTTCCATTATTTCGTCGGCGTCGCGCGCAAATACGGCGAGCGCATTCTCAACGGCCAGCACGTGCCGCTCAGCGGCCGGTTGCTCTACTGGCTGGGCGACCTGTTGGTTTACGGCCCGCTCAAGAACGTGCTTGGCCTGTCGCGCGTGCGCGTAGCCTACACGGCCGGTGAAGCAATCGGCCCCGACCTCTTTGCGTTCTATCGCTCGATCGGCCTCAATCTGAAGCAGCTTTACGGGCAAACCGAGGCTTTCCTGTATCTCACGGCGCAGCCCGACGGCGAAATTTATTCCGACACAGTCGGCCGTACCTTCCCGAATGTGGATATTCGCATCGCGGAAAATGGCGAAGTCCTGTTCAAGTCACCCGGCATGTTTGCCGGTTACTTCAAGGACGATGACAAGACGGCCGAAGTGATGACGCCGGATGGCTATGTGAAGACCGGCGATGCCGGGTATTTCGACGAAAAGACCGGGCACCTGAAGATCATCGATCGCGCCAAGGACGTCGGGCGACTCAATGACGGAACGCTGTTCCCGCCGAAATACATCGAGAACAAGCTCAAGTTCTATCCCAACATCCGCGAAGTGGTCGCATACGGCGACAAGCGCGACTTTGTTGCCGTGATGCTCAATATTGATCTTGCCGCGGTCGGCAGTTGGGCCGAGCGCAACAACGTGGTTTACGGCTCCTATCAGGAGCTCGCCGGTCATCCGCAGGTCTATGACATGCTTGAAAAGCACGTGGCGGAGGTGAACCGCTCGCTGGCGCAGGACAAAATGACGGCGGGTGCACAGATCAAACGCTTCCTGATCTTGCACAAAGAGCTCGACCCCGACGATGGTGAAATCACCCGGACATTGAAGGTCCGCCGGGGCTTTATCGAAGAACGATACGCGCCGCTGATAAAGGCGCTTTATGACGGCTCGAAAGAAGCCGACATCTCGACGGAGGTCACGTTTGAAGATGGCCGCAAGGGCGTCATCAGCGCCCGCGTGACGATCCGTGACATGAAGACCGAGCCGGTCGCATCCGCAATGGGGAAGGCGGCATGAGGGCCCCCGGCGGACCCGAGGTTGCGGTCGGCGACGTGCTGTTGGCAGTAGAGAATGTGTCCCTGTCGTTCGGCGGCGTGAAGGCAGTCAGCGACGTTTCCTTCGACATCCGCAAGGGCGAAATCCGCGCGATCATTGGGCCGAACGGCGCGGGCAAAACGTCGATGCTCAACGTCATTAACGGGTTTTATAACCCGCAGCAGGGCCGCATCACGTTCAAGGGCGCGGCGCGTGCCAGGATGCGTCCACACGAGGCGGCAAGCGGCGGTATCGCGCGCACGTTCCAGAACGTCGCGCTGTTTCGCGGCATGACCGCACTCGACAACATCATGGCGGGCCGCACGCTCAAGATGCACAGCAATTTCGTCTGGCAGATGCTGCGTTATGGGCCGGCCATGCGGGAGGAGGTCGAGCATCGCCGCCGCGTCGAGGAGATCATCGACTTCCTGAAAATTCAGGAGATCCGGCGCGTGCCGGTCGGCCGGCTGCCCTACGGACTGCAGAAACGGGTCGAACTTGGCCGTGCGCTGGCGATGGAGCCCGAGCTGCTTTTGCTCGATGAACCGATGGCCGGCATGAATCTTGAAGAAAAAGAGGATATGTCGCGCTTCGTGCTCGACGCCAACGACTATTACGGCACCACGATCGCGCTGATCGAGCACGACATGGGCGTGGTGATGGATCTGTCCGACCGGGTCGTGGTGCTCGACCATGGCATCAAGATCGCCGACGGCACGCCCGCCGAGGTCAAGGGCAATCAGGCGGTGATCGACGCCTATCTCGGCGTGGCACATTGAGGACACGATGGGGCTGCTCTACCAGATCTTCATCGACCCCTTCGTGCAGATGGGCACGGCGCCGGATCTCTTCGTACAAACGCTGTGGGAGGGGATGGTCGGCGGCATGCTCTATGCGCTGATTGCGCTCGGGTTCGTGCTGATATTCAAGGCCTCCGGCGTATTCAATTTCGCGCAAGGCATCATGGTGGTCTTTGCCGCTCTGACGCTGGTCGGCCTCTACGATGCCGGCGTGCCGGCGTTTCTTGCGCTCGGCCTGACCATCGCCGTCATGTTCGGGCTCGCTTTCGCGGTCGAGCGGGTGGTGTTGCGCCCGCTGGTCAACCAGCCCGACATCATTCTGTTCATGGCCACGTTCGGGTTGACGTACTTCCTCATCGGCGCAGGCGAATTTGTATTCGGCGGCGATCCGAAGGTGATGATCACCGAGCAGCTGTATCTGCCGAAAGGCGCCGTCACCTTCAAGGCGCTCGGCGGAATCGTCTCCGTGCAGAAGCTCGATGTCGCGGCGGCGGTCATCGCATCAGTCATGGTCGCGGGGCTTGCAGTCTTCTTTTCCAAGACCCGCATCGGCCGCGCATTGCGCGCCGTCGCCGACAGCCACGCGGCGGCCCTGTCAGTCGGTATTTCGCTCGAGCAGATTTGGGTAATCGTGTGGTTTGCGGCGGGGCTGGTTGCGCTGGTCACCGGCATCTTCTGGGGCGCGCGCTCGGACGTTTCGTTTGCGCTCGACGTTATCGCCCTCAAGGCGCTGCCGGTGCTTATTCTCGGCGGCCTGACGTCCATTCCGGGCGCGATCGTCGGGGGTCTGATTATCGGCATCGGCGAGAAGATGTGGGAATTCTACTGGGGGCCGCTGATCGGCGGCGGTACCGATGCCTGGTTCGCCTATGTGATCGCGTTGGTGTTTCTGCTGTTCAAGCCGCAGGGCCTGTTCGGCGAAAAAATAATCGAGCGGATATAGGGACGAAACGATGCTCTACCGCGAGGCCGGTCAGTTCAAGACAAATTACACCAGCGACCAGGCGGTGTTCCCGATTTTGCAGGACCGCATCGGCATCGTCGTTATTCTGGCGATCGCATTCGTGATTATTCCGATGACCAGCAACGATTTCATTCTCAATGCCGTGATGATTCCGTTTCTGATCTTCGCGCTCGCGTCCATCGGTCTCAATCTGCTGACCGGCTACACCGGCCAGCTGTCGCTCGGCACCGGTGCCTTTATGGGCGTGGGCGCCTATGCCTGCTACAAGCTGACCACGATCTTTCCCGAGGTGAACATCATCATCTGGATCCTGGCGTCGGGATTTTTCGCCGCCGGAACCGGCGTTGTGTTCGGCCTGCCGGCGGTGCGCATCAAGGGCTTCTACCTGGCCATTGCCACGCTGGCCGCGCAGTTCTTCCTCGAGTGGTGTTTCACCCGCATTCCCTGGATCTACAATTACAATGTGTCGGCAGCGATCGAGGTGCCGCAGCGCGAGCTGTTCGGCATCATCGTGACCGGTCCGCGCGCCACGGCGGAGACGCGCTACTACATCGTGCTCGCGATCGTCGTGGCGATGACCTGGATGGCGTCCAACCTCGTGCACGGGCGGATCGGCCGCATGTGGATGGCGGTGCGTGACATGGATATCGCCGCCGAGTTGATGGGAATACGTTTGCTGCCGACGAAGCTGCTGGCCTTCGCAGTATCCTCATTTTACTGCGGCGTATCCGGAGCGATGATGGTGTTTCTCTGGTACGGCGGCGCGGAATCGACCGTCTTCAACATCAACCAGAGTTTTACGATCCTGTTCATGATCATTATCGGCGGACTCGGGAGCCTGCTTGGGTCATTCCTGGGCGCGGCGCTGATCTACATCCTGCCGATTATTCTGCGTTTCGTGCCGCCTGAGTTCGGGGTCCCCCTGCACGCAGCCACCGTCGAGCATATCACGTTCATAGTCACCGGCACGCTGATCGTGTTTTTCCTGATTGCGGAGCCGGCCGGCCTCGCCCGGCTGTGGCAAATTGGCAAGCAAAAACTGAGGGTGTGGCCGTTTCCGTACTGATGGTGCAAGATAGGACCCAATTTCCGAGTGTGGTGAACGCCATGGCTCCGAAATCGCCGCCCGGCGAAGCCGGATCAGGCGAACAGAAAACAGAGGCGCGCCTTGCCGGGCGCGAACTAAAGGGAGGAATGATGATGATGAAGGCAAGACATCTGCTGGTCGGCATGACCTGCGCAGGCTTGCTGGGAGCCGCCGTGCTCACCGGCACCGCCCAGGCGCAGGACTCGATTTATGTGCCGTTGCTGACTTATCGAACCGGACCGTTTGCCGGATCGGGCATCCCGATCGCCAACGGCATGCATGATTATCTCGCGATGCTTAACGAGCGCGACGGCGGGATCGGCGGCGTGAAGCTCAACATCGAGGAATGCGAGACCGGTTACGACACCAAGAAGGGCGTCGAGTGCTGGGAATCGATTAAGGGAAAGAAGCCGGCGGTCGTCAATCCGTATTCGACCGGCATCACCCTGCAGATCATTCCGAAAGCAGCGGTCGACAAGATCCCGATTCTGTCGATGGCCTACGGGCTCTCGGCGTCGGCGGTCGGCGACAAGTTCCCGTGGATCTTCAATCCACCGGCGACCTACTGGGACGGCCTGTCGATGATCATGCGTTACATCGGCGGCAAGGAAGGCGGCCTCGACAAGCTCAAGGGCAAGACCATCGGCTTCATCTTCCTCGAGAGCGGATACGGCCGCGAGCCGCTTCCGCTGCTGCACCAGTTCGCCAAGGACTACGGCTTCACGGTGAAAGAGTATTCGGTCGCCGGCAAGGAGATGCAGGACCAGTCCGCGCAATGGCTGGCCGTGCGCCGTGACCGTCCGGCATGGATGATCATGTGGGGCTGGGGCGCGATGAATCCGACGGCGGTCAAGCGTGCCGCCGAGAACGGCTACCCGATGGATCACTTCGTGGGCATCTGGTGGTCAGG